>CAYXKL010000023.1:0-30568 GCA_964464825.1 uncultured Melioribacter sp. | reverse complement strand
TTTACCAACTTCTTTTTATGGTTATACAGAGACAGAGAATCAAATTACCGATAAAACTTACATAACTTTTATAGTAATGGATAATGATTTTTCTTCAACGTACACTAAGGGAATTGATGCTGCGCGCGTTACAGCTGCACACGAACTGCACCATGCAATACAAATGGGGAATTATGTGTACCGTCAAAATGATCTTTTTTATTTTGAAGCGACATCTACAGCGATGGAAGAATTTGTATATGACAGTATTAATGATTATTACGCTTATATGAAATCTTTTACAGATAGACCTTATAGAACGTTTTCTGCCAACAGCGGATATAACCTTGCTGCATGGAATATTTTTTTGAAAGACCGTTTTGGAATTGATGTAATAAAAAGAATATGGGAATTAATGCCGAATCAGAGAACTCTTGATGCTGCAGCATCTGCAATTTCAGAAAATGGTTCTACGTTCAAAACAGAGTTTAATATTTTCGGACAGTGGTTTTATTTTACCGGAAACCGGGCTATTCCCAATAAATATTTCGAAGAAGCAGCAAACTATACTCAAATTTCTCCGCTTATGTCAGCCGCTTTCACTCAGCCGGAAGCATCTATTACAATTGATTCCGAACCGGTTTCTCTTAATTATTTGCTATTTACAAGCGGCACATCAATACCTGATTCTTTCTATTCTATTGTTGCTAATTGCGATATTACTAATGGAATAAATAATATTACTTCCAAGCTAAATTTTACTTATCATCTTTCAAATAATCAGGGCGATGGCTACACAAAAATTATTGATGGATATTTTTCAAAAATAGAAAGTATAAGTCCGTTTCTTCTCACCGAATCGAATATATTGAACAACATCGCTTTAAATGATGGCGGAATAAATACAACTGAAATTGATTACCCATTTCCGCAGCCGTTTCACTATTCAATTAATTCTAACATAAATTTCCCGGTGGGAATTACTTATTCCGGTTATGCAGATCTATATATTTATTCGATTGATATGAATTTAGTTTTTAATGGTCAGGTTAGAATTGTTACATCCGATAAAATTTATGCACAGTGGAATGGTTTGGACGAAAACAGCAACAGATTAAATACTGGAATTTATTTTTACGTAGTAAAAGTTGGTGATGAAACCAAAAAAGGAAAATTTGCGGTGTTCAATGATTAGTTACTCTCTGCAACTTGAGAATCTTGTTAAGTATTTCGGAAGACGGCTTGTGTTTGATTCGATCAACAGCTCATTTAATCCGGGATCGGTTTATGGAATATCCGGACCGAATGGTTCTGGCAAATCGACACTGGTAAAAATTATTGCAAATATAATTTCACCAACACGAGGAAAGGTGATTCATAAATTTAATAATACTATTGTTGATGTTGATAAACTTCACGATTACATAGGATTTGTCTCACCATATCTTTTTCTGTATGATGAATTTACTGCTGAAGAAAACTTGATTCATTTTTCAAATATCAGAGGGATAAAATTCGATAAAGAAAAATCGGATTATCTATTCAATCAATTGAATTTGTTTGATAGAAGAAATGATCTTGTTCGTGGATATTCATCGGGTATGAAACAGAGATTGAAATTTATCTTTGCATTACTACATGAACCTCAATTGATTATTTTAGATGAACCAACCTCGTATCTTGATAATGCTGGAAAAGAAAAAGTTTATGAGTTAATAGTTGAAGAAGCGAAAACAAATCTTGTTATCATTGCTTCAAACGAAGATTCCGATCTTAGTTTGTGCAAACAAATATTGAATGTTGAAAATTATAAACGGAACTGAGTGAAATAAACTCTGCGTACTCCGCGTCTTCTCAGCGGTCTTTGCGGTAGAGCTTTTACCGCAGAGTGCCCGACATAAAACGCCGGGCAAATGCAAAGAAGTAGCAGAGGGAAAAAAGAAAATGAAAGCATATTCATTATTTAAGAAAGACTGGCAATCCGAACTGCGTACGCGCTATGCAATAAATGCACTCGCTATGTTCATTCTTGTTACGATTAGCGTAATTATGTTTTCGATTGGAAGTGAGAAAATTACCGAGTATTTAACCGGCGGACTTTTATGGGTAGTAATCTTTTTTTCTGCAATGTCGGGTTTATCCCGTGCATTTGTCTCTGAAGAAGAGCGCGGTACAACGATGACGCTTCATCTTATTGCTTCTCCTTCAACAATTTTTTCCGGTAAATTGATTTTTAACTTATTGCTCGTCTTCCTGATGAACTTTGCAATCACATTTTTATTTTTTATTCTATTCGAATCCTTTGTAATCAAAAACTTTTTACTTTTTACTTTTGCATTTGTACTCGGCAACATTGGCATTGCAGTATCATCTACGATTATTGCCGCTATAATTTCCAAAGCATCTTCAAAAGGAACACTTTACCCAGTACTTTCATTCCCGATTTTGCTTCCTCTAATTTTAACACTCCTCGAACTAACAAAATTTGCAATGGATGGTAATAATGTTAGTGATTCGTTAGTTGAAATATTTGTGCTCGTCTGCTACGATGTAATAATGCTCACCGCATCATATCTGCTGTTTGATTTTATTTGGAAAGAATGAGTTATAGTGAATTCATTATTGTAATGGAGTTGCTCTGAAAAAAAGCAACTTATTAGCATAAAATATCCAGAATCTAGAATCAAGTATCGAAAAAACCGCTTTATCGTATCTTTTTATTAATTAATGACTATTTCCTTCTTGGTTTATTAAGCATTGATTTACTAAATTTGCTTCGTCCACTTAAGACCGGATATTAACTCACTAAAATCTAACTAAATCGATACAGCCGTGATTTACTGGGATGTTAACCCCGACATTGTAACAATAGGTCCTTTCACAATCCGTTGGTACGGATTACTTTTTGCTTTGTCGTTTATTGTTGGGTACCAAATATTTTACGTCATTTACAAAAGAGAAAATCGACCGGAACAAGATCTGAATGATTTAATCTGGTATATGATATTAGGAACAGTATTTGGTGCACGACTTGGTCATTGCTTTTTTTACAATCCGAATTATTATTTAGCGAATCCGCTTGAAATACTTCAAGTCTGGAAAGGCGGTTTGGCAAGTCACGGTGCAGCAATTGGAATTTTGACTGCGATCTACTTATTCGTAAAAAAGCATAAAGAGTATTCATTTTTATGGTTGATGGATAGATTGGTAATAACTGCTGCACTTGCCGGATTTTTTATCCGCATGGGCAACCTTTTCAACTCAGAAATTATTGGAGTAGAAACAGATGTACCGTGGGCTTTTGTGTTTGCATCAGTAGATAATATTCCGCGTCACCCGGCTCAGCTTTACGAAGCTATTGCTTATCTACTCTCTTTCATCTTACTTATAACTTTTTATTTTAAATCAAAGACGAAATTTAAACCCGGATTTATTTTTGGATTATTTTTAATTCTAATTTTCGGATTCAGATTTTTAATTGAATTCATAAAAGAAGATCAAACTTATTTTGAAAAAGGAATGCTATTGAATATGGGGCAGATACTTAGCATACCATTTCTATTTTTAGGGCTTTATTTAATTTTTAGAAAAGATAAAAAAATCATTAAAATTCAATAGGAAGAATATTCGTCATGAATTATAAATCTCCTTTATTCAGTCTCTTAATTATCGCAGTAATCAGTTTCATTTTTTCAGGAAGCAAATTACCAACTATCAAAAATAATGTACATGAAGATTCATTATGGTTTTCTGGTGAAGATCATTTAAGAAATGTCCGTCAACTTACCTTTGGTGGCAACAATGCCGAAGCATACTGGAGCTTTGATGATAAACAATTAATCTTTCAAAGCGATTGGAATATAATTAATAAGCAAGGGTGTGATCAAATATTTAAAATGAATGCAGATGGATCTCCAATTGTTGGGGATTTACAGTATCAATTAATATCAACCGGAAGGGGAAGAACCACTTGCAGTTATTTTTTGAAGGATGGCAGAATCGTATTCGCATCCACTCATGATGCAGATGCTAAATGTCCGGAATCACAAATGTTTTCAAGCGGTAGATATGTTTGGCCTATTCATGATTCATATGACATTTATGTAACTGATAATGATGGAAGTAATTTGAAATTATTAATCGGTGGAAATGGTTACGATGCAGAAGCAACTGCATCACCCGATGGAAGATATTTAATTTTTACATCAACACGTTCGGGCGATCTCGATCTTTGGCGTTATGATTTACAGACCGGTGAATACTTGCAATTAACCAATACATTAGGTTACGATGGCGGAGCTTTCTTTTCTGCAGATTCAAAACAAATTGTTTGGCGTGCAAGCAGACCGCAAGGTGAAGATGCTGAACCATATAAAAAATTATTATCCGAAGGTTACGTTGAACCGAAAGCACTAAACATTTTTGTTGCGGATATTGATGGAAGGAATGTAAAACAAGTTACCAATTTACCAGGTGCAAATTGGGCGCCGTTTTTTCATCCTGATGGAAAGCGGATATTGTTCTGTTCAAATCATCACTCGATTGATAAAGGGGGAAGATTGTTTGATATATTTATGATCAACGTTGACGGAACCGGACTTGAAAAGATTACGAATTCAAATACATTTGATGCTTTCCCGATGTTTTCATTCGATGGTAAAAAATTAGCATGGTGTTCAAACAGAAGAGCAGATAGAAAACCGAGCCGCGAGACAAATGTATTTATTGCAGATTGGATTGAATAAATGTAACTCTTAATCTGTTGAAAACAGATGAAGAGTCTCTGTGTTAATTAATGTGATTCTTCTCTTTGCTCAGGATTAAATATGACAGAAAAAGAATTTACCGCTAAATGGATTGAGAAGATCAGAAATGAACTGAAAAAATTTCCGGATGATTTTCTTAAGAATGTTGAGTGCAAGACAATTACATTGCCCGGTAAAATGCTATTACTTCCACCTCCTCTTTTTAATTCATACCAGATTATAGATGAAAATGGAGAAACAATTTTTTCGACAGATGATCATTACAAAGCCAAATATATTATTTATGCAAACAGATATAAACCGGTTGAACTAAAAATACCAGCAGCGGATTTGCATGTTTACGAAACCGTCCGGGATTACGAAAAACATATCGATTCTTTTTTAAAGAAAATGGAAACGGAATTCAAACAAGAATTTCCTAACTCAAAAGGTTTTAAAAGGAATTCCACACAAGTTTTTAACACACTAAACCTAACACGCCATTGAATTGATTGAACTCAGTAAAAATATTTCTTCCTACATAGAAACACATTTCGGCAAAGAGTATTTAAACTTTTACACTGAATATTTTAACGGCGAATATAAACCATATATTCGTATCTCACCACTTACTATCTCTAAAGAAAAAATAATTTCGAACCTTGAACAATACGGCATCAAATTAATTTCTATTCCCGGTATAGAAAACACTTATCAAGTTATTCAGAGTGGAAATATAATCGGCAAGACTTTCGATTTTATACTTGGTTCATATTACATACAAAGTCTTTCCTCAATGATACCGGCTTTAGTTTTAAATCCGTATGAGAATGACAGGGTGTTGGACCTATGTGCTGCACCGGGTTCAAAAACAACACAACTTGCAGAGATAATGAATAATAAAGGAACATTGATAGCCAATGAAATATCACTTGATAGAGCGAGAATTTTACTATTCAACACAGAGAAGCAAAGTTTAGTGAATACCGGTGTTATTAATTCTAAAGGGGAACTGCTTAGCAAATATTTTGAGAACTACTTCGACAAAATCTTAGTAGATGCACCGTGTAGTGCACTTGGTATTACTCAAAAAAAAGGTGAGGTTAGTAATTGGTGGAATGAACAAAAAGCTGAAGGTCTTTCAGAGATTCAATACCGGCTTCTTGTAAGTGCAATAAAAATGTGTAAAGTAGGTGGAGAAATTGTTTATTCAACTTGTACTTTGACTTTGGAAGAAAATGAATTAGTACTTAATAAAATCTTAAATAAATATCAGGTTGAACTTGTTGATATTGAACTTCCCGTAAAAAGCAGACCGGCATTTACAAAATATGAAAATGAAAATTTAAACTCTCAAATTGCAAAAGCACACAGAATACTACCATGGGAAATCGGCTCAGAGGGATTTTTTGTATCTAAATTGAGAAAGATTGAAAGTACCGAACCAACTGTAAAACAGACTTCACACGAAAGTAAATTTTGGATTATTGATTATGCAAATAAAAGAGTAAAACAATATCTCGATTCGTTTGCAGATTATTACGGAGTGGATAAGTCACAATTAGAAAATTTTAGGTACATAAACCGAAATGGCGATTTATATTTTGTTAATTCTGATTGGGATTATGAGGATGTCAGCCGATTTTTGAGATTAGGATTAAAGTTTGGAACAATCGATAAGAGAAATGTAATTCAATTAAATTCTTTTGCAGTTAAAATATTTTCTAATGCGATTACGAAAAATTTAATTGAGTTGAATAATAAAAGCGATTTGGAAATTTATCTAAAAGGCGGAACGATTAAAAAAGATTTAGGCAGTTATGGACAAAAGGTAATTAAATACGATGAATATTTTGTTGGTACTGCTGTCTCGTCCAAAGATGGATTAAAGAGCCAATTCCCGAGAACTTTCCGAACGCAAGAAATAATTTTAGTATGACCACACCCCGCCAAACTAATTGCGGCTGAGCCTACCTCTCTCCTAAACTAGGAGAGGGAATAAAATGGAGTATAAAATAGTAAAGGCGACCTTTTGAGCCGCCTTCTGAATTCTCACTTCTGAATTCTGTATTCTTATAAATCACACATCAAAATATAATTCAAATTCATGCGGATGCGGACGTAATGCCATCGGTTTAATTTCTTTATCAATTTTATAGTTAATCCAAGTTTTGATTACATCTTCCGTAAATACATCACCCTTTAATAAGAAATCATGATCATCTGCTAATGCTTTTAATGCATGTCCCAAAGATTCCGGTGTTGAAGGAACACCTTTCAATTCTTCTGGCGAGAGATCGTAAATATCTTTATCAAGAGGATCACCCGGATCAATTCTATTTTGAATTCCATCAAGTCCAGCCATCATAATAGCTGAAAAAGCAAGATAAGGATTTGCAGCTGGATCGGGGCATCTAAATTCAACACGTTTTGATTTAGGAGAAGTTGAATACATAGGAATTCTAATAGAAGCACTTCTATTTCTTTGTGAGTAAGCTAAATTTACCGGGGCTTCAAATCCAGGTACTAATCTTTTATAAGAATTAGTTGTAGGATTTGTAAATGCAAGCAATGATGGTGCATGTTTTAGTAAACCGCCGATAAAATAGAGAGCCATTTCACTCAATCCGGCGTAACCGCTTCCAGCAAAGAGAGGTTTTCCTTTTAACCATAAACTTGAGTGAACGTGCATACCGCTGCCGTTATCACCGAATATTGGTTTGGGCATATAAGTAACAGTTTTATTGTTTTTCTTTGCTGTGTTTTTTACAATGTATTTAAATATTAATAATTGATCTGCTGCTTTTACTAACGGGGCAAATTTTAAATCTATTTCACATTGACCGCCGCTTGCAACTTCATGATGCTGTGCTTCAACATCAATTCCAATGTTGATTAAATTCTGCACCATTTCATTTCGTAGATCCATTAAAGAATCTGTAGGCGGTACCGGAAAATATCCTTCTTTGTATCTTGGTTTGTAAGCGAGGTTGGGACTTTCATCTCGTCCAGAGTTCCATTTACCTTCGATTGAATCAACTGAATAGAAAGAAAAATTTGAACCGGTTTCGAAACGCGCATCATCTAAAACAAAAAATTCTGCTTCGGGACCAAAATAAGCAGTATCCGCAATTCCAGTTGATTTCAAATACGCTTCAGCTTTTTGTGCAATACTGCGCGGACAGCGTGAATATTTTTCTTTTGTTGCCGGCTCATATACATCGCATGTTAAACTAATAGTTGGTGCGGTGATAAACGGATCAACAAACATTGTACTTGGATCAGGAATGATTAACATGTCGCTTTCGTTTATACTTTTCCAACCGCGGATTGACGAGCCGTCAAATCCAAAACCATCTTCAAATGAATCAACTGATAGTTGACTAACTGGAACGGTGAAATGCTGCCACTGTCCTGGGAAATCCATAAACTTAAAATCTACAAATTGAATTTTGTTCGATTTAATAAATGACAATACTTCTTCTGGCGGTGAGGATATTTTACCCATATAATCTCCTTAATTTATAAATTAATATTTGTGCCTTCTTTAATAGTTGATAAAACAAAATGTGTTACCGTTCTTGTTACTCCGGGCCACGATTGAATTTTTGTTAAAAGCTGTTCCAATGATTTAGAATCTTTAACAAGTGCTTTCATAATATGAGAGCCTTCCCCAAGAATAGCATGGCATTCCAATATTTCCGGTGTTTTTTTTACATGTTCAATTAACTTTTCATAATTTTTTGATGAATCCATTATTACAGTAATAAATGCCATTATATCGAGTCCGAAAGTGTGCCGGTTAATTTTTGCAAAATAGCCCTCGATAACTTTATGATCTTCCAGCTTTTTTAATCTCTCGCTAAGCGATGGTAGCGATAAACCGATTGCTTCTGCTAATTCGCTTCTTTTTGTTCTGCCGTTTACCTGAAGTTTTTTCAGGATGGTAATGTCTAAGTCGTCTAACATAATCTCTCTAAATTATTTAGGTAAATGTAAATTAATAACTCAAAATATAAGGTAGTGAAATAATAAATGCAAATTCACAAATATTTTTTTTGATGATAAATAAGAAAAATTACTGCCTTTTCCGGTTTCAAAATAATTGTAGTTTTGCAGAGGAGAAATTCATGAAAAAGTTGTTTTATATTCTTACTCTTATTTTATTCATAACTTCATATACCACAGCTCAGTATAATCAATCTGTATCGAAAATAATTAATCAAGTAAACATAGATTCACTTTATAATAATTTAAGAATAATTACTGGGGATAATTCTTTTACTACACATGAAGGAACATTCACAATTTTATCAAGACATTCTGATAATATAGGAAATCAATATGCGGCAGATTTTCTTTATGAAAAATTAAAAAGTTATGGTTTACAGACCTTCAGACAGAATTTTGATGAAAACGGACAAAATGTTTATGCATTACATTACGGGGTAAGAAGAAATCAATATGTAATGATTTGCGCTCATTACGATGATAAACCCACTGGCAGTTTTGCACCCGGTGCGGATGATAACGGTAGCGGTACTACTGCTGTTATTGAATCTGCAAGAATTCTATCAAAATATTTTTTTGAGTATACAATAATTTTTGCTTTATGGGATCAGGAAGAACAAGGATTGTTTGGAAGTGATTATTATGCACAATTAGCCGCAAATAGGGGGGATAGTATTATTGCAGTAATTAATTTAGATATGATAGCATGGGATAGTAATAATGACAATATAATGGAAATTCATACACGTGCTTATAATAAATCCCAATGGTTAGCAAATTATGTAAAAAAAATTAATAAAAATTATAATATTGGATTAGTTATCCAAATAATTGATCCAGGCACTACAAGAAGTGATCATTATTCATTCTGGCTTCGGAATTTTTCATCCGTTTTATTAATAGAAGATTCCAATCCAAATCCAGGTGGCGGGTCTGACTTTAATAGTTATTATCATACAGCACTGGATAATCTCGAAGGTATAAATCAAAACTACCTTTTTAAGAATACAAAACTAACTATTGGTAGTGTTGCTTCGTTGGTAATTAATAATGATATAGATACAAGTAATATTTATATTTCACCATCAGTCATTCTATATCAGAACTATCCAAATCCATTCAATCAAACAACAACTATAAAATATGAATTGCCTAAAGATTGTTTTGTAACTTTGAAAGTTTATGACATTTTAGGTAACGAAATTGCAATACTTGAAAATGATTTTAAAAAAGCCGGGATTAATTATTCAAATTTTGAAATGCAGAATAAAAATTTTGCCAGCGGAGTATATTTTTATGTTCTAAATGCATTGGGTGTTACTGAAATCAAAAAGATGGTTATTGTTAAATAACTTTAAATCGAAGAGTTTCTAAAATTTCTTTTAGGTGTTTGTTCTCCTTATTAAACTTTAAAATGTAATTACTGAATTCACGTCTGATTTTGTAATTTTTTCTTAAGGCATCAAAACATTTACCGATAAATTCTCTATTGGCAGATAAACATTTTTTTAACATTTGATTATCCAACTCAATATCATAGATCGAACAAAAAATATTATAAAGAATTTTTTCAATCGGTTCGTGAGTATTAACATTAATAACGTTTTTTTCTACATCTGGATAGTTAGGAATCCATTCATTTTTATATCCAAATAATTCACAGAATTGATTATAGATCAATTTTGTACCGTTTAATTTTCCTTCTAAAGAGTAACCGGCAATATGTGCAGTGCTGATATTTGTTCTTTTAGCAAACTCAATATCAATTGATGGTTCATTTTCCCAGACATCAAAAACAGCCTCAATATCATTCTTTAATTTTAATCTTTCTTTTATAATTTGATTATCAACTACTTGACCACGTGATGTATTAATTAAAAGTGATCCTTGCTTTATTAAATCTAAATTGTCTTTATTTAATAAATGAAATGTCTTATCAACTCCGGTCATATTTAATGGTACATGAAATGTAATTATATCGGATTCTAATGCTTCTTTTAAACTTTGAAATATATTTTTGCCCGTATTTCTTTCCAATGGCGGATCATTTATTATAGTTTGCAAGCCTAATGCTTCAGCAAAACTGTTAATTTTCGTACCAATATTTCCATATCCAACAATGCCGATTGTATTATTTTCAAAAGTTTTTTTATGCTGGTAATATATATTGGTGATTGCACATAAAACATACTCGGCAACAGAGTAAGCATTGCATCCTTTTGCATCAGCAAACAAAATATTTTTCGATTTTAAATATTCCAAATCAACATGATCAGTACCGATTGTTGTCGTTGCAACAAATTTAACATTTGTATTTTCTAATAAATTTTCATTCACATTTGTTATGGAACGGACTAAAAGCAGATCAATATTTTTCAGCAGATCATTTTTTATTTCCCGGCCGTTAACTAAAATTACATCTCCAAAACGGCTGAATGCTTCTTTTACTTGTGGAATATTTTCATCAGCAATTATTTTCATCTATTATTTATTTTCTTGATTCACAAAACAAATATAATATTAACAATTGTCAGCATAAACCACTTATTTGTAATACCTTAATTAAATGATTATTTTTGCCCCTAAATTTTTTTGGGAGAAGTATCAATAATATGAAGTTTAATAGAAGAACACATACATGCGGAGAGTTGAGAGAATCGAACATTGGTGAACATGTTGTACTTAATGGCTGGGTTGCTATTCGTAGAGATCTTGGCGGTGTAATTTTTATAGAATTGCGTGATAGATATGGAATAACCCAAGTTGTTTTTGAACCTTCATTTAATGCAGATGCTCACGAACATGCAAAAAAGTTGAGAAATGAATTTGTTATTTCTGTTGAAGGTAAAGTTCGCAAACGTCCGGAAGGTACGGAAAATCCATTACTGCCAACGGGACAAGTAGATGTTATGGTTGATAAACTTGAAATTCTTAATCATGCTGATACACCTCCTTTTGCAATTGAAGATAACATTGATGTACATGAAGATATTAGACTTAAATACAGATATCTTGATTTACGCAGAAATGAAATGCAGAAGAACTTTTTGTTACGTCATAAAATGTCTCAGCTAACAAGAAAATATTTTGATTCATTGAACTTTGTTGAAATTGAAACACCAATTTTAATGAAAAGCACTCCCGAAGGCGCACGCGATTTTTTGGTTCCTAGCAGATTACATAAAGGTAAATTTTATGCGCTACCACAGTCCCCTCAAACATATAAACAAATTTTAATGGTAGCTGGATTCGACCGTTATTTCCAAATTGTTAGATGTTTCCGTGATGAAGATCTTCGTGCTGATAGACAATACGAGTTTACTCAAATTGATGTGGAAATGTCATTTGTAGATGTTGAAGATATTTTTGAAGTAATTGAAGGATTAATGAAAATTTTCTTTAAGGAAATTTTGAATATCGAATTGAATCTGCCAATTCCAAGATTATCATTTGATGAAGCAATGGAAAAATATGGAACTGATAAACCCGATCTGCGGTTCGAACTACCAATGGTTACTCTTAATGACGTATTCGATAAATCTGACTTCAAAGTTTTTAAAGAATCGCATGATAAAGGTGGAATTATAACCGGACTTCTTGCAAGTGGCTGTGGTGACTATACTAGAAATCAATTAGATGTTCTTACAGACTTTGTGAAAAAACTCGGTGCTGGGGGATTAATTTGGATGCGTGTTAAAGATTCTCCAACTGGTGTTGAATTAGATGCACCGGTAGCTAAATTTATGAGTTATGAAGAGAAGAATAATTTAATTAAAACTATGAATGCCAAAGCTGGTGATCTATTACTAATACTTACCGGTAATAAATTAAAAACTTTGAACACAATGGGTATGCTAAGATTGGAAATGGCAAAGCGGATGAACTTAATTTCTGAAGATGCAAAACCGGCATTATTATGGGTAACTGAATTCCCATTATTTGAATGGGATGAAGAAACAAAAAGATATTATGCTATGCATCATCCGTTTACATCACCCAGAATAGAAGATATTCCTTTAATGGATTCTGATCCCGGAAAGGTTAAAGCACGTGCTTATGATCTTGTGCTAAACGGAAATGAAATTGCTGGAGGTAGCATTAGAATTCATAATGCTGAGCTTCAAGCAAGTATGTTTAAAGTTTTAGGAATTAATGAAGAAGAAGCAAAAGAAAAATTTGGTTTTTTAATGAATGCTTTTAAATATGGTGCACCTCCTCACGGCGGTATTGCTTTTGGTTTTGATCGACTTGCAATGTTATTTGCCGGAAAATCTTCAATTAGAGATGTTATTGCTTTCCCCAAAACTTCAAGCGGTATCTCTTTAATGGATGATTCTCCATCACAAGTTGATGAGATTCAGTTAAATGACCTACATATTAGAGTAAAAAATTAATTGAGAGATAAGATCTCTAATTTATAGCTACATGTAATTTTTACACATCGTTAATATTTTTTTTACACTTTTCGAAAAAAAATCTTTGAATTTCTGCATCTCTTTCATATTTTACTATCGTACTGTATGAAATTATTTCCACTTTTCGTTTGGTTTAATATTTGAGTTAACTTAAACAAGTGAAAAAAATGACTGATAAGGAAATAAGTGGTAATAAATACCGAATTATCAGTTAGGAGAATAAGTGGGACAGCAACAGTTACTCTTAATTTTACTTGGAATATTGATAGTTGGAATAGCAATTTTTGTAGGTATTAATTTATTTAGAGCTAATGCTATTGAAGCTAAACGAAACAATATTATTAATGAGCTGGTTAATCTTGCATCATTAGCTCAAAACTATTATATGAAACCAAGTGCTCTCGGCGGCGGGGCAAGAACTTTCACCGGTTGGACAATCCCTTCAGATTTAGTTACAACTGCAAATGGTCATTATGTATCAACTGCATCTGCTGATAGTGTAATTATTATTGGCACGGGTAATGAAGTAGTTACAAATAATGATTCAGTTAAAGTAAGAATTTCTGTAGGGGCAAAAAGTTTCAGAACAACTATAATTAACTAATCAAGGATCAATTACCTATAATCATATTTATTAATTAATTATCAATTAACTTCTAATAGGAGTATTTATGGGACAGCAACAACTTCTTCTTATCGTATTGGGCGTTATCATTGTTGGTATCGCTGTTGTAGTAGGTATTAATGTATTTACAGCAAGCAGTACACAAGCTAACAGAGATGCAGTTATTGCAGATTGTACAAATTTAGCATCTCTAGCACAACAGTATTACAGAAAACCAACTGCTCTTGGCGGTGGAGGAAATACATTCACCGGATGGACAATCCCTGGACAGCTTGATACTACCGGTAATGGTACTTACACAGCAACAGTTGCCGCACAATCTGTTACTTTAGTTGGTGTTGGTACAGAAACTGGTAATAATGGTACAAGTGATGTACAAGTAACAATGGTAGTGGGACCTAACGCTATAACATCGACCACAATAAATAATTAGTTTTATTCTTTTTAATTGATTTTTCTTAAATTGAAGGCTGATAAATGTATTTTATCAGCCTTCTTTTTTTAAAAGGGTAAAGCACAATGATTGAAGTCAGATTTAATGCTTTCAAACCAAATGGGCAAACAATTTCGGGTAGTTTAAGTGAGCCAACTTATAAAGAAGCTAAATTAAAGATTAGTAAACTTGCCGAACGCCATCAACTAAAAATCAGATCGATTGAAAAAAAGAGTGCTTACATTTACAAAATCAAGAGAGGTAAAGAAAAACCAATTACTGGCGAACAGAAAGCGTTTAACAAAGAGGAAGTTGTAAACGCTCTAAGGAAACTTGGCTATGAAGTTATTTCTGTAAACAGAAAATTAATTGATTTTAATTTTAAACCTCCTCAGCAAGATATTGTATCTTATGTAAAAATAAGTGCAGAACTTCTTGAACAAAAACTTCCATACAGTGAAATTCTTACTTTACTTATTAATGATATTCAGAATAAAACTCTTAAAGAAACACTAAAACAGATCAACAATGAATTAAAAAAAGGCGCCGATAGCGAAACAACTTTTTTGAGATATCAATCTGTATTTGGAAAATTTACTGCTTATATGTTAGGCCTTGCTTCAAAAAGCGGTAACATGGCAGAAATTTATAAAGCCACTGCTAAATTTTTAGAAAGACAACAAGAATTTAGAAAAAATTTGAAAAGTGCTCTAATCACACCATTAGTAACTATTTTTATACTTTTCTTAGCTGTTATATTTTATGTGGGCTATATTTTTCCGGAGACAGCAAAATTATTTGTAAAATTTGATATTGATCTTCCGCCATTGACTGCAGCTACGTTAACATTTAGCGATTTTTTAATTGGTAATATTTGGCTGGTATTAGCTTTTTTAATTATTCCTCCAATTGTTTTATGGCAATATTCTAAAACTAAATCTGGGAAAATCTTTTTTGACCGTATAATCTTAAAGATGCCGGTTATTGGTTCTTTAATTCATAAAACATTGATTGAAGTTTTTTGCCGGGTTTTTTATACTTTGTACAGCGGGTCGGCTGAAAGTATTGAACCAATAAAAATTGCTGCTGAAGCAACAGGTAATGCATATTTTGAACAACAAATTAAACAGATAGCAATACCACTAATGATTAAAAAAGGTGCGGGAATAACAGAATCTTTTGAAGCAAGCGGTGTATTTACTGAAACTGCATTATCAAGATTTCATTCGGGCGAAGAAACCGGTACAGTTAAAAATACTGCATTGCAATTAGCAAATTACTATGAAAGTGAAACTGTTTTCCGCCTTAAAAATGTAATTGAATTAATTCAAGTTATTATTGCTATGATTATTATGATTGTAATGATCGGCTTAACATTAATATCAGCTGAAACAGCAACAATAAGTCCAAAATCACCGGTTATGTAAAAGTTAAGTAGGATTTTTTATGTTAGAAACACATCTAGAAATGGCAGATAAAATCGGTTATCTCTTGTTAAAAAAGGGAATAATTGATTCTAAAATTTTAGAACAAGCACTAAAAATTAAAGATGCCGATCTATTAAAATTGAAAAGGAACCTTGCTCAAATTTTAGTCGACGAATTCGGATTTGATCATGATATAATTTTCAGAGAAGTTGCAGTTCTTTATGCTTTCAAAGAATTAAATATTCATCCCGAAGAATTATCTGAAGAACGCTTAAATGAAATCAAGAATTTGATGAATAAGCAAGGTAAAGATGTTAGCAAGATGCTGATTGAACACAAAGTAATACCATATAAATATGATGATAAGGTAAGAGACAAATTAATTTTAGCGGCAACCGATCCTACAGATAGATCATTAGCAAAAATTGCTTATACATTAAATGCAAAAAAATACGAGATAAATTATTTAAGAAAAAAAGATTATGAAAAACTGATCAGCTTGCTTGTGTCTTCAGAAAATGAATACCTCAAAATGATAGAAGATTCCGGCGAGGAAATGCATATCATTGAAGATGATGCGAGTATTAATGAAGAAGAACTGGATGCCGAAATAAATAAAAGTGCTTTAATAAATTTAATTGAAGCAGCTTTGGTTGAAGGTGTACGTAAAGGTGTTAGTGATATTCATATAATTCCAAGAAGCGGCAACAAAACAGAAATTCATTTTAGACTAGATGGAAAGCTACAACTCTGGCATGTTCAAGAAGCCACTATGCCGGAAGCTATTATGGCGGTTGTTAAGGATAGGTCAAAAGGAATGGATCGTTTTGAAAGAGAACGCGCACAAGATGGGTTTATTCAAAGAGAAATTGATGGTCATATTATTAGATTCAGAGTATCAGTACTTCCTACCGTTGGTACGGAATTGAAAAATAAATTTGAAAGTGTTGTAATAAGAATTCTTGATGATAGAAAAGTAATTAAAGACTTAAGTAAGCTGGGACTTACCGGTTACGCCAATAAAGCATTTGTAAAAGCAATTAGTCAACCCCAGGGAATGATTATTTTAACCGGTCCTACTGGAAGTGGAAAGAGTACAACATTAATAGCTGCTTTGTATCAGGTTATTAATCCCACAAAAAATGTTTTAACAGTAGAAGACCCGGTTGAATATGTTATTGAAGGAGCGCGTCAATTAAAGATTGGCTATAAGATGAATTTTGAACAAGCTATCAGATCTATTTTAAGACATGATCCCGATATTGTTCTGGTTGGTGAGATGCGCGATAAAGAAACAGCGGAGACCGCAATTAAATTAGCTAACACCGGTCACTTAACTTTTTCAACATTGCACACAAACGATGCACCAAGTGCTGTTGCACGTCTTTACAAAATGGGTGTTGAACCATTTTTAATTGCCTATGCTATTAATATTATTGTTGCACAACGTCTTATTAGAAAACTTTGTGAAAACTGCAAGAAAAAAGTTGTAAACTTAGAAGAGCATATTAATAATGCCGGTTTAGATATTAAAGATTGGGCTGGACATGATATTTATGAAGCGGTCGGCTGCGACAAATGTAACCATACTGGTTATAAAGGAAGAATGGCAATTCATGAAGCTCTCTATTTCACAAGAGAAATTAGAAGAATTATTGTCCGTTCGGGTGAAGAAGTAGATGAAGAAGCAGTTAGAGAGCAAGCTAGAAAAGATGGTACTGTTAGTTTAAGAGATTCCGGTTTCGAAAAAGTGAAACTTGGTTTAACTTCAATTCAAGAAGTAATTGGTGCCACAATGGAGGATTAAACAGTTTTACATACGGAGTGATTCATATTTCTTTTTGTTATATTGCTTTAAGAAAAAGACATAATCCCAATTTACACAGTAATACGGTAACCATTGATGATCGAAGAAGCTAAACAGATCATAAGCACTTTCGCACAGCACATACCTCCGACAGTTTTAGGTCCAGAACGGGTTCGATTTATTGCTGAAAATATAGATCATATTCCAGTCGAATCTAAAATGCAAATTATTAATCTTGCCAATTTGATTTTATCATTAATGATTGAAAAACATGCTTCCGATATTGAAATTGGAGGATACGGCACACAAGGATTTATTTGGTTCAGGATTTTTGGTAAAAAAGAGAGAGTTAAAGAATTACCGCAGTTAACAGAAGATCAGGCAGCAGTTTTAATTGTAAGTCTTCTTAATAAAAATCAAGCAGCATACCTTTTAGAAAATAGAAATTTAGATTTCAGTTATTCATTTTATTATGCCAAACAAAACTCTCATGTAAGATTTCGTGCAGATGCATATTTTGATTTGGATACTTTAGCATTGAATATGAGATCTATACAAGCAAATATCAGATCAATTGATTCATTGGATTTTCATCCATTAGCTGTAAAAATGATGAGCCATAATTACATCAAATTTGGTTTATCATTAATTACAGGTATTACCGGTTCCGGTAAATCTACAACACTCGACGCAATTATAGATTATCATAATCAATTTGATCCTTGCCATATTGTAATAATAGCATCTCCAATAGAGTATGTTCATACTTCCAAAATTTCTATAATAAAACACAGAGAAGTAGGAAAAGATGTGTTATCTTTTAAAGAGGGGGTTATTCAATCTTTACGCCAGGACCCAGATATAATTGTAATAGGAGAAATGCGTGATCCTGATACAATTATGGCTTCTTTGGAAGTAACAGATACCGGTCATAAGGTATTTTCTACATTGCATACTTCATCTGCGGTTGAATCAATAGACCGTATTATTGCAGAAGTAAATCCGGTTGAGCAAGATCGAGTACGAAACCGCTTGGCAGATGTTTTGATATCTGTTGTATCCCAAAAATTAATTCCCAGTTTGGACGGGAAGAGGGTATTGGCAAAAGAAGTTTTATTAGTTACTCCAAGCGTAAAAGCAGCAATTAAAAATAATAATACCAGCGAAATTTATATGATGATTAATCAAGGCGGACCTCAAGGAATGGTAACTATGGAACAAGATTTGTTACGTTTATTCACAGAAAGGAAGATTTCTAAAGAAAATGCAATTGCTTATGCAAATAATAAAACTAGAATTATGCAGTTAATGAAGGCAGTTTAAATGAAGCCGATTGTTTGTCTATATTGTGAAGGCAGCGATGCAAAATTAGCAGTCCTTTCAAGAGAAAAGGGAGTTGTTAAAGTACATCGTGTTGCTTCATTGACAATGTCGAGAGCTTTACAATCATCTTCCAAAAGAGAATTTTTATCAGACATAAACAAAAGCGATTCACCATCAGAAATTTCTTTTGATAAACTTGATGAAATTGCTGAAATACCTGAACCAGTTGACACATCGGATGTGGGACAATTACAAAGTGCGTTATATGGATTTAAAGTAAATAATCTTCAATTCATTCCTATTATCACAGAACCGGTTGTTAATTATCATTTATACGAAGGTCCACGTGATGAAAATAAAAAGAAATTACTTCAATCTATAATTACAGATATTCAGGCTGTTAAAGGAATTGCAGTTGAAGAAGATTCTGTTGATGTAACTGAACTTAATGATAAAGCAATGTTAAGTGTTTTTATTGAGGGCGATATACCTTGTGTTCAGCTTGTTAATTTATTGGCAAATTACAACAAACGTCGTTACTTAAGAATTCCCACAATAAAAACAGCAGAATTATCTTTAGCTTATTACATAAGCAAATCCTACAAATTTTTCCCGGAGGATAATACTTTAATTATTTATATCGGGAAAGAATATAGTAAATTAATTTTCCTCGAAGGTCAAAGACTAAAACATATAGGTACAACTTTAGATATCGGCACAAAAAATCTTCACACCTATGATGTTTATTTTTCTAAGATACTCTTAGAAATGGAAAACGGTGGTATACCTAAACTTGATAATATTATTCTTTGCGGCGAAGACAGATCTGAAAATTTAATTCTTTCATTTTACGGTACTTTCCCGGAAGCGAATGTAAGTGAATTGAAATTTGAAGGTCTTGATACTTCTATGATTACCGAAGAAGATATTTCAAATTTAGCATTATATGCTATTCCACTTGCATCAGCTTCAGAATATTTTGATGAATTAAGCAAAGAACATGTAGGCATTAACTTCTTACCAAGGTATATTCAGGAGAATCAAAAGTTTCTTCAATTCGGATGGCATAGTTATGCATTATTACCATTCTTGTTTGGAGCAGCATTCTTTTTCACTTTTCAAATTTTATCAAGTTATCGCGAGATAAAAGATCTCGATTTTGAAATAGAACGGCTTACACAGCGCCAGATACAAAATCAAGCATTGGTTGAAGAAATTGCACCGCTCGATTCTAGAATTAATAGTTTCGATGCCACAGAAGCAATATTGGATTCTGCTGCTGCCGGTAGCGCTATATGGAATAAATCGATTACTAAAATTTCTGACTTCATTGAAAGAAGAAGAAATTTTTGGCTGACAAGACTTGAATCAATCAATCAAGAAGAAGTTAAAATTTATGGTTATGCTTTATCCAGAACTGTTTTAACTGAGTTTACACAGTTTAGTAAAGATGGAATGTTGAACTTTATTAATTATGAGCCATTAAGAGAGAAAAGTGCTTTTGCTTATACAATAAACTTTAAACTCGGTGAAAAAGAAGAAAATATTTCACAAGATTCCTTTACGGTTAAATGAGCAGTAAAGTAAAAAATACTATAATAATCTTGGTTATTCTAATAGGAATAATAATAGGCGGTGGTCTATATAATTATGTTTTATTAAAAGGTAAAATTGATGATAGAGAACAAAAGATTAAAGATTTGAAATTATATCAGCTTGATACTGATGAACTTAATCTACAGCTGACATCTTTGAAAAATAAGGTTGCACAGCTTGATTCTATTCTTGCAAATAGAAAGTACAATATTCCATATAATCTTCCTCAATCGGATTTCTTTGATTTTATAAATCAAATCAGTTATTCCTTTTCCCCCCTTTCATACGTTAATATTGAATACAAGGAAATGGAAGTAACTACCAATTTTAATATTTACCATTACACCCTAAATGGAATAGCAGAGTTTAATGATTTGAATAGGTTGATTTATGCAATAGAAGAGAGTAAACTTTTGAAAAAGATTTCCGGAGTAGATATAACTAACAATGTTAAAGTTGATGAAGATGGAACGCCACATTATTTAGTTAATTTTAAATTTGAGGTCTCAGTTTACTATTCTAACGATAATCGGTTTTATGTCAAAGAATACACAGAAAATTCCCTTGAACCTAATCCGGCATATGATATTTTTTATCCATTAATAAGAAACGAAATACCGCCAAACAAAGAAGGATTGTTAGATGTTCAAACAGCAACTTTACTTGCGTTAATTCCTGATGGTGCATTTTTAGCTGATGCAAAAGGCAGTACATTTTTACTCTGGGAAGGTGATCAGGTTTATCTTGGATATTTAACAAATATTAATTATCAAACTAACGAAGTGAATTTTGTTTTGAACAAAGGCGGTGTTATAGAAACAATAACACTACAACTTGATAGAAAAAAAGCTGAGTGAATAAAATGAAAAGATTAATATTATTTCTATTAGTAATTGGACTAACAGCTACAGCAAATGGACAGCTTGATCTCAAACAAAAATTACAAGGAGCTGTTAATCCTAATGAATTGGTAACCCTTGCCGAAACAATTCCTTTCAGTCAAGCAGTTGAAGTGCTTAGCAAGGTGAGCGAAAAAACTACCGGCAAAAAAATACTTTCAACTGTTGCAAATACAAATCCGATCGGTGTTCAATTAGAGAATATTCATTATAAAAAAGCATTATTTATTATAGTACAATACAATAATTATATTGTTGAAGAAGGTGAGTCAACAATAGTTATTAAAAGAAAAGATGATACAAAAACTGCACTAGCTGATGATATTTATGCTTCAGTTGATGAAAGAGAAGTTAAAATCTCTGCATTGCTATTTGAAGCTAATGTTTCTGAAATGAATGAACACGGGGTTAACTGGGAGTTTTTGCTTTCTCGCAGCGGACTTTCAATTGGAGGTAAATTAGTAAGTGTTCAAGAACAGCAGCAACAATCATCATCATCTACTTCAACAACTACGGCTGCCGTATTACAAGAACCTCCAGCATTCGATTTAACTTCTGAATCAGATTTTGAAATGGGTAAGTTTACTGGTAATGCCACTGCTCTGTTTAGATTTTTTGAATCCGAAGATTTAGGTGAAATTATTGCACGTCCAACTGTAACAGTGAGAAATAAAATTGAAGGCAGAACTCAAGTAGGTTCTGATTTTTCTATTAAAGAGAGAGATTTTGCCGGCAATTTGATTGATAAATTTTATTCAACCGGTACAATCATTCAAGTTACGCCATATATCTATAATGAAGACGGTATCGATTATGTTTTACTTAAACTTAGAGTTGAAAGAAGTTCAGCATTCCCGGATGTAGTTAGTACAGAAATTAGAAAAACAGAAGCAACTACAAGTGTTTTACTGCTTGATGGTGAGGAAACTGCTATTGGTGGTTTATTTGTAAACGAAGAAACTTTTGTTAGAAGAGGAATTCCATTCTTCAAAGATTTACCATGGTGGGTTTTGGGTATAAGATATTTGACCGGTTATGATGAAAAAACTGTCGCAAAAAAAGAAATCATAATGCTTATTAAAGCAGAGATTCTTCCATCATTAAAAGAAAGAGTATCGCGTAAGCGTGAAAATGATGTATTAAAAAAGGAATTGGAAAAGGGCCAGTTGGATATGGAAAAATATAAATCTAATGTAGAAAAAGATAAAGAAGAGGAAGAAGAGAATTAATTTGAAATTTTTCTGTAACTATTCTGTTTTTCGAAATATTTAGCTAGATAAAAATGTTAATATCATATCATGAAATTAAACGTAAGACTTATATTTATTACTTCAATAATTATTCTGGTTATTTCTATAGTTTCAACTTTTATTTATTATTCACTTGCCAGCAAATTATTTTCTAGATATCAAAATCAATCAGTTCTCAATTCAACCAATGATTTTATTTTTGCACTTCAAGAAACTTTAGAAAAATCCGAAGAAGATTTTAATATTCTCGCACCACAATTATCTAATATCAATAATATAAATATCGATTCCACCAACATTGATTTTATTTTTTCTGTTGTAAATGATTCGTTAATAAATTCATTAGAACTTAAAGTTAAATCAGATAAAACGATTAATATCAGATCGAAAATATTCAGGCAATTTTTTAAAGACAATCCCGCAGCGATACTTGCATACTCACAGTTGAAAGATGGTAAGACGATTTACTATGGATTTTTAATATCACAAAAATTACTGGATGAAATATCACAAAAAATTAGAGCTGAAGTAGCATTAGTTATTAATGATTCCCCAGTCGAAATTTCGAATGCAGATAAAACTCAAACTTATTTATTGAATGTAATTAATGCGGTAAGAGGTTTACGATATAAAAATAACTTTGATATTTATAGCGAACAGCTTGAAACTGTTGATTTTGTTGCCTCACTTTATACACCACGTTTGCTTCTTACTCCGGGAGGCAAAATTAATTTTGTGATATTTAATCCTTATAAAGAAAGTGTAGATTTTCAAAATGATCTGCGTACTGTAATGATTTTAATTGTGATAGCCGGTGCAGCATTTACAATAATTCTTGTCTTTGTAACAACAACAAAACTCCGTAAGCAAATATCACTATTAAGTGAAGCCGCAGAAGCAGCCGGTAAAGGTAATTTTGATCATCGGGTTACTGTTATCACAAATGATGAAATAGGAATGCTCGGTGTTGCATTCAATAATATGCTTGAAGTACTTAAGCAGAAGGAAAAAACTGAAAAAGATTACACTGACTTTATCACATTGATTAATCAAAATCCGTCAATTCATGAGATATCAGAATCGGCTCTTACTAAAATTATAAAATCAACCGGGCTCACTTTCGGGGCACTCTATTTAGTTGAAAAGAAAAAACTAAGATTAATATCATCATACGGAGTAAGTAGAAATCTCATAAAACCTACTCAAGATTCCGATTTTTACTCGAATGCAATTGAGAAAAAAGAAATTGTTGAATTTTATTTTAAGGAAAACTATCCGGAAATTAAAACTGGTCTCGCTTCAATCAAAATAAAATATCTGTTAGTGTTCCCGGTTGTTTATAATAAAGAAACAATTGCTATTCTTGAATTAGCATCCGAAACTCTTCCGGTTCTTAATACTAAGCAGTACATTGAAAGTATTCAGGAACAGCTTGCAGTAGGATTAACAAATGCAGTTTCACTAGAACAGTTAGAAAATCTTGTACTTGAATTAAGAACTTTGAACGAAGTTTATCAGAAGCAGAATAAACAAATCATTGAACAAAATGAAGAATTGAAAAATCTTCACAATCAATTACAAGAAAAAGCGATAGAATTAGAAAATCAAAGAATTAAAGCTGTAGAGTTAACGAAAGTAAAATCGCAATTCCTCGCAAGTATGTCACACGAGTTGAGAACCCCGTTAATATCTATTTTAGGATTAACAGAATTAATGTTGAAAGATGAAATGCTTCAATTAAAATCGAAAGAAAGATTAAATATAGTTTTTAGAAACGGGAAAAAATTATTAAACCTGATAACTAATATTTTAGAGTTCTCAAAATTCGAATCGGGTAAAATTGAAATTAAAAAAGAAAGTTTTCTGCTGAACGATTTTATTGAAGAATTAACACCTAATATTAATCATATAGCTTCAGAAAAAAAATTAAAGTTTACTTTGGATGTTCCTCAGAATAAAAATTATTTAATCAATACAGATAAAAACAAACTAGAGCAAATATTAACAAATCTGTTGGTTAACGCAGTTAAATTCACAGAATTTGGCGAAGTAAAACTTTCTTTGTTATTGAATAAAGAAAATGGTTTTGATTTTAGAGTATCTGATACCGGCATTGGTATTTCTGAAGAAAATACACGTAAGATATTTTCTGAGTTTAAACAAGTTGAAGACGGTATGGATAGAAAGTTCGGTGGTGCCGGGCTCGGTTTAGCAATATGTAAAAGATACGTTGAACTTTTAGGTGGTAATATAAAAGTTGAAAGCAAACCGGGAAATGGATCTACATTTTATTTCTCATTAAATGATATTATTCTCGATGTAATTGATATTGATGAACCTTCTTTTTTGAATTATGATGAACCGAAACACGATATTATACGAGAGACTGCGCTAATAATTGGTAATGATGAAAGTTCAAATCAATTTATTGCTGATTACTTAAAATCATATTCTTTTCAAATAGTTACTTCAAAATTGAATAATAGCATTTCCGATATTGTAAAAAGTAATAACATCAGTGCAGTAATAATTAACCACAATATACATTCTACTGGATATCTATCTGTCATTTCTTCTATTAAAAGAGATCTAAATTCCAATGTTGCACCAATAATTTCGTTAATAATATTACCCGAAGAAAAATATGGATGGATGCCAAACATTTATGATTATACGGAACTACCAATCGATGATGGTAATCTAAATTCCATCATCAGTAATTATGAATCTTTTACGGAGAAAAAACTTTCTAATATCTTATTAATGAATTTTGAAAAAGAAGAGTATAAAAAGATTAAAGATAATATAAGTAGAACAATTTCTGTTGAATCTATAAATGATGAAAATGAGCTTATTAAACAATTATCAAAAAATCATTACACTCTTTTATTGATAAATATAAAATCAAATCGTAATAAATTTTTAGAATTATGTAGTATAATTGAGCAGAAAAAAGTGAACAAAAATGTTGGCATTATTATTTGCGGATATAACGAAGCAGATGATAAATATGACAATGAAATTATAAAAGATATAACTAAAATAGCATTAAAATATAAATACCATCCACTCGATTTGTTAAAAGGTCTAAAAGATAGATTGAAACTCGGTAATAATATTCCCAGACAAAAGGATAATTTATTAGAAGAAACTGATAGATCAATTATTGATGAGACAGTCAAAGAAAATGATTTTGACAAAACTACAATATTAATTGTTGATGATGATAGTGACTCGCTTTTTACAATTGGAGAATATTTAAAAGAAAATAAATACGAAGTAATGTTTGGTCATAATGGGATGGAGTGCTTATTAATGTTGAATCATCTTACACCGGATTTGATTTTACTGGACATTATGATGCCTCAAATGGATGGTTTTGAAACTATTAAACGTATAAGAAGTAATCCGAAATATTCTGAATTACCGGTTATTGCTCTTACTGCTTATGCTATGCTGGATAATAAACATGTAATAGAAAAAAATGGTTTTGATGATCTTGTTACAAAACCGATCAATTTTTCTTTATTGAATTCTAAAATTAAATCCTTCATAAAGGTTAACAGTAAATCATGAAAAAAATATTAGTAATAGATGATTATCCAGATAATGTTTATTTACTTCAAGACCGACTTGAACATGAAGGATTTGAAGTAATAAAAGCTTATGATGGAAATATGGGAATTCAAAAGGCTGTTGACGAAAAACCAGATTTAATTTTACTTGATGTAATGATGCCAGATGTATCGGGATACGATGTGTGCAAAGTACTATCTACAAAAGCTGAAACAAAACTTATCCCTATTATTTTATTAACCGCTCTTACAGAGGCAGATAATATTAAACAAGGCTTAAATTCTGGCGCATTCGATTATATTAAAAAACCGTTTAACAAAATTGAATTGATAGCAAGGATTAATTCCGCACTCCGTTTTAGTGAAACGAATAAATTATTATTAGAATATGAAAAAATTCGCACTTATGCAGCTACTGTAGTAACAGCAAATCATGAAATTAAACAGCCGTTAACTTTGATAAATCTTTCAACAGCGGCAATTAGGAGAGAACTTTCAAAGGGAAATTATTCCAAAGAAGCAATCGAAAAAAGAATTGAATTTATTGAAAATGCAGCTCATGATATAGTTTCGGTTTTAGATAAACTCGGTTCTATTAAAAAGCCAGTTATTACTCCTTATGTCAATGATCTAAATATCATCGATCTCAACTCAAATTCTGACTAATCTTTAATTAAGTTTCTTACGACCAATAGCATATCTTCAAAATTATAAGGTTTTGTTAATACTTTGTTTACAATTGAAAGAATAGTTTTATTATGATATTCTTCGTCTGTAGAACCGGTTGCTAATATTATTGGAATTCTACTATCTGTTTCTTTAATTTTTTTGATGCATGCCAAGCCGTCAATATCGGGCATCATTTGGTCTATAATACAAAGATCGGGTAATGGATTATTGGTGATATATTTTAAAACATCTTCTCCGTTAGCAAATGATACCACTGAATAATTATATGATTCTAATAATTCGGTTAAGAGTTGCCGTAATATATTTTCATCTTCCGCTATAAGAATATTTTTTTGTTGTGATGATTTTGATGTCATGTCATGAAAAACCATCGGTAAAGTAATTATAAACTCTGTTCCTTTCCCTTTTTCTGAAGAAACTTTTATGGAACCTGACCATTCTTCTACAAGTTTTTTTACTATAGAAAGACCGAATCCTGAATTTCTTTTACGATTCTTTGTAGAGAAATTATCGTCGAAAATAAAGGGCATTATTTTTTGATCAATGCCACTTCCATTATCTATAACTTTTATTTGAACAAAAGATTCGCTTTCAAAAAGTTTTGGATCATTTAACTTTTTGCTCGATGTTCCGGTTTTAGATGTAGTAATAGTAATAACGCCTTTTTCACTTATTGCTTCTGCAGCATTTGCAATAAGATTCATAAATATTCGGTAAATATCTGAATACCTTGCTTCTACAAATCCAATATTATCTTCTAATTTCAGGTTAAATATAATCTTATCCTTTAATTGAACTTTAATAGTATTAATTAAATCGGTTAATAGTGAATTAACATTTATTCTTTTTTTTCTTATTTGTTTTTGAGTGGTTTCCGAAATCACATCTTCAATAATTTCAGCAGCCATATAAGTCCCATTCTCTATACTGCTTAAAAGGGAACTAACATCATTGTAATTAGTAACTTTAATTTTAAGTAGTTCAACACTGTTAAGTATTCTTGTAAGAATATTATTTAAATCATGAGCGATGTGATTGAATGAGGGATAATCTTTTGATTGCATCTATTTTAGCTTATACTTTAAAATTTTCGAATAGAGTGTTTTTTGGCTAATACCAAGAGCACGTGCTGTGTTTTCACGGTTCCAGTTGTTATGGTCCAATGCACGTTTTATATGCATCATTTCAACTTCATCTAATGTAAGCAGAGTTCCGTTATTTGAAATGTAATTGGAAAAATCGAAATCTTCTTTAGGAATATTTAAATCTTTAATATGAATTAATTCTCCGTCCGAAAAAATTATTGCTCTTTCTATCATATGTTCTAATTCTCTTACATTACCGGGAAAGTTATACCGCATCAATTCCTTTTTAGCTTCTTCGGTTAATTTTTTCACAGAACGTACGGGAGATTTTTTTTGTAAAAAATATTCAGACAATAAAATTACATCACCTTGTCTTTCTCTTAACGGAGGTACTGTTAAAGTAATTACATTTAATCTGAATAAAAGATCACGTCTGAAATTTTTCTTCTCTGCTTCTTCCATCAAATTTTTGTTGGTAGCACCAATAACTCTTACAGAAGAAGTTAAATTATTAACTCCGCCCACTCTTCTAAATTCACCATTTTCAAGAAAGCGTAAGAGTTTTGGCTGCAGTGTTAAACTCAATTCACCAATCTCATCTAAAAATAATGTTCCACCGTTTGCAATCTCTACTAATCCTAGTTTGGATGTTTTCGCATCTGTAAAAGCACCTTTTTCATATCCAAAAAGTTCACTCTCTATTAATTGGTCAGGAAGTGATGCACAATTAATAGCTACGAAAGGTTTGTCTGCCCTATCAGAATTTTTATGAATAAATTCAGCAAAAATTTCTTTACCGGTTCCGGTTTCTCCTTCTAGTAATATATTCGATTCAGATTTAGCTGCACGTTCTGCAAGTTTAATTATATCTTTAATACAATCACTTTCACCAATAATTGTAAGAGCTGCAGTCTGATCAATTTTTGAAGATAAAATTTTATTAGTAAGAATCAGATTTTTATGTTCTATTGCCCGTTCAATAGTAACGCATAGTTGTCCGAATTCATATGGTTTTGTAATAAAATCATATGCACCGCGTTTAATGCAGTCTATTGCTGTTCTTACATCTGATTTCGCGGTTAATACAATAACTTGAGTAGCTGGGTGATTGTCTTTAACAAAACTTAATACTTTTTCTCCATGTACTTCTTTCATTTCCAAATCAAGAAGTAGAATATCGTAGGGTCGTTTTTTGATATTATCAATAGCATCTTTGCCATCATATACAGTATCAACGTTGTAACCTTCGTTTACAAGTTCTTCTTTCAATAAATAACATAAAGTTTCGTCATCATCGGCAATAAGTATTTTATTTTCTTTCATAGATAATTTTCATTATTGAGTTAAAAACAATATAAAAAAAAATGTTGATAAAACCATTTATTCATTTACTAACTTTTTATATAAAGCGATATAGTTATACGAGCTTGATTTATTAATAAAAACCTGATTTCAATCAGTTTGGAATTTAATACCTTAAGATTTATATTTACTGCTCAAATTTTTAACGGAGGGCGCGTAGCTCAGGGGTAGAGCATATGCCTTTTAAGCATAGGGTCGGTGGTTCGATCCCACCCGCGCTCACAAATCTTAAATCCTTGTAAATAAACTTGTTACGAGGATTTTTTATTTTAAATGAAAATTACATTTTGGAAAGTATAACACACTTTATAACACACTATTTATTTTTCTTGAGTTTATTCTCTATAGTTTTTCTAACAGTCTTATTGTTGCTAGCACCTTTTTTCATCATTAAAGCAAGATTCACTCGATCAATATCTTTTTCATCTTCTTCTGGGATGAATGAATCAAGTGTCATTTCATCCAAGTGATCACGTACATTTTTTAGATTGAATTTTATGTAATGTTTATCTGTAATCTTTGTGTCTGAATGGTCTGCTAATTTCTGGACAGTAAAAATATCCATCTTCAAAACATTGATAAGGTAAGAAATAAACGTTGATCGTATTTGTTTAAGAGTATATTCCCGGGTTATAACATTTGCAAGTTTTAATGTGTGCATTGCCCGGACCCAAAATCCTAAACTCTTTGTATAGCTTAATTCGGATGGATTGAATTGCGGAAACAATCTTCCTGTAGATCCTTTTTGAATACCCATATCCAAAAGAAGTTTATGTAGTTCTTTGTGAATAGGGAATAGATAATATTCTTTTTTCTTTCTCCGGCCAGCTTTGACGTTTTTAATTTTGATAATCCCGTCTTTCAAATCGATATCTTCTTTGACTTGTACCACTGCAGAACTAGGGCGGCACCCGGTTAAGAGCATAAAATAAATTATATGATAGTGATGGGGATATTCTTTGTCTGCTTTAAAGTATTGAATTATCTTAAACATTTCTTCAGTTGGAATAGGATCTGCTTCAGAATGTTCACCTTGGATTACTTCTATAATATTTTCTGATGATAAATCATGCTCAATAAAGAAATTCCATAATGAACGTAATGTACGGGTATATATCGATCTTGAATTTTGATTTACTCCATCCGGTCCATTAACAAGTTTTTTGTTACACTTATTGCATGTGTTAGTGTTTTTAAGAAGGATAGTATTACAATGAGGGCACTTATATTCAAACAGATACAATAATTTTTTGTAATCCTCTCTATCATACTGATCAATGTATTTATCCTTAGCTGCAGTAATTAATTTAGAAACAGCCATTTCATAATTCTTTATAGTTCTAGGA
>CAYXKL010000022.1:0-34641 GCA_964464825.1 uncultured Melioribacter sp. | reverse complement strand
TATCTTCATTCAAGTTATACTTACTAAGAATAGTTTTCAGGTTGTTCATTGCTTCATCTTTATAACCCATATTGTATAATTGATGCGTTTCCAATTCTAGCAATAATACAAACAACTCATTTCCTACTTGCACCAGCGGTTTCAACTTTGTTGATGAATAACCAAGAAAATCTTTCCTATTGGCTTGAGTGAAGCACTGCTCTAATTTAATTAATGAGTATCTTCTTCTTGAAGTTGTTGTCTCTTTCCTAAATACTTCTTGAAACAAATTTATAGCTTCATCATATTTTCCTTCTCTTTGGTATTGTTTGGCTAATTCAAGTTCATCCATTTGCACACTTGCAGTAGCAAAGATTGGAGTTTTGTCTTCGCTTTCAGTTGGGACTATATTTCTGTTTGGATTGGGATTAGATGTTAAGATTGGCAGATAATTTATCGTTGAATAATTTGAATACAAATATGTTGCAACAACAGCCGGATCACTGCTACCCCACTAAACTCTTGTTGCATCTATTGTACATCCATAATATGCCCTCAATTCATAACCAGTATTATCAAAGATACTATTACCGGTTGAATAATATCCGCTAAGATCGGGGACACAATTGTATTGCGCATAAAAACCGCCATTTGTTCCATTATTCCTTATTACATTACTACCCGAAGCACCGTTATCTGTTAAATTGGGAGAACTGCTTGTACTACAATATATCCCCACAGATGTATTATATCTAATATTATTGCCTACCATTGTAGGGCTTGAATAATAATCGCAGTAAACACCGGTAGAATTATTTTCAATGTTATTATACTTAATAGTAGGAGAAGTATTATAAGCATAAATGCCGTTGGTTGCATAGTAAATATTAAAATACTGAACATTACTACCGGTGCCGGAATTAAGGCGGATACCGCCCCATGTACCTGATGAATTTTTACGTGTAAAAGTAATTCTGTTTGAAGATGTACCAATAGCGGAAAGCGTACCGTTGACTATTAGTTATGTATTTGCGGAAAATTTAATCTGAGTACCCGGAACTATTGTAAGTGTTACCCCACTATTCACAGTAACATTACCGGTTACCGTTATATTACCGCTCCACCATTCATCTTCATTCATTGTCCCTGAAGTAGTATAATAAGGTTCAAACCCGGCTATAATAGAAGCATAATCATCAATTGCACTAGCACAATAATTATATTCTTCGGTTCCCAATGGATTATTAAGTTGGTCATAGACATTTGGATTAGAAAAATACTGTACACGGTGATACCCTTTATCAATTATTGACATAATTGTTCTGTAGTGTTCTTCATAGGGAAAATATGACATTTTTCCGTACCAATAATAACCATGTGCAAATCCATATGGAGTTGTACCCTCATCGCTGTCATGCCGGCATCCTTGTAAATGACCTATTTCATGGGCAAAAGAATAATAACCAGCTGCAGCACTTGCTTTTACTACACAAAATGCATTTGAAAATACAGCTCCGATAGCTCCGTCAGGCACCCTCCCATTGGCATCTGACGAATTAACAAGTAGTACACATATATCAGCTTCATATTGATTTCTTAAACTATGTATTTCATCCATGAAATAATCAAAGTTATTTTTAAAGCGATTTACGTCTGTTTCTGAACTTCCGCTTTCGGTGTAGTTTAATTGTGCTGAACCGACCAATTGAATAGTTAAAGAAACTAGACTATATCCATAAGCAATATTAGTTGTACTTATGCATTGATTAATTAAATTTGAAACATTATAATTTTGAGCAACTGCGGGTGTATAAGCAACAAAAACTTTCATTGTTGCTGGAGAAAGTTGTGAGAATACACTGGATTGATTATTTGTTTTGTTAAAGATTCTTTTTTCTGCTTGATCATAATTGCAATCATGTTCAATTATTTTATCCAAATCCATTTCTGAAATAAAATAGATCCCATTATCAATAGCTTCTATTCTGTAAAAATTATCACGATACCATATAGAAACCTCTATTCCATGATTCGAGACCGATAATATAGCGTAGCCACCTTCTTTTAATTCTGCTTTATATCCATGTATATCATTTACATCAATACCGTGATCTTCTGTAATTTCAAACTCTAAGTTCTTATCAAAAATGTTGAATATTCCTTTGAAATTTTTTGAAAGATTAATGTTTGGTCTCAAAATTACTTTTTCAGTTATCTTAATATCTTCCCTTAAGGTAAACCGTTCTATTTTTTCACTTATTTCTTTATCATAAACAGTGCCCTCTCTTATTTTGTCGAACATATTCTGTTGTGCTAATACTATATTGAAATTGAAAAATAAAATTATTAATGCTATTAAAGAATTTTTCATTTTTCTCCAATATTAATTTTTGTATTCTACTAAAACATATTTCATAAAGTAACTATATTTATTAATACTATAATGAAATATCATATGTATCATACCAACAATACCAAGACCGGGTTTAATAAAATAATAAACCTAGTCACGGTAGAGCGGATCAAAATCTGCATAAGCCATTTTGTACACAATACAATTAAATTCTCCTAAAGGAGTAGTAAATAATGAATCCGTAGTTACACATTTATATTGAGTAATAAATTCATCGGGTATGTTTGAATAATTTCCTAATGTTGAATAATAAAATACATGACCACTTACGATCTTACCTTTTTCAGCCGGATAGGAAAATATTAAATCGTTAAAAGTCATTTTTACAGTATTATATCTTTCTATACCTGAAATAATAAAATCCTTTTCTCTCTTGATATATCAGCTTACTCCCCTCAAATGATCCAGGTTTATCATAATAAGGTTGTAATGATTCATCGCAATTAAACAACTTATAATTTAATGTTTTATGACCATCAATTATAAGTGATAAAGTATCATCAATAATAAAACCGAATTTATTATCCTGGGGAAATTTTACAGAACCATCATCTGAATTAAGATAATATCCTTGATATAACCAGTAATTACCAATCGCGAGAGGAATAAGCGTATCATACTCCATCGGTGGTACGGGCTCAATAGTATCATCACACCCCACAACAAAAAGTGTAAACAGGACAATTGCGATTATTAGTTTAGTTATGCTCATTTTTCTCTCTGTTAATAAATGAACTAATCTTAAAATATTTTATCCAGTAATTTTCTTTTTCATTCTACACCTCCATACTGTTTGAAAATTATAAAAAATTATGATCACTATTTGTAATAATTTCAAATAAATAGAATTATTCATGGTTTGCTTATCAAACTTCAATCTTTGATAATTTTTTTAATCTAAAAATGATTTTTATCGGAAGTGTAGAGGTGCGGCCACATCAATATTGCATAAAAACTTTTGTATTTTCAATACAATAAAACAGTACTATTTAAGTTTTCTAGATAATACCAATTATCTCATTTATTTTTTTCTTGTTGTCAAGAACTAAAGTATTTATGGATGCAATCCAGTATGGCATTCAACACATAGCATCTCTTTCCATTTATCGCCGACTTCGTTACCTGGATGCCGGAATTCCAAAAACGAATTAACAGAAGCAAGCTGTAATTTATCGGGCGGTCCTTGTGCGTTTATTACATGGCACAAGTTGCAGTTCTTGGAAATAAATTTCCCTTTATCAGTTGTATGATTATCATTGTGGCAGCGGAAACATCCATTGAATTCGAGATGTCCGATGTTGTTCGGATACGCATCCCAGCGGACTTTCATTTCAGGGAAGATATTTTTATTAAATTCAGATTGTATCCCATTTATGGCTTTTGTTATAAGTTCTTTTTTATTCTTATAAATTTCCGGATAATTATCTTTATAAAATGTATAAAGATACTTTGCAATTTCAGTCATAGCTTGTTCTGTTGTTTGGAACTGTTTACCGATAATTTCAAGTGCAGCAAATTTTATCTGCGGCAAATCTTTTGGTATGGCGCCGGATGTAATTGCATTGTTAATAAAAAATGCCGGAGGCTGATAATTATGCGATGGGCGAGTATGACAATCCATGCAATCCATTGTGCGTGTTTCTAAACTATCCAATATTCTTTTATCAAATTTTTGATTTGCGTCTTCGTAGATAAAAACTTCATTGGTGTTTGAATTGGTATATTTAACCCATGGAATATTTTGTCTTCTTTCATCTACAGCTTTATATTCAATTTTAACATCGGGATTGATATGCCAGTGAATTCCCTCTTGCAAACCGAAAGCACTTAAACTTGAACCAAGCTTCATTGTCAAAGTTATATCCCATTCGGAGTTATCTTTATCGGTTAAATAATGTTTCTGAATACGTAATTTTCTTTCATAAAATTTTTGAGGCCAATGACATTCTTCGCAAGTTTCGCGTGCCGGACGCAAATCTTTAATTGGTGTTGGAATGGGACGTGAAAAATCATTTACAAGTACAGCATAAACTTGCCGTAAACCGGATAACTTGGATTTAACATACCAATCAGCACCGCCGCCTATGTGGCATTCTGCACACGCAACACGTGCATGCGGAGAATTCTGATAAGCTACATATTCCGGTTTCATTACACTGTGGCAAACTTTTCCGCAGAACTCAACTGATTCTGTATAATGGAATGCTTCGTAACTTCCTACTGCAGATGCAAGCAGAAATATTGCCGAACCTATAGAAAAAATTACAAATGCATTTCTATTTCTTTCGTTATTAAAATCAATTACCGGCCAATTTTTTTCACTAACAGACTTACCTGATTTTTCTTTTTTAATTTTAATATACATTCCCAATGGAATGAGAAGTAATCCAATAACCAAAACAGTAGGTAACGCTATATATATAACAATACCAAGGTATGGATTCCCCTGATCTAAAATCATACTTATGGCAAAAAGGAAAACTATCATGAAGAAACTGATAAGCGCAATGGTAACACCAACTAACGATATCCAATTTTGAGTTGATTGGGGTAGTTTAATCTTCATTATGTGCTCATAATATTTTGTGAAGTACATGAGCAAATTAAGAAACTGTGTCTGGAATCGGAAGTAAAAAGTTTAAGATGGGATAGCCTTTGGTAAAATAATTATGATGGGTATCAAAAAATGAAATTAAAAAACCGCAGAAATATTTTGATATCTCTGCGGATTTTAAGAAAGATTACACGTACTAATCTTTATCTTTTTCTTCTTTTTCAGTTCTTTCTATAATAATTTTTTTTACACCTTTATCATGCATCGGTTTTCTCATTTTCATTTTATGATGGCAGCAGCAAGAACCTTCATCATCCATATCGTTTTCACGGAAAAAAATTACATTTTCTTTCACTCCCTTTTCATCGCCATCAATATAAACATTGAACTTTCCCTCCTTCTTTTGTTCATCTAAGAATTTTTCTGCTTCTTCACCTTCGTAAACTTTTGTTTTTTCTTCACCGTTTTCGTTTGTGGTTACAGTTACTTTTTTCTTACCGTCATCAATACGAACCTCAACTTTCTTTTCCTTCCCATCTTTGCTTTTCCAATCAATATCTTTATCAAATTTATACATCATAACATTTCCGCAATCTTCAGCAGACCATTCTTCTTCTCCTTCCGATAAAAACATAACATGCGGAGTTTTTGAAAATGCTTTTATACTTCTTGCAGCTTTTTCGGCATCCTCACCTTCAAAGACAACATCTTTTCCATCCACTTTTACTGTTACTTTTTCAACCTTTCCTTTTAGTTGATTAACTTTTGATTTGAATTCATCTTTCGTATCCTGAGCAAATACTGTTAATGAAGTAATTCCAAATATTATTAAAAGAGCGATTAAGATTACTTTGGTATTGTTATTCTTTTTCATAAGAACTTTTCTCCTTTTTTGTTGTCAAATCTACTAACTCTTACAATGCAAAAGTGTTAATGGATTCATAAAGAATGTTAAAAATTGTTAAAATTCGGAATATATACCGATCAAACATTAAATTAGAATCATGAAAAAACATAAACTCAAATTAATTGTAGCAGTAATGTCTGTAAGTGTAATTTGTTTGATTGCACTTCAAATTTACTGGATATCAAATCTTATCAAGATTGAAGAGGAAAGATTTGAAAGAACGGTCAACAATTCATTAATAAACATAACAACAAAACTTGAAAAGAAAGAAGCTGCAAATGCTGTGGTAAAAAGAATTTCCGGTGGTAGAAATAATGTTATTGTTTTTGTTCAAGGAGATACGTCGTATAACTTTAATGTAAAATATTCAGATACTTTACATCCTTTACGTTTAAAATTAATAGATTCTACTCATACAAATGAGTATGGTTACAAAGTTACCTATAAAGAAGATACCCTTAAAAACAAAAAACATGTAGAAATATTGGAAAGAATTACAACTATTCCTAAAAAGAGAATGCCAAATTATGTATGGTCTGCTCAAACTGATACGCTTATGCTTAATAGAAATCAGCTTGTACAAAATGTAGTAACCGAATTAGTTAATGTTAATGCAAAAAAGAAAATTGAGGACCGGCTTTCAGTTAACCAGTTGGATAAAATAATTTCGGATGAATTTAAAAACAGCGGAGTAGATGCTGATTATTATTTTGCTGTAAACAAATTGGATTCAGACAGTTTAACACTTATCAAGCCTGGTGCTGATACAATTAATTTAAGAAATTCAAATTTCCGTACATTACTTTATCCGGCCGAAATGTTCTTCAACCCGAACCAGTTGATAATATATTTTCCGAATCAAAAAACATATTTATTGGGATCAATTGGAGGAATGCTTGGTCTTTCAATCGGACTAATAGTAATAATAACGGTAGTTTTTTATAACACGTTACAGATGTTCGTACGACAAAAAAAAATAACAGATATAAAAAATGATTTGATAAATAACATTACACATGAGTTTAAAACTCCAATATCAACTATATCTTTGGCATGCGAAGCATTGAAGGAACCGGATCTTGTAAAAGAAGCCGGGTCTGTTCAAAAATATACTTCAATAATTAAAGAAGAAAATGAACGATTACAATTAATGGTTGAAAATTTACTCAACACTGCCGCATTCGAAAAAGACAGTTTCCACTTATCAAAAAGTGAAAACTATCTTGATGAAATAATTAACAAATCAGTAGATAAATTTGATGAGACATTGAAACAAAGAAATGGCAAAATTGAAATCGATGGAATTCCTTCGGGCATTGTAATTAATTCAGATAAATTTCACATGATAAATATGATTAGCAATCTTATTGATAATGCAATTAAATACAACGAAAAAAATCCTGAAATAAAAATTACTGTTAATAAGTTTTCAGATAAAATTAAAATAAGTATTTCTGATAATGGAATTGGCATTGACAAAGAATACGTAAATAAAATTTTTGATACATTTTACAGAGTACCGACCGGAAACATTCATAACGTACGTGGAAATGGAATTGGCTTAAGTTATACAAAAAAAATCATCGAAGCGCACAACGGTTCTGTTTCAGTAAAAAGCGAACCCGGTAAAGGTACCACTTTTGAATTAACTCTGCCTTTAATATGAATACTGTAAAAAAAAATATACTTCTTGTAGAAGATGATAATAATCTTGGAACTATACTTAACGAATTCTTAAGTGTAAAAGGTTTTAATGTTGTTCAAACATTGAATGGCGAAGAAGGATATAAAGCTTTTACTCAATTAGAATTTGATATTTTTATAATTGATGTAATGATGCCTAAAATGGATGGTTTTACACTTGCAAAAAAAATCAGGAAAACATCCAGCGCTCCGATTATTTTTTTAACAGCAAAATCAATGTTGAATGACAAGATTGAAGGATTTCAGATAGGTGCAGATGATTATGTAACAAAACCTTTCAGTATTGAAGAACTGATCTTAAGAGTTAATGCTGTTTTAAAACGTACATCAAACAATATTTATGATAATGAGAAAGAAATTTATAAAATCAGTTCTTACTTATTTAATTATGAAAAAAGAATATTGGCATTTAAAGGAATAGAACAAAAATTAACTTCCAAAGAAACAGAATTATTGAAACTTCTTTGTATTAACAAAAATGGTCTTCTTGAGAGATCAATTGCTTTAACAAATATTTGGAAGGATGAAAGTTATTTTACATCAAGAAGTATGGATGTATACATTACAAAACTGAGAAGCTATTTAAAGAAAGATCCCAAAATTCAGATCGTCAATGTTCATGGATCAGGCTTCAAATTAATAATTGAATAATGATTTTTTTTATCGCGGCTCTACAATAACTAAATGGGCTGTTTTAGGTTTATTAATTGTTTCATCTAAAATTTTATAATTTAATTTTGATATCAAAGAATTAATACCGCCATTATTTGCAAAGTCTTTAAAATTTCGATAATGATCTCCGCCAGCAGCAAATTCAAATAACTCATTCAACAAATTCCAGAATCCTCCCTGACGTGGTATCAAATAGTCTCCAATTATTATTTTATTCGATATCTTGGCAACATTTTTCAAAAACTCTTCCCTTTCATTCGGAGGCATTTCGTGAATAACGTAAGTAATCACAGCGTAATCAAATTTCTTACCGTTATTTGTAGAAAATCCTTTTATTCCATTATGAATAAATTTAATTCTATTTGAAGGATTACTTTTCAAATTTAAGTTGGCTATACTAATATTTTTTTGAGAAATATCTATACCCACAATTTCAGAGACTTTATCTTCAAGCTGAAATGCCAGTCTTCCGGTTCCGCATCCAACATCAATGACTGATGAACCGGGACTTATAATTTTTTTGATTTCACTAAAAAGCCGATCCTGATTAGGTGCTATTAAATTATCATAGAACCAGCCATCATACCAATGATTTTTATTTTCATTCATAAATTTTCTTTTTACAGAATACTAAATACCAGCTGATTAAATCCAACTATTAAATTATTATCATTAACTCAAAACTACTTCAAGGTCTCTCAGTTCTTTTTTCAAATTATTTACATATTCTGCCGCACTTAGTGCTGCTATAGTTCCATCTGCAACTGCAGTTGTAACTTGCCGGTATCGTTTAGCTATAGAATCACCGGCAGCAAAAACACCGGTTATATTAGTTGCTAAATTTTTATCAACTACTATTTCTTTGTAATCGTTCAAATCTACAATTCCATCAAGTCTTTTTGTGTTAGGAACATAACCAATAAAAATAAAAACGCCATCAACATTCATTTCGGAAATTTCTTTTGTTAATTGGTTTTCAATTTTAACTTTCCGTAAAGATTCATCACCTATAAATTCTACAATTTTAGATTCCATAATAAAATTTATTTTAGGATTATTCCTTGCTTCCTCTACATAATGCTCAAGTGCTTGGAAGTGATCGAACTGATGAACAATAGTAACTTTAGATGCATATTTAGTCAACGATACGGCTTCTTCTAAAGCAGAGTTACCGCCTCCTACAACAATAATTTCTTTTCCGGTGAAAAAATCTCCATCACAAGTTGCACAATAAGAAATTCCTTTTCCCTTAAAGGTATCTTCACCTTTTACACCAAGAGTTTTAGATTTTCCTCCGGTTGCAATTATTACAGCGTGAGAAGTAAAAATCTCTTTATTATTTATAGTAACCTCTTTCAGCTCTTCATCTAATTTTAGATTAGTAATTTTAATGTTTGATTTAATTACACAGCCGAACTTTTGAGCTTGTGCTTTCATTTTACGGGCAAGTTCATATCCGCTTATACTTTCAATACCGGGATAATTAGCTATTTCATGCGTCAGCACCATTTGTCCGCCTACAGCTCCTTCGTTTAATATCATCGTGTTAACCTTTGCCCTGGATAAATAAATACCGGCTGTTAATCCGGCAGCACCGGCTCCAATTACAATTACATCAAAATGATTTTTCATTTTTATCCCACACAATCAACATTATTATTTATGATTTGTACCAAAATGCTGATCAAGAATTTCAGTTACTTGATCCCTATCTTGAATACTGCTTGTTGCTTTAACAACTTTTCCATTTTTATAATAAACAACAAAAGGAAGTCCGGCAAAACCACGGCATTCCGGCAGATTTCTGATAACTTTAGCATCTGGAATATCGAATTCCATATCCGCAAATTTTACATGTTTATATTCGTTTTCTAATTCTTCCATTACCTCGTAAACTGGAATACACATCGGACCCATTCTACCACAGCAGACCATTACATTTTCGTTCTCATGCAAAAGTTTAGAATGTTCTTGTTCTGAAAGTATATGAGTAAGATTAGTTCTTAACATTTTTTATCTCCATTTATTTTGTGGCTATATGATGCTTAAAAATTCTATTGGATTCATTCAACTTTTTGAATCTTATCAATGCGTTTTTCATCTAATTGACAAAAAAAGGTAATAATGCAGACTACTACTCAATCCAAGGTGATAATCTTTACAACACCAACATGCAGTTATTGCAACAATGCAAAACGATATTTCCGCGAAAAAAATATCCGTTTTACTGAAGTTGATGTTGCAAGAGACCATAAAGCAGCACAAGATATGCTTAGAAGAACTGGACAGATGGGAGTTCCGGTGATTTTAATTAATAACAAACCAATAGTTGGTTTTGATATACCAAAAATTAATTCAATGTTAAATATTAAATAAGGAGTCAAAATGAAAATTAAACCAATGGATGACCGCTTACTTGTTGAACCGATAGAAGAGGAATCAAAAACAGCATCGGGTTTATACATACCAGATACGGCAAAAGAAAAACCGCGTGTTGGTAAAGTAATTGCTGTTGGAACTGATGAAGATCTAAATGAAAAAGTAAAAGAGGGTGATAAAGTTTTATTTGCTAAGTACGGCGGTGAAGAAGTGGAAATGAATGGTAGCAATTATAAAATTATTCAGCGTTCGGATATACTGGCAGTTGTTGAAGATTAATTAATTTTATGCTGTCCTGAATTTTTAAGTAGAATCTCGAGTTATACAATTCTCCATTAGAAATTCTGCTAATGATATCAGTTTAATTCGGGACAGCTTTTTTAAATAAAACTGATAATGATTTATTAAATGGAATTATTAAATATCCGTTGGCAATCAATCTTCCGAAAGTATAAGCAGTAACTGCTGTAATCACACCAATCATTTCTAAATAATTAATACCAATAACCAAAACAAAAACTATCCCCATAACCTCAATAATAGTAGCATAAGTTATAGGTTTTGTATTCCGTGAATTAACTAATACCGCCCTTTGAAAATTAATTAATACAGTAGTTGCCGGGAATAGTGTATATATCATCAAAGGTAATTTAGCAAAATCTGCAAGCACATTTGAAAGTCCAGCTACATTTATTAGCCATATATTGCTGAGCGGTGTAAAAGAAACTAATCCTAAACCAGCTACTACCCCGACTGCCATTAAAGAGGCAAATTTTTTCAATGAATTATAATCATCTCTATTTTTCATTAAAGCAATACTAACTTCCTGAAATGACAATCCGAATGCACGAAAAATAAATACGAAAGAATTGATAACCGGTAATACAGCTAATGATTCTAAGGCCATCTTGCTTTGTCCTAGAAAAAATGTGACTATCGGATGAATTCCCAATGAAATAAATGAAGTTAAAACTAATGGATAATAAAATTTCCATATTTCTAAATAAGAAATATCTTTCCCCTCATCCGAGTTTGTTATTGTCTTTATTAATTTCATCGACATTATTTTTGTTGCCGCTGCTTCTGTAATTACTCCTATTGAAAGTGAAGCAGCACCGATTATAACCCCATGAAGTTCTGTAAAATAAAAAAACCCGAGTGCCGTTAAAGACATTGCACTTAAACGAATAATTGTACCATAAGCTACAAGTTTAGTTTTATTATTTTTGATCAATACCCCCTGATAAAATCTTCTATATCCAATGGATGGTGCCCATGGAATTAATATAGCCACAGCAATGTGTGTTAGATGAGCAACGCGTAACGGTAACTTGAGCAGATCAATAAATATAAATTCATAAACTGGATTGATTATTAAAATTGTCATTAATAAAACCAAAGCAGCGTTAATTGTATAGATAAATTTCTTAAGTTTTATAAATGATATTTTATCATTAACAAGTGCAACAGAAGCACTTAACATCATTATTACCGGTGATTCAACAATTAATGCAATTGAAAAAGCAACACCATATGCTGCTAAATTAAATTCCGGTGCCGGCATACGTGCAATTAGTGCGGTTAAATATGGACCTTCGGCAGACATCATTAACCATGTTGCTAACAAGGGAAGCCAGAATTTTAAAATCTTAGAATAGGTGAGTTTTGTTTCCATTTATATAATGCTTTGCGGATCAATATCAATAATAATTTTTACATCCTTAAATTTTGTCTTTTGGTTGAATTCAACAAATGAATTTAAAATTGCACTTCTCAATTTTCTGCCCGATGGGTCATTTTTTTTACTGCTTTTTAGTAAGATGTGAAATCTGTAATATCCTTTTATTTTATAAACTATTGCTTCAGTTGGAGGAGTTATTTTCAATCCTCTGCCGTATTTATCCAAGTAACCGGATAATTCTTTAGCTGCAGATTTAACCCTTTCTTCTTTTTCTGATTTAAGTTCTATTAATCCAATTCTTGTGAAAGGCGGATATTCCCCTTGCTCACGTAATGCAATTTCTTTTTGATAAAATCCATTGTAATCATTTAATAATACCTTTTGGAGAACAAAATTTTTAGCATTCTGCGTTTGAATAATTACTTCACCTTTTTTTTCACTTCTACCCGATCTACCGGAAACTTGAGTAAGTAATTGAAAAGTCCTTTCATCTGCACGGAAATCCGGAATCCATAATGATGTTTCGGCAGATATTACTCCCACTAATGTTACATTAGCAAAATCCAATCCTTTAGAGACCATCTGAGTTCCTACAAGAATATTTATTTCACCTTTTCTAAAACTGTTCAATATCTCTCCGAGTTTTCCTTTTTTGTTTATTGAATCTGAATCAACTCTTTCTATTTTAATATTCGGAAAATAATATTCAAGCTCATCTTCTACTCTTTGAGTGCCGGTACCAAAAAATTTTAATGCTATCGATCCGCACATTGGGCATGCTTTAGGTACATTTTTAACAATACCGCAGTAATGGCACTGCAAAATATTTTTGTTCAAATGATGCACCATCGGTACAGAACAATCATCACAAGTTATAACTTCACCGCAATCATTGCAGAATACTTGAGTAGCAAAACCTCTTCTGTTCTGCAGAATAATTACATTTTCCTTCTTTTTTATTCTTTCATGTATAGCTGTAATTAGTGTCTCAGAAAAAACACTTTCCATTTTTTTCTTTTTCTTTTCTACTGTAATATCTATAAGCTTAATTTGAGGAAGAACAGCATTATCAATTCTATCTGTAAGTTCCAGCAAAACGTGTTTTTCTTGTTTTGCGTTGTACATGCTTTCTACTGAAGGCGTTGCTGAACCAAGAATTACGGGACAACTGCTGAATTTTGCCCGGATTATAGCGGAGTCCCTTGCGTGATACTTTGGAACTATATCTTGCTGTTTATAACTTTGATCATGTTCTTCATCAATTACAATCAATCCGATATTTTGAAGCGGTGCAAATAATGCAGAACGCGGACCGATTATAACTTGATATTTACCGGATATGATTCCGCGCCACGTATCGTATCTTTCTCCCAATGACATTTTACTATGAAAGACAGCGGTTTTATCTCCGAAATAATTTAAGAATCGGGATGTAATTTGAGGTGTAAGTGAAATTTCAGGAACAAGTATTATCACGCTTTTATTTTTTGCAACTGCAAGTTTGGTAAGTTCTATATAGACTTGTGTTTTTCCACTACCGGTAATCCCATGAAGTAAAAATGATTCGAACTTTTCATCATTAATAGAAAGTTTGATTCTATCAATTATATTTTGCTGTGCTTGTGTTAATTTAATTTTTTTAAAATCTTCCTTGTAAGTCTCGGTGAAAGTTCTTTCAATTTCTTTATCAAATATTTTTATCAACCCTTTTTTAACCAAACTATTCACTGCCGAGCTGCTTGATTTTGTTTTTTGCAGAATCTCATTTAATGCAACAGAATCTTTTTGCGATAATAATTCAAGTAGAATGATAACTTGATTGGGAGATTTTTTTTCTATCTCCGGTATTATTTGATAAATCTCATCTATAGATTTATTGAGTCCAATAAATTTTTGAGTTTTAACTTTTACTTTGGCGCTTTCTATTTCATTCACTATAGAAACAATGCCCATCTTTTCAAGATTATGCAATTGGGAATAAATATTTTTTGTCCTCACTTCTTTCTGTAAATGAGAAATTGTAGTAACTTCTTTTTTAGAAAGGGCTGTAAGTAATTTTACTTTTAAAGATGATTTCTTTTTTTCTTTTTCTAAAAGTTGTAAACAAATATCAGGATCCGATACAATCTTTTTTTTTGATTCTACATCCGAACCGTATGGAACCGAATTTTTTAATGCTTCACCAACTGAACTTAAATAGTAATCTGCTATCCACTCATAAAATTTTAGAGAAGTTGAATTGAAAATTGGTTTTTGATCAAGAACATCTTTTATTGGTTTAATTTTTTCTTTAACATCGGTTGTTTCAGAAAGTCCAACTACAAATCCGGTTAGAAATCTTTTTCCAAATGGAACAACTACGCGGAGACCTACACTAACCAATGCCTCCATTTCCTTTGGAATTTGATAAGTGAACGAATATCTGAATGGCAATGGGAAAACTACCTGACAATACATTTTTTTGAACTCAAATTTCAGATTGTTCTAAAAACTTTTTATTTAAGCTATCTTTAGGACAAATATATCAATTAGTACTATGTTTTCATTGCATAAAATGGATACAAGGTGTAAATTTGCACACAAAATTAAATGGAGAAGAAATGTTCAACAAAACAAAATTCATAGTTGTATTAGTTTTATTATCAATTTCTTTAATCTATGCCGGAGAAGAAAAATTCGGAAAAGAAATTACTTTGAAAGAAAAAACATCTCTATCATCAATTTTATCAGAGCCCGATAAATTTAACGGAAAACCGGTTTTAGTTGAAGGAACCATTTTAGCAGTGTGTCAGGGAATGGGCTGCTGGATTGAAGTTGCCGGTGAAAATGAAAACGAAAAGATTAAAGTTAAAGTTGAAGATGGAGTGATTGTTTTTCCAAAAGATGCAAAAGGAAAGACTGTATTGGTAGAAGGTATTGTTGCAGAAGTTAAAAGTGATGCTTGTGAATCCGAACATGAAGGTGATCATAAAGAAAAAGAAGGTGACAGATGTTGTTCAGGATCAGCTAAATCTAAGGTTTATCAAATTGAAGGACTGGGTGCCGTTATAAAATAATTCCAAAATTTAAGGTTATCTCAAAAAGCAGTTTTATCTCTTAAAATCAAACTTTTTGTGATAACCTTTTCATTTTTTATATATGTTTTTTGTAATCCTATCAGCACAAATCTTATCAGTAGATCGTCTAATAATTGCTTATCAATAATTTTTAACAAATCAAAGGGGACTTATGAAGATAAGACCATTATTTACATTAATAGTAACATTATCAATTTTTATCGCTCCATTGAATGCCCAAAAAGTTGATGAGATCAATATTCAATATCAAAAGTTTGTACTAAAAAATGGTTTAACATTAATAGTACATGAAGACCACAAAGCACCAATTGTAGCTGTTAATGTTTGGTATCATGTCGGTTCCAAAAATGAAAAACCTGGTAAAACCGGTTTTGCTCATCTATTCGAACACTTAATGTTCAACGGAAGTGAAAATTATGATGACGATTACTTTAACGTACTTGAAAGTGTGGGTTCCACCGATTTAAACGGTACAACAAATAACGACCGTACAAATTATTTTCAAACCGTACCAACCTCTGCACTCGATTTAGTTCTTTGGATGGAATCCGATCGCATGGGTCACCTTATCGGCGCAATAACACAAGAAAAACTTGATGAGCAGCGCGGTGTAGTTCAGAATGAAAAACGCCAGGGTGAAAATGAACCATACGCAATTGCCGAAGAATTGATTGTAAACAATTGCTATCCAAAAGGTCATCCGTATTCATGGACTGTTATCGGTTCTATGGAAGATTTAAATGCGGCATCACTCGATGATGTTCATGAATGGTTTAAGACATATTACGGTGCGGCAAATTCTGTACTTGTTGTTGCCGGTGATATCAAGGCAGAAGAGGTAAAAGAAAAAGTTGAAAAATATTTTGGCGACATTCCTTCGGGTCCGCCATTGAGTGTAATTGAAACCAATATTGCAAAAATGACAGGTAGCAAAAGAGTGATTGCACAAGACAGAGTTCCACAATCAAGAATTTATAAAGTTTGGAACATACCTCAATGGGGAAGCAAAGAATTAGCCCATTTAGATCTTTTCAGTGATATTCTCTCAAGCGGAAAAACTTCGCGACTATATAAAAGATTAGTTTATGATGATCAAATTGCTACACGCGTTGCTGCTTATTATTCCGGCGGAGAGATAGGAAGCCAATTTTTTATTGAAGCCGATGCGAAACCCGGTGTTGAACTTTCTAAAGTTGAAAAAGCTATCGAAGAAGAGCTTGCAAAAATTTTAAAGAATGGCGCAACTGCAAAAGAATTGAAGAGAGTGAAAGCTCAATACATAGCTAATTTTGTTAGAGGTATTGAACGGATTGGTGGCTTCGGAGGTAAATCTGATATACTTGCACAAAGCCAGGTTTGGGGTAATTCACCCGATCATTACAAAACATATATTGAATACATTAACTCCACCACACTTGAAGATATAAAAACTACAGCAAACAAATGGTTAACTGACGGAATATTTAATTTAGAAATTCATCCATTCCCGAATTACTCAACTATTGAATCCAGTACCGATAGATCAAAATTGCCGGAGACTGGGACTCCCCCTGAAGCAAAATTCCCCAAAGTTGAAAAAGCAGAACTATCAAATGGAATGAAGATACTTCTTGCAGAAAGAAAATCCGTACCGATAGTTAATTTCAATTTATTGTTCGACGGCGGTTTCGCATCAGATCAATTTGGAATTCCGGGTACAGCAAGTCTTGCTATGAATATGCTTGATGAAGGAACAAAATCTAAAGATGCACTACAATTAAGTGAAGAATTACTTATGCTCGGCGCTCAATTAAATACCGGTGCAAATCTTGATATGAATACGATTACCCTCTCTACTTTGAAATCCAATCTTGATCCATCATTAAAATTAATGTCGGATGTTATACTAAATCCTTCTTTTCCGCAAAAAGAATTAGAAAGGTTAATTAAAGAAAGAATTGTTCAGATTAAACAAGAGAAAGCATCACCAATTCAAATGGGATTGCGTGTACTTCCCCAATTTATTTATGGAAAAGAACATGCATACGGATTGCCATTCAGCGGTTCAGGTTACGAAGATGAGGTTATGAAAATAACACGAGATGAACTTGTTAAATTTCACAGTAAATGGTTAAAGCCGAATAATGCGACCCTTGTGGTAGTTGGTGATATTACAATGAATGAACTAAAACCAAAACTCGAAAAATTATTCACTGGTTGGAAGCCCGGTGAAATTCCAAAGAAAAACATAAGTGAGGTTAAACCGGTTGATAAACCAATAATTTATTTTATGGATCGTCCCGGTTCGCAATCATCAATTATTTTTGCTGGGCAACCGGCACCGCCATTTGCAGATAATGATAACATCGCTATAGAAACATTTAATGATATTCTGGGTGGTGCTTTTACTTCTCGTATTAATATGAATTTGCGTGAAGATAAACATTGGTCTTATGGATCAGGCAGTTTTGTAATTGGTGCACGCGGACAGCGTCCGTATATTTATTTTGGATTAGTTCAAACTGATAAAACTAAAGAATCAATTTTAGAAATGATAAAAGAAATCAATGGATTCGTTAATGATAAACCGGCAACCGAAGAAGAGTTAAATAGAGTGAAAACTCAAAATACACTTTCACTTCCTGGAGGTTGGGAAACAAATAATGCTGTGCTTGGTGCTATTGCTACAGTTGTCCGCTACGGCTTACCGGACGATTATAACGATACTTATGCATCAAAAGTAACGGGTTTATCTTTGGATAAATTACATAACACAGCTAAAAGAGTAATAATGCCTAATAATCTTTTCTGGGTTGTTGTTGGTGATGGTGCAAAGATTCGTTCTTCTTTACAAGAGATCGGTTATGAAATAAAAAATATTGACGGCGACGGAAAGGTAATAGAGTAATTCTGTCAATTAAGTAAAAAGAATGATTTAAGAATAACGAACATGGATTTAATAATCTTAAATCCATGTTCTCTTAAATTAAAAATATTTTATACCCCAATTGCTAATAATACTGAAATGATATTCCGGGTACCTTTCTAAAAAAAGACCTAACCGCTTATTTGAATTTCTCAAAGTCGCTCTCGATAAATTATCTTTTTTTCAATTCTGAAAAATATTCTGTAAATAATTAACTATATAAACTTAGATTTGTGGCAAAGTTTTTGACATTGTTAAGACGCAATTGTAAAATTATCAATATTATGGAGCTCCAATCATGAGAATTACCGAAGAATGCATTAATTGCTCTGCTTGCATTGACGAATGCGAGAACGATGCAATTTATAATGCCGGTGAAGAATATACAATCAATGGCGAAAAACATGCACCCCTTTCCGATGATTACACTTATATTGTTCCTGAATTGTGTAATACTTGCAAATCGTGCATGGAAGTGTGTGCTGTAAGTGCGATTGTAGAAGAATAATATTTATTGCTTTTAATTTAAACCCGCCAATTGGCGGGTTTCTTATTTTAAACTAATTTACAGAATTGATATAAGGAGTGATCTTCGAAACTAAATGCTGTTTTGGTACAGCACCAATAACTGCATCAACTAACTTTCCGTTTTTGAAAATACCAAGTGTAGGAATACTCATTATTCCATATTGAGAAGCAACACCGTAATTTTCATCAGTGTTTACTTTAACAACTTTCAATTTACCAACTAAATCATTTGCTAATTCTTCTACAACCGGAGCTACCATTCTGCAAGGTCCGCACCACGGTGCCCAGAAATCTACCAATACCGGTAATTCTGATTGTAAAACTTCTGATTGAAAATTGAAATAGGTTCCTTCAATTATATTCTTCATTTATTCTCCATTTTATGAAATTTCTGTACAATTAGATGCTGCTAATAAAGAAAGGATTCAGTAAGATTAACTAATAAAACACTTGGTTTGAAGAATTTAATAATATTTTTTTATCTGTTTTGTACAATCAATTATTTAAAATTTTTATCACTTCCTCATGAATAATTCCACCAGTGGCTACAATGCTATCTCCTTGCATAGGATCGTTTCCGTAATAATCAGTAATCTTACCACCAGCACCGTTAATAATAGGAATGAGTGCAGCAAGATCCCACTTGTTCATTATCGGGTCAATCATAATATCTGCAAAACCACTTGCAAGAAGTGAGTAACCGTAACAATCGCCCCACATTCTAAATAATTTTGTTTTACGTATAAGCTCTTCAAAGTTTTTAAGGTTTCGACATTTTTCAAAATTTAATAGATCGGTTGTAAGTAGGACTGCCGAGGAAAGATTGCTGCAGTGCCTAACATTTATTTTTTTATCATTTAATTCTGTAGTTGTGTTATCACCCAAAACAAATTCAATTAAGATTGGCTGATTAATAACGCCTAGAATTGGTTTATCGTTTTTCAAAAGTGCTATCATTGTTCCAAATGTTACTGCACCGCAGATGAAACTTTTTGTCCCATCGATCGGGTCAAGAACCCATTTGTATTCTGCGTCTGCGTTATATTCACCAAACTCTTCGCCTAAAATCCCGTGATCGGGAAATTCTTTCATTATCATCTCTCTCATAATTTCCTCGGCTTTCTTATCTGCGATTGTAACCGGAGAGGAATCTTCTTTGGTTTCAATTCCTAATTCGGTTTTGAAATATTGTCTGATTATTTTTCCGCTTTTATCAGCTAGTGTTCTGCAAAAATTTTTTAGATCATTCATTATTTCACTTTTTTATTGATTAAAAAATAATCGAATTACAATTGTTTAACAAAAGTTCTTATTTTTAAATCGGAATGCAGAAAGATTACGGGCAATATGAATTTAGTAGAAGCAACAGATAAAAATATACTTGAAGCTGCAGAGATTATTAAGTCCGGTGGATTAGTTGCATTTCCAACAGAGACTGTTTATGGTTTAGGTGCCGATGGTTTAAATCCAATTGCTGCAGCAAAAATATTCGAAGTAAAAAAGCGCCCTTCCTTTAATCCATTAATACTGCACATATCTGAGAAAAGCGATTTACATAAATACTCTCTTTATAATGACTTTCGTATTGATAATCTTATTCAAAAATTCTGGCCAGGACCATTAACTTTTGTTCTGCCAAAAAGTGATTTAGTCCCAGATATTATTACGTCTGGTAATGATACTGTTGCAGTAAGAATGCCCAATCACCAAATTGCTCTTCAACTTATCGAAAAATCCGGAAGACCGATTGCCGCACCAAGTGCAAATCAATTCGGGCATTTAAGCCCTACTGAAGCAGAACATGTAAAAAAAAGTTTAGGTAATAAAGTTGATATGATTCTCGATGGAGGTAAATGTAAAGTTGGAGTTGAATCGACAATAATTCAGTTTAAATTAGGTAAATTTTATTTATTGAGACCCGGCGGAATATCTAAAGAAGAAATTGAAAAAGTAATTGGTGGGATTGAAATAATTTCCGGTTTTAGTGATAAGCCAACTGCACCGGGTCAACTACCCTATCATTATTCGCCTGAAATACCGCTCTATTTTTTAAACAGAGAAAATATAGAATTGTATTCATCAAAGAAAATCGGGGTTCTGTTTTTTAAGGAGAATTTTACTCAAAAGGAATTCTATTCTGAAAAAATATTATCCATTTTAGGAGATATGAAAGAGGCGGCAGCTAATCTATTTAGATTTTTACATGAGTTTGAAAAAGAAAAGGTTGATTTAATACTTGTAGAACCAATTAAAGAGGATGGATTGGGTCTGGCTATAATGGACAGGCTAAAAAAAGCAGCTAATAAATATTAAACCTATCAAAATGATTAATTGTCCTAAAAAATAATTATTGAAACCGTTAATTATATTTTTATATTTTAAACCACTATAAGAATTATTTTGATTAACTGAGTATCTTGAAATGCTGGCTAATATAAAAATAGCAGCTTGGGATAAAATGATCAATTCGGAAGATTTTAATTCAAGTATAAAATATTTATTCAACACATTAAACTCTATTAGTGAATCAATAACTATCACCGATCTAAACGGTACAATCATTTATGTTAATGATGCTTTTCTAAAAACATATTTGTACCAACATGATGAAATAATTGGTAAATCGATTGATAACTTAGATTTTATCATCAATAAAGACTTACAAAAGATAATACGTGAATCTACAATTAAAAATAGCTGGCAAGGCAGATTAATTAATAAAAAGAAAGATGGTACAACATTTCCCATAGAACTTAAATGTTCACAAATTAGAAATGATAACAATGAACTGATTGGATTACTTGGCATTGCTACCGATATAACCAATCAAGTTGCTGCAGAAGAAAAACTTAGGGCAGTTGAAAATAAATATCTTTCCCTTTTCAATGAACTAAAAGATGCTATTTACCAAAGTACGCCTGAAGGGAAATTCATTGAGCTTAATCCAGCTGGAATGGAATTATTTGGCATTAAATCTCTTGAGGAACTAAGAAATATAGATATTGCAAATGAAATGTATTTACACAAAGAAGAGAGGGAAAGTTTTAAGAAAGCATTAGAAGAAAATGGTTTTGTAAAGAATTATCAGATCGATATAAGAAAAAGAACCGGTGAGATAATTACTGTTTTAGAAACTTCACTTGCAGTAAAAGACCATAACGGAAAAGTAATTGCTTACCACGGAATTCTAAGAGATATAACGGATCTCAAAAAGAATGAAGCAAAAATGAAACAGATGATCGATAAGGTTCGTTTTGTTAACGATCAATTATTAAAATCCGAAGAAAAACTCCGCAACACAAACAAAGCAAAAGACAGACTCTTTTCAATAATAGCACATGATCTACGCAGTCCATTTAATTCACTTTTAAATTTTTCAGAATTTCTAGTAGAAGATCTTGATAGTCTCGAAAAGGAAGAAATAAAGCTTTTTTCGGAAAAAATTCACGAGGCGGCTAAATTAGTATTTACACTGCTGGAAAATCTACTACAATGGTCCCGTCTGCAATCAGGTAAAATTCCTTATGAACCGGCTACATTTAATATGCATTACAAAATCAATCAGGCAATTAAATTATTAAGCATTAATGCAGCTAATAAAAAAATTGATATTGTAAATGATACAAGTCCTACGTCCGTTGTATTTGCGGATGAAGACATGATTTTTTCAGTAATTGAAAATTTGCTGAACAACGCTATAAAATTTACAAACGAAAATGGTACAATAGTTTTTAGATCTACCGAGTTAAATGATATAATTGAATTTTCTATAACTGATGACGGTGTTGGTATATCAGAAGAAGATTTACCTAAATTATTCAGAATTGATACCCATCATACAACATATGGTACAAAAGAAGAAAAAGGAACTGGTTTAGGCTTGGTTATTTGCAAGGAAATGATCGAGAGAAATAAAGGGCAAATATCTGTTACAAGTAAGCTTAATCTTGGAACAACGTTTACATTCACATTGCAGAAAGGTTAAACAGTTTTATTCGCTTCAATTAATTCAGGTCTTAATTCACTAATGGCATGTTTAATAAAATTCGGTAAAACTATTTTCTGTGTTAACATAATTCCATTTGGATCTTCCAGCAGATCAATCATTTCATAATATTTCTTCTTCCCGTATTTACTAACAACATGTTCTTTTCTTTCTGGTTTTCTAAAATGATAATACATGCTTGCCGCATCTGCTTCGGGGTGAAATTGTGTACCGACAAATTCATTATTAATTCTCACTGCCATTATTGCTCTTTCCAAAGGAATATGAATCCTTTCTTTTTCAATACACAATATTTGGGCGCCAAGTTCTTCAAAAACTTTTTTGTGTGGTGAAATAACTTGCCACTCTCTAAAATCGGCTCCATAAAAAGGATCAGGTAATTGTTTTAATAATAGATCATTTTTTCCGGATTCAGTTTTATGTACCGGCATTACACCAAATGATTTCGAATTCCGCATTATCACTTCTGCAAATTTGAAATAGCGTGCCATAATTTGAAAAGAGTGGCATATGAAAAAAACATATTTTTTCTTTGAATTATTTTGATTGTATGACCACAATTTATCCATCAACTTAAAATACTTTGATTCCCATTCTGTACCTTCACTCTCCCATGGGCTTCCAGGTCCACCTGAAGAGATGTAAATATCAAAACTCTCATCTGCAATTTCAGAATTGAGTCTTGTTTCAAACTGCTGGTATTCAATCGAAATATTTTGATAATGGCAATCTATTTCATTTAAGATATCTTTAATACATCTTATACCTTGGTTCTCTTCACCATTATAAAGATCAATAATTGCTGCTTTAATTTTATTATTCATTTAATTCTAATTCTTTTTCAAAATATACATATTATCTTAATTATAGATTATAATTTTGTACTAATTTACTGTTTGGATATTTGAGATAAGATTAACCATTTTTGGGTATAAAATTTCTATACAATCTGAGGTAACCAATGTCTAAAGAATTAATTCTACAAAAGATTGAACAAGCAGCGGCAATTTTAAAAGAAAAAGATATTGATATGTGGATGACTTTCGTCCGTGAAACCGGAAATATGAAAGACCCGATGATGGATATGATTGTGGGCACTACTGCAACATGGCAGTCCGCATTTATAATTACAAAAGAAGGCGATACACATGCAATAATCGGTTCGCTTGAATATGAAAATATGAAAGCAGTTGGAACATATAAAAATATTCATCCCTATTTGAAATCAATTAAAGAAAAATTTATTGATGTTATCAATACAATCAAACCGAACAAAATTGCAATCAATTACTCGCGTAATTCAAGTTTGGCAGATGGAATTACATACGGACTTTATCTTGAACTCCTCGATCATTTCAACGGAACTGATTATACATCAAAACTTATTTCATCGGAAGAGATAGTAGCTACTTTGCGCGGAAGAAAATCGAAAACTGAAATTGATATTATGAAAGAAGCTATTGTTGAAACTCTAAAAATTTTCGATGAAGTAACAAAATTTTTAAAACCCGGCGTAACTGAAAGACAAGTTGCCGATTTTGTTCAAGACCTAACAAAGAAAAGGGGATTCGGTTTAGCGTGGGATAAAGAGTACTGCCCTTCCGTTTTCAGCGGTCCAAATACAGCCGGCGCTCATTCGGGTCCAACAGATAGAGTGATTGAACCGGGGCATGTTATCAATATGGATTTCGGAATTAATTACAAAGGATACTGTTCTGATTTACAGCGGACATGGTACGTGTTAAGACCGCACGAGGATAAAGCTCCGGCTGAAGTGCAAAGAGGATTTGATGTTATTAAAGATTCAATTACACGTGCTGCAAATGCTATGAAACCCGGTATGAAAGGTTGGGAGATTGATGAAGTAGCAAGAAATTATATTCAAATAAGCGGCTACGAAGAATTTCCGCACGGATTAGGTCATCAGGTCGGACGGCTATGCCACGATGGCGGCTGCCTGATGGGACCGAAATGGGAACGCTACGCCAACTTACCATATATGGAATTGGAAGAATCAAACGTATTCACTATCGAACCGAGATTGACAATTGAGAATTACGGAATTGCTACAATAGAAGAAATGGTTGTTGTAACAAAAAACGGTATTGAGTGGCTCTCCGATAGACAAAAGGATATCTACCTTGTAAAATAAAATTAACCATTCTGAATCGATCATAGATTCAGAATGGTTTTCTTATTAATCAAAATCAAAAAGGTCCCCAAGAAAAGATTTCTTTCTTCTTCTTTTATAATAATCATCGTCGTATTTACGATTTTCTTCATAGTATCCTGAATCACGATAATCATTAAACTGTTGAGGTAGAGTTTCGATTGAGCGTTCAATTATTTTATCCAATTCACCTTTATCAAGCCAGATACCGCGGCATTCGGGACAATAATCAATTTCAATTCCCTTTTTATCAGACATTACAAGTTTAACATTACAATTTGGACAATTCAATTTTTTACCCTTTCTAATTATGTTACTTCGAAAACAACAATCTTATAAAGAAAGTTTCCCTTTAAATAATTAGATAAATACTCTTAAAGAGGAACATAGTTATGTTGAAAATAGAAACTTAAATGGTTACTTTTTACCGAGTAATTTAATTAACAAAAATGAAAACATTTTTTTTACTTTCTATTTGTTTTCTTACCGCAATAACAAACACTGCTCAATGGCATCAGCAAAAAGATTTCCTTCCACGGTGGGGTGTTGGTCAGACAATTGATGCGTGCGATTCGCTCAACGCAGTATTTTACGGATCTATAGATAATCAACAAGGTCTATTCATCACATACGACGGCGGTACAACATGGAATCCGAGAATAATTCCAAGTGGAAGCATTATTGATATAGAAATGATTGATAAAAATAATATTGTTTACGGCACCGGTTACGGCAATATTTATAAAACTTCTGATAGCGGAATAACATGGAATGCCGTTTACGGTGATATTAATGTTACCAATTTTATCAATTACATAGAATTCTTTTCGGATCACATCGGAATTGCGATGGGCGATGGAATTTCTACTTAAAGCGACTTAGTGGATAGACCAACAATTCTTTACACCGGAACATACGGTCAATCATGGTCACATATTCAAACAGAAACTAAAACTGGTTCGAACTCTGGCGATACCTGGCGAAGAATCGATTTTGTGATTCAAAACGTGGGTTATTTCTACTCAAGCGGCAATATCCAAAAGTTTTGGAAAACAACAGATATGGGACATACATGGTTTGATCTTAATTTTCCAAATCTGATTGGTTTACTAAAATTTTATAATGAAAACATTGGTTTGATTGCTACTTATGATAAACCTCCTAATCCATGGAGAATAATGCTGACTACAGATGGAGGCAGCACATGGAATTTGTCGTTACATGAATTCAACGGTTAGCCCAACGATTTTGAATTCATTCCAAATGACCCATATAAAGTTTGGTACACCGATTCTCAAGGATTATACTATAGCAGTGATATGGGAATTACATGGACAAAACAAACTCTGCCCGTTGAATATATTTATGGACGTGATATTGTTTTTGTTGATGATAGACATAGCTGGTTATTATGCGACGACGGATTGTTATTTCATACTAATAATAATGGCAGTTTAATTGTGGGAGTTGAGTCTAAAGATAAACTCCCAACTAATTTTATTCTCGAACAAAATTATCCTAATCCGTTTAATCCAAGAACCACGATAGAATATTCCACACACATCCCCACCTCCGGTGTCCCCTCTCAAGAGGGGAATCAAAGGGGTGTGTTTGTAACTTTGAAAGTGTACGATATCCTCGGTAATGAAATCGCAACTCTTGTAAATGAATATCAACAACCGGGAAAATATTAGGTACAATTTGATGTTGGGGCGAATCAACGATTCGCCCTACAAAGTTGTGTTTATTTTTATACTTTACGAGTCAGTTCAGTAAGTTCTGGACTCGAATTTCAAGAAACAAAGAAAATGATACTGTTAAAATAATTTTAATTATCTCTAATCCGCTTAAATTGCTAGCTGCAAGCAAATCTGTGTTATCCGCATTATATTATTTCATTCTCAAATATTTATACCCTACGCCATTAATTTTAATATTTAGTTTTCCATTTTCTACTTTTAGTTCTTCACCGTTAATTAAATCAACTGCTGTTACAGCATTATAAATTTGAGGTAATGCTAAATCAATTATCTGCTCATTTTTATTTTTGTTGAGAATAACTAAAATTCTTTCATTGAAATCAGAACGGATAAATGCATAAATATTCTCATCGGCAAAAAGTGTATAAAAATCTCCGTATCGCAGAGCCGGATGATTTTTTCTTACATTAACTATTTTCCGAACATCATCAAGCATTTTTTTCTCATGAACCGTAAGCTGATTACCGAACCGCATCATTCTTCTATTATCGGGATCCGAAGCACCGGTCATTCCGAATTCACTTCCGTAATAAATTACCGGAAGACCTGGAACTGCATGCATATATGCATAATACAATTCTGCTTTGTTATAACTTTCCGGATTATCAACTTCCGGCGGATTATTCCAACCTTCTTCAATTGCACTCCATTGTGTTACTTCAAGATCACCATCTGCAAAAGCCATAAAACGGTTTTTATCGTGACTATCCATCACATTTCCCATCAAGTTATTTTCGCCATAAACGAGAAATGATTTTTTAATTTCAGCATCCAATACCGAGAATGAAATTTTTTCATCAAGAAATGTTGGAAGAGCAACATCATACACATTAAAATTAAATTGAGCGCTCAACTGTCCGTTGTTTACATAGGAGTTGATTAGTTCGTAACTGCCGAAAGTTTCACCTATCTGGTAAACTTTTTTATTGTTTGGAATTTCAATTTCTGTTTTCAATCGTTTAGTTAGTGTCCGCCAGAATTCATTTGCAATATGTTTAACTGCATCTTGCCGGAAACCATCTGCACCGGTTTCTTTCAGCCACCAGACAGCATTTTCGGACATGAAGTTTATTGCCTCTTGTGAACCGACATAATTAAATTTTGGAAGGTACGGTTCGAACCACGTTGTTAATCTCTGCTCATCCCACAATCGTAAATTTCGTCTTCCATCGGGCAGCATTAAATTTCCGATCCAATCAGGATGTTCTTTCACAATCGGATTCTGTTCATGAACATGATTTGCAACAACATCGAGTAAAATTTTTATTCCTCTTTTGTGCGCTGTTTCTACAAGTTCTTTCAGATTTTCCATTGTACCGAATTTCTCTTCTGTATCATAAGAATTAACCGGCCAGTAACCGTGATAACCTGAATACCATCTATGCGGTGCCGGCGATTCTTTGTATGCTTTATTCGGATTATCATAAACAGGTGAAATCCAAATTGTGTTGATACCGAGCGAATCAAAGTAGCCCTCATTCAACTTGCTAATTATTCCCTGAAAATCTCCACCCATATAATTTGCTTTTGGAGAAAGAGAGTCGTGAACTATTGGACTATTCAACGATTGGTCGCCATCGTTAAAACGATCGATCATCAATGAATAGATCATTGCATCGTTCCATAAAAATACAGATCGGCTTGCCGGTTTGCCATCCGTTAAAAATACAGACTGCATATTTGTAGCTATTCCGTTTTTAACAACTGCTATTCTAATCAGTTGTTTTGATTCTAATTGGTCATTTTCAAAATTTAATGTTATGGATTGATCTTTGAAGCTGATGATTTCTTCATCAACTTTTTGATTATCTAATAGAACAATTAATTCATCTTTTTGAACCGGCTCGCTAGAATTTTCATTTTCATAGATAAAATTGAATTTTGAGACTCCGTTTAAGTTTTCGTACTTACCAACGTGGAGAAAAACTTTTCCCGTTTTGGATTCCGGAACAACATATACGGAATTGAAATCGCCCATTCCATTCGGCACTTTTACTGGATTCACCGGATCAACAATTTCTTTTCCATCACCAAAAAATTTATACTGGTATCTTCCGGGTTCAAGCGGAACTTCTGCTTCAAATATGCCGTCACCATCTTCATCTTTCATTGGTAAATTACCGCGGTCCCATCCGTTAAAACTGCCGAAAAGATTTAACACTTTGTAATCCTGATCCGGCTTGAAAGAAAATTTATATTTCTGCTGAATTCGCGAACGGATTGGAATAGAATATACATTCCCTTCGTGTTCAAAATCGACTAAAGTCATACCGGAGAAATTCATATCAGGAATAAAGTGAATCATTCCGTTAGACTTATCATAATTCACTTCAATATTTTTATTTTTAACAAATTCAATGTCATAATTTTCAGAAAAGAACATATCGCTAATCAGCATCGAATCTGTGCGCCCGGCAATGAGATTTACCGGTTTGATAATATCTTTTATATTACCATCGTTTGAAGAGCAAGCATAAGAGATCAATAAGATTGGAATTAGTATAAATAATTTTCGGTAAGACATAAATTCTCCGGAAAATTTTTTTAAGTGATGGCAAAATAAAGAAATTAATTAGTAGGTAAAACTATACTTGTGAATTCAGGTATTCTTCTAGCTTGTCTAGCGAGTTTATATAACTGACATTAGTAAATTTTTTCAGTGAATCGGGTTGAGCATCTGCTAATGATTGTCCGCCAACAATAATCGGTAAATTTGGGAAATTAGAATTTATCTGATCAATAAGTTTGAAGAGCCTTGCAACATTGATATAAAAATTATTTGATATTCCAATTAGATCTGGTTTTCTATTTTTTATCAGCCGTATTATTTCTTCGTGAGGAGTATTCGAACCGAGGAAAAGAGTATCCCATCCGCACATTTCTATAAAACCAGCAACCATTTTAGCACCAAGTTCATGAAACTCTCTATCAACGCAAGTTATAACGGCAAGTTTACCGTTCCTTTTTCCATTTGAATATTTGGAAGAAGTTAATTCAAGAAGTGATTCTGTAATGTTTGTTGCTATATGTTCTTCTGCAACAGTGCATCTCTCTTTTTCCCAAAGCTGCCCGATACGGTACATAGTTCTTTGAAATAAATTAACATAGATATCCTTTACGTCGGTATTATTTTCAATTAGATCTGAGACGATTTGTTTGCATGTGTTTTTATCGCCTTCTAAAAGCGCATTCAGATAATGTAAATAAACTACTTCGGGTATCATTTTAATTCAAATTAGTTGTACAAATAGAAACGATGCAATGGGTCAAAAAATTCCCTAAAATTATTTTTTTTTATTAATTAATAAAGCAATTCTATATGAAGTATAGGCAAAGAACGGTGCTGCAATTACATCAATAGTGTAATGAACATGCTGGAGAAGAACAAAACCGGCAACTAAAACTGTAGAAATTAGAAATAGATGTTTTAATTTTTGATTAACTGCTGTTAGCGAGAACAAGAACATTGTTGATGTATGGCCCGAGAAAAACAGATCGCGGTAAAGTGTTTTCCCGCCACCGAAAAATTCAATGAACGGGTCTTTGAGAGGAATAATAGTTTCTGGGGCATCCAACGGCAGAAAGTAGATTGTGATCAATCTGAAAAGTGCAACAAAAGAATATGATTGAATAGCTAGCAGAAAATTTTCCGGCTTGAATGTTAATGTTATCAGTGCGATTATCAATGCAGCATAAATTAATGAGAATGTTATCCACGTTACATCAACCGGGTTAAAAAGTTTTAAGAACGGATCGGTAAAAGAAAAACCGGACATTTCTTCATTGTGGTCTATAAAACGTGCAAGCCAGAATAGAGCAAATGCGAGCATTATCAATGAAAAGAAAAATCTGATTCTAAAAGATTTGTTTAACAGTTTTTCTTGCCAGTCTTTCTTTATTTCTTTTACTCTTTCAGCCAATAATTTATATGTTTGTAAAAGTTGGGTCGTAAAATATTAACCGTAATCCGTAAAGACAACTAATTATTAGTATTTCTATCAAGAAAGTTTTCCGCCGAGTTTCATGAAAAACTTGAAGCAATTATGGAAAAAATCAACCGGTTTAATATACATCAAAGGGCAACCGTAAGTTATTGCATCGATATTTTTTTCTTTGCAGAAATCTTCAGCTTCTTTTGAATAACTTCCATTTCCAATTGAACGGTGAAACCAGACTTTAGTTATTCCATTTTCGAAACAATCTTTTACAACATCAAGTGATTTTTCCGGATGAGTTGTAATAAAAACAGCATCTGCTTTTTGCGGTGTGGATGATAAATTCCGGAAGCATTTCTCCCCTTCAATTTCATCTGCATTCGGATTGATCTGAAATACATTGTAGCCGGCATCTTTGAATTTCTTGTAAATAAAATTTCCAACACTCGATTTCGGATTTCTGGAAACACCGACAATTGCAATATTCTTGTACGATAAAAAATTGTTGATTTGTTCTGAGGTTTTCATTTTTCAATCTATTTATTGTTAGAATTTACGCGCTACAACAATTGGAGTTTTTATAGATTCAATAAAACCCGAATCGTTTGAAATTTCTATCAGCAATATATAAATACCAATTCTTAAAGGTTTGCCACTATCATCAAGACCGTCAAAAATAATTGAATTATTTGAACCGGATGGACGGTTATTTGAAATTGTCCGAACCAATCTACCGATACTGTCAAAAACTTTAATCCGTGTCTGTGCTATTTTCTGCGGTAGATTAAAATTTATTATTGCAAAATCTTCAAATCCATCATTATCTGGTGAGAAAGGATTCGGCGAGATAGAAACAGTAGAGGAAATAATCGGATTTTCAGTATAAATGGAATTTATTTTTCCTGGACTAGCACCGTTCGGGTCAACGGAAGTATTCCAATTTCCAAAATCTGTTCCGCTTATTTCAGGATTAATTCTTTCGAGTGATCTATTTTTTGTTGATGTTATGTTACGGTTATGCCAGTCAGCATAATAAATTAAAGAATCTAACGTGTTGTTCTTTGTGTCTTTTAATAACAGAAGACTGCTTTCATTTGTTAAGCTAAGTGTACTGTTGAATAGAATTGGAACATTTTCAGTTACAAGCCAATTGTAATTATTAAAAATAGATGAATCGTGAGCCAGTACAAAAAAGCTGTGCGGTAATAAATTATAATGAGTTGGTGAAATATTAATTTTCTTTTCACCGCTTAGATTTAATTTCATTCCACCAATTTGAAGTGTATCATCACTAGTGTTGTAAAATTCAATAAACTCTGAATTAGCATTTGCCGGATCGAACATAATTTCATTAATTATTAGATCACCATATTGATAGCCTGGTATATTATTATAAGAATTATTTAAACCGGGTGAAGCACCGAATTGATTTAATGAACTTGCCCAGTTTGAACTATCATTGGACGATGAAGAAAGAGACAATCTCTCAAGTGATACACCTTTACTGCCGCCCCATTTGGAATTATAAACAAGACTATCAATTATGTTTTCATAATTGTCATACAATATTATTCCATCGGAAGTGTTTCCGAGTGAACCAAAGTTTACTTGAAGTAATCGATCAGGAGTATCGTACAAATATTTGTTCGTGTCGGGTGTAATTACAGCAAATTGATTTGGTGGAAGTAAATAATCTTCATTTGTAATATTTATTTTGTTAACAGATGGATACTGATCGTTAATACTCCAATTTTTTAAATTAATATTCGAAGCAGAATTATTTACAAACTCAATCCACTCCGGTTCATTATCAAGCGGATTGTACATGATCTCTGTGATTAAAATTGAATTTCTTTGATGTGCGATTCCGAAAATTTTATTCACTGTGTTATTAGATATATTCTGATCTTGATAAAAAATAATATTGCATAAAATTTTTATCTCTGTATATATCTGTAATACATTTCCGCTAGTTACATCAATAGAATCACCTGATACTATAAATAAATCTTCTACTTTCTTAATTAATGCTGCACCTTCGTCATCAACAGAATAAAATTCAACAATTACATTCTCTGCCGATAATGATCCAAAATTATGCAGCCTTACATTAAATGAAACAAAATCTCCACTGATTGGACTGGAAGGAATAATTGTCAAATTACTTATCGCTACATCATATTCTTTTGGTGTTAAACTATTTGTTCTGCCGGGTGTGCTTAATTCAATATCATTCGATGAAATCCAATTTGCTTCATCATTCGATAAACCGTTAATATTAATTCTTTCGATTGATTTTCCGTTTGCACCGCCCCAGATTGATTTATAATGAACGGAATCAATTACTGTTCCATACAGATCTTTAATCACCAGTCCATCTTCATCATTGTTCAAATTGGCAAAGGAAGAAACTAAAATTACAGATGGAATACTGTTGTGAAAATTAAGTATCGAGGAGTCTTTAGTTACTACCAATAAACTGTGAGGCTGTATCAATGCTCTTTCAAGCTCAACTTTTTGCGGAGTAGTCAGTATATCCGATACACTCCATTTTTCAACATCAATTATATAATCCGAATCATTATAAAGTTCGAACCATTCCGGCTCACCGTTTACCGGATTAAACATTATCTCATTTATTTTTACTGTTCCTGAATTATAGCCGGGACGTAAAACAATAATTTCTCTGTTGTTTGTTGTATCCTGATCTTCAGGGTATTCGATGATGTATTCAAATATCCGTGTGATTAATAAACTATTAATTGTATGAGACATTTCACCGGGAACATAAATAACATCTTCCATTGGAGGTAATGTTAATGTAATTCCTTTTATAAAATTTTTCCGTTTATCTATTATTTCGAATAGTAATAAATTGAAAGTTGCATCATATCGTCCGGCATTTCTAATTCCAACACTAATTTTTACTTCCTCGCCAACCATAGGAGAGTTTGGGGAAATATTAGGAACACTCAATTTAACATCATTATCTTTAAGTGCAATAGAATTTAGTTTTCCGGGTGTTCCGCCGATTGCTAACGATGACCACCATCCTACTGAATTGCCGCTTGGGGAAAATGGATCCCGTCTTTCAAGTGATTTTCCTCCATTTCCCCCCCAGCTCGATTCATAATAAACTGAATCTATTGTGCGGTTCAGCGAATCACATAAAATAATTTTATCGCTTGTATTCAACAAAGATGGGAAACGTGAAATCGAAACATTTTGTACTTCGGGATGAACATTAAAGAAATTTGAATCGCGTGCAATTACGAAATAATTGTTGGGATAAAGAATTATGTCATAGTTAAATATTGTTACGTTCGATGCATCATCTTTAATTTTATAACCTTTCAAATTGATAATCTTTTGACTTCTATTAACTAACTCAATCCATTCCGGTTCCGGTGAAATCGGTGCATACATAATTTCATTTATTACAATATCACCGGGCATTTCATTTATCAATGTAGCGTAAACATCAACTACAGAAATATTGTTGATGAGGTTCATGTCTAAACTAAATTCTACTTCCAGAATAAACCGATTAATCCCTTGTACCAATTGACTAAAACTGAATTGCTCAATGATTATTGAATCGGGATTTAGTTCTGTCATTAATTTTCTTGTTAGTAATTCATTTCCTTCCGGTAAATTATTTTTATTGGAATCATAAAAAAACTTAATGAAGAATGTTTTTGCTGACGAAGCACCAATATTTTGAACATATGTTGTAAATACTAGTGTATCCCCAACAAGAATAAAATTATCAGGATAAGAAAATGATTTAATGGTCAAATCGAAATTGATAGGTATTACAGAATTTTCTAATCCGGGAGTAGCTCTATTTACACTTAACGAAGTTCCCCAATTTGATGGATCATTACTATTTCCGGAGTAATCTTTTCTTTCCAAAGATTTACCACCGGTGCTTCCGCCCCAGTTGGGATTATATTTTACACTATCAATAG
>CAYXKL010000021.1:0-34918 GCA_964464825.1 uncultured Melioribacter sp. | reverse complement strand
ACGAGGTTACGATATAATTGTAACACCAACCAACAGAATCTATCGTGACGGAAGTGTTCTCCCGGCTGTCGAGAACCATTTCTCGACAGTACAGCAGTGAACGATAGTTAGAAAAATCTAAATAGGCGGTTATGAAAAAATTATTTAGTTTAGTTGGTATTAAAACTTACAACGGAATTACAATTGCTTATCTCTTTTTAGGCATTATTTTTTTGATTGCAGCATTCATTGTAAAAATTAGCGATAACCCTCCCGGTATATTGTTAATGTTCGTTGGGGTGATCATGCTGGTTTTTGCATTAGTCCACAATTGGAGTGACTCTAAAAAATTCAAACACGTTGCAATTTATTCTATTATCGGCATTCCCGTATTTGTAATCTTACACAATCTATTTGAATCAATGACCGGCAGTCATTCAACGAGCAAACTATTAAATGATTTGTTTAGCACATTAAGCGTTGCTTCGTTTATTCTTGCTGTAATAATCTGTCCGATTACTTTAATTGTTGGCGTCTGGGGCTGGGTAGCTAAAAAATAATTGTTTACCGTCTGCCAAGAACTATTTACCGACAGAATTTAATACATAATCTGTATCATCTAAAAAACAGATCCCGTTTCTTAGCAAATGATTGCAGAGCACACCAATCCTTTATAAGTTTGTGTGAAAAATAAACGGCTGTATGAATACTTTTCTTCTTCTCTCTGCGATCACGCTTGGAATTTTTTTCCCTTACGGAGAAAAATTTACTTTCCTTATCCGGTACCTATTAATGGCTCTCCTATTTTTCTCTTTTCTCGATTTGAAATTTGACCGGAACATTCTAACCAAACAGCATTTTATAATTCTTGTGATAATAATTGTTTCGCCTCTCATAATATTTTTTGCGTTTAATAATTTCAACAATCTGCTTGCTCAGGCATTATTTATTGCCTCTGCCGCACCCACAGCAATCGCGGCTCCGGTTATAATTAGTTTAAAGAGAAAAAAAGTCGAGTACACAATGATCTCTTTAATATTAAGCAACGCCGCAGTGGCAATAATTCTTCCTCTCTTCCTTCCGTTGATTCTTAACAACAATATTGATATTTCCGTTATCGAAATTTTAATCCCGGTTTTAATTACGTTCACAATCCCTTTGATTGCAGCACAATTGCTGAAATATGGAGTTCCAAAAATCTGGAAGCGGCTTGCAGAATGGAGAGATTCCTCGTTCTATATTCTGATTGCGAACATTTATATCGCAACATCGGATGCATCAAGTTATATTCGCAATGAACTGAGCACCGGAATCGAAATTATTTTTTTGATCGGTCTTTTTTCTGCATTGATCTGTTTTTTCTACTTTCTGTTAGGCTGGTTTATCGGCGGAAAAGAATATGCTCACGAGGCAAGCCAATCGCTCGGACAAAAAAATAATGCATTCACTATTTGGATAGCGCTTACATTTATGAGTCCGGCTGCTGCTTTAGGTCCGGTCTTTTATGTTCTTTTTCAAAATACTTATATTTCCTGGGAACTTTACAAACACGGAAAATCAAAAAACATTAACTATGTATCTATTATTGATAGAGTTTCTTAAATAATTATATTTGCATTACTACATCAAAAAATTATTCGTAAATAAATAATGAGGGCAGAAATGAAAAAATTATTTCTTTTAATATTATTAATTTCATTAACAACATTATCAACCGCTCAAAGTAAATTCGGGGTTGGTATAAATGCCGGCATTGCTTCACCGGGCGGCGATTTTGGTGATATTTACAATCTTGGTTTCGGGGGTAATGCATCGCTGACTTATGATCTAACTCCTGATTGGCAGCTTTCAGCTTCTGCCGGTTATTACAGATTTGGTTTTAACGATGATCTTTTCAATGATATGTTAAAAGACTTGGGTGTAGATGAAACCGTTGACGTTGAAGCGCCTCTCTCTATTATTCCTTTAATGGTTGGCGGAAAATATTTCTTTGCACAATCTGATTTCAAACCTTATGCAAGTGTAAATATTGGTCTTCACATAATGAGCGTCTCCGCAGAAGATGTAAATATTGGCGGTCAATCTTATGATGTTAAAACAACTGAAACACAAACAAAGGGTGCTTGGGCAGTTGGATTAGGTTTTCTTTACAAAGTTGCACCAAAAATCTATCTGAATCTCGATGCAAAATTTAACGGCAATAGTGCCGAAGTATCTCAAACTTCCACTTATCAAGAAGGTGATACAACCGTTGAAGAATCCTCAACTTCAACAACTACATTCATTACGGTTTTTGCCGGTGTACAAATCGAATTATAATATTTATTAATTCCGGTTTGGATAATATCCAAACCGGATCTTAAAAATTTTTTACAGATCGGGCAACCTTTTAGCAAATACCGGCGTCATAACACTATTAAATTTTTTATCGGATGTTAAATCCACTTTTATTAAATTACATTTATATCTCTAAAAAAAGGGGCTAAAGGGTTAAATGAAGAAATTCTTAAAAATTCTTGCATATATAATCGGGGGCGTAGCAGTTTTAATTGTAGCATTTTTAATTTATTTCAATTCTGCATATCCGGATGTAAATCCACCAACTAACGAGAAAGTGGAAATTACTCCGGCTAGACTTGCACGCGGTGAATATCTTGCTAAGCACGTAACAATCTGTATGGATTGTCATTCCGAGCGTGACTGGTCTAAGTTTTCCGGTCCGCCAAAACTAGAAACTTGGGGGATGGGTGGTGATAAATTCAGTGAAGAAATAGGCTTCCCCGGAACTCTCTATGCAAAAAATATTACTCCGGCTGGAATTGGTGATTGGACTGATGGAGAACTAATCCGTGCAATTACATGCGGTGTAAACAAAGACGGCGATGCATTCTTTCCATTAATGCCTTATCTAAATTACAATCATTTAACAAAAGAAGATCTCTATTCAATTATTGCTTACATTCGTTCATTAAAGCCGATTGAAAATGAAGTGCCGGAAGGAAGTTTAAATTTTCCGCTGAACTTTATTGTTAAAACAATTCCTCCAAAATCTTTCAATCCATCACCGGAGCCTGATAAAAATGATCCGGTTAAGTACGGAGAATATATAACTAAATTGGCGGCTTGTTTTGATTGCCACACCCAGCAAGTAAAAGGTGAATATATAATGGAAAAAGCATTTGCCGGTGGTTCTGAATTTAATTTTCCTGGTGGCGTTGTTAGAAGCGCAAATCTTACTCCAGATGCTGCTACCGGTATCGGTAATTGGACGAAAGATCAATTTATTGCACGTTTTAAAATTATGAATCCGGATAGCAATGTAATTGCATCAACATCAATGACCGATTTCAATACTGCAATGCCCTGGACAATGTATGCCGGCATGACCGATGAAGATTTAGGTTCAATCTATGAATACTTGCGAACTGTAAAGCCGATACGTAATGCGGTTACTAAATTCACTCCTAATAAATAATTTTTAAGGCGTAGATTCTATCTCTACGCCTACATTTCTAAAAAATTTGTTTTAGATTTCCAATCAAAAATTTCTGTTTAATGGAATTGAACGATCTTCTATCATCTGTAATTTTATTTGTTATTGGTGCTGTTGCGGCTGTAATTAATGTAAATGCCGGCGGCGGTTCTTCGCTTACACTTCCGGCACTTATATTTCTTGGACTCGATTCAGCAACTGCAAATGGTACAAACAGAATAGCTATTCTTATGCAGAGCGTCAGCTCCAGTTATGCATTCAAAAAAGAAAAATATGAGCAATTCAATTTGAGTTTGAAACTTTCGCTCCTCACTTTGCCCGGTGCTGTTGCCGGCGCATTATTGGCAATTAAAATTGATGATGATTTATTTCAAACTATTCTCGGCATTGTTATGATTGCTATTACCTTGCCAATGATTTTACCTAATTCAAAATCAAAAATAAATGACGATAGCGAGAACAAAAGAATTACTCTCCCTTTAATTTTATCATTTTTAGCAATCGGTTTTTACGGCGGTTTCATTCAAATTGGAATTGGTTTTATCCTGATGGCTGTTCTTAATAAAGCATTAAATTTCAGTCTTATTTATGTTAATATGCACAAAGTATTTATTGTTCTCATTCTGACTATTCCAGCTCTACTAATTTTTGTAATCTCAGGAAATGTTAATTGGTATTGGGGTATAAGTCTGGGATTAGGAAATGCTGCCGGCGGATGGTGGGGAACAAAACATTCTATTAAGAAAGGGGATAAATTCATTAAAGGTGTTCTTGTTGTAGCAATTGTTATTATGGCTCTTAAATTGATGAAAATACTTCCACTTTAACTAATATTTTTGATTGACATCCAATTTATAACTGTTCAAAAATAATTTGGATTGTTTGAAATCTTTATATATGTTTACATCCGTAATGGCAGTAACTTTAGAAGTAGATGCAGAAGTAGACGCAATTCGTTCGAACCCTTCAGTAGATTTTAAAGCTCTGTCGTAAACAATCAATTATTAACAAACAAAAAGGAGCATCTGTCATGGCAGAGCGCAAACAAGGATCTGTTAAATGGTTTAACAGCACAAAAGGTTTTGGTTTCATTTCTCAAGAAGGCGGAGAAGATGTATTCGTACATTTTCAGTCTATAGTTGGCGATGGATACAAGACTTTACAAGAAAATGATAAAGTTGAATTTTCTGTTACCAAAGGTCCTAAAGGATTGCAAGCATCAGAAGTTAAAGTTATTCGCTAAGAATAATATTTTTTCATGATCACAAAAACCCGCTAATTAGCGGGTTTTTTGTTTTAAACCCATCTATTTAATTAATAACCAATCCGAAATAACTCGTTTTATTTAATTGTTTACCTTTTTTAAGCTAAACTTTTATAGAAATTTATCTTGACATTAAGCTATCAATATGATATCATTGTGATAGCAAATCAAAGGAGTTTATAAAATGGAAGCTATTGTTGAAAAAACTGCAAAAAAAACAAATGGTTTTCTTGCCCTATTTTTTATTGTTCTGCTGATTATACTGGAAATCTATCTACTTCGTAACGGGATAATTACTGAAGACACAAATTATTTGTGGTTCTTCATACCGCTGATGTTAATTATTTTTATTTCCTTTGGCGGATTTACAGTAATTCAACCGAACGATTCCCGCGTTTTAATTTTGTTTGGTAAATATACCGGCACTATTCGCGATTCCGGATTCTGGTGGGTTAATCCATTTACAGAAAAGAAAAAAGTATCACTCCGCATTCACAATTTCAACAGTGATAAAATAAAAGTTAATGATCTACATGGCAACCCGATCGAAATTGCCGCCGTTAATGTTTGGCGTGTGGTAGATTCGGCACGTGCATTATTTGATGTTCAAAATTATGAGCAGTTTGTTGCTATACAGAGTGAAACAGCTATCCGCGGATTGGCAACAGATTATGCCTATGACTCTTCCGACGAGGATAAAGCTTCATTGAGAGGAAACACACAAGAAATTTCCGAACAACTCAAGATACAAGTTCAATCCCGTTTAGCTGTTGCCGGTGTTGAAGTCATTGAATCTCGCATTAGTCATTTAGCATACGCGCCGGAAATTGCACAAGCGATGCTTCGCCGACAGCAAGCACAAGCAGTAATTGCGGCTCGCACTAAAATAGTTGAAGGGGCTGTCGGTATGGTAGATATGGCATTAAAATCTTTAAGTCAGCAGCATATAGTAGAACTAGACGAGGAAAAAAAAGCAACTATGGTAAATAATTTATTGGTTGCTCTGGTAAGCGAGGTTTCGGTTCAGCCTGTTATTAATACCGGAACACTTTATCAATAATTTAGTGAAGAGTAATGGATGCAGAACGACGAGTAAATAACAAATAAATATTTAAAGTAATGAAAACAATTTCAGATTATTTTGGACAAACAATTAGATTAACCCAGCCTTCGATATTCAAACATTATTATGAATTGAGAGTTGGTGATGAATTACTTGCATCATTAACACAGCCAAAATTTTTCAGTACAAGTGCAGAAACAAGCGGTTCTTTGGGTGATTGGGAATTTTACCAGCCGGGATTTTGGAGATCCGATATTGAAATCCGCGAGAAGGGAAAAGAGATGTCCATTGCAAAATTTGTTAGTGAAAAATGGAGGTCGCGAGGCAAAGTTGAACTTCCTAAAGGAGAGTCATTCGAAATAGTTTCTAAAAAACTTGGCTGGCTTATTGAAATTTATAATTCTTCACAAATTAAAATTGTAAGCATAAAAAAAAGATTCTCTTTTAAAACTATACTTGAAATTACAATTGAAAAAAAATCTGAGCTATTAGATAAATATCCATGGGTTGTACTTTTAGTTGTTTATATTCAATTATTAAATGAAAGGCGCGGTGCGGTTGCCGCCGCTTCGTAATTATAATGGCAGAAAAAAAGAAATTTTTACTAAGAATTGATGAACAGATTTATTATGCACTTGAAAAATGGGCTGCCGATGAACTACGTAGCGCTAATGCACAAATAGAATTTCTACTTAAAGATGCTTTACGTAAAAGTGGAAGATTAATTAATAACTCCGGTGGTGATACACCAGACAATAAAACTGACGACAATACTGATCAATAAATAAACGGTTAAGAAAAAAATGAAAAAGTTAATGGTTTATTTAATCTGCTTTTTAACTCTCTCTTTAAATTTAATGGCCCAGGAAAATCAACAGAAAGAATTCAATAGTTTTTGGGAAGGTAAAATTAAATTCGGTACGGTTTCGTTACGCTTGGTTTTAAAAACATTCTTGAATGAAGACAGCACTGCCGGCGCTTTTTTAGACAGTCCCGATCAGGGTGCCAACAACATTCCGCTATCATTATTAACGTTAACTGATGACAGCCTAAAATTTACAATCACGGAGCTTGGTGCTTCTTATACTGGTAAAATAGAAAAAGATTCTATGACGGCAGTTGGTACCTTTTCCCAGGCCGGGATGAAATTACCATTAAATTTTAAGAAGGTAGATAAAGTAACAGAAGTCCGCCGTCCTCAAACTCCGCAGAATCCTTTTCCATATAATGAAGAAGAAATTGTTTTTGAAAACAAAGCTGCAAAAATAAATCTTGCCGGCACGCTAACTTATCCAAGTGATGGGAATAATTTTCCGGCGGTAATACTTATTACCGGCTCCGGCGCTCAAGATAGAGACGAAACTATTTTTAATCACAAACCATTTTTAGTGATCGCCGATCATTTAACACGCAATGGAATTGCTGTGTTGAGATATGATGATAGAGGTGTCGGCAAATCCGGAGGAAATCCAACTGAAGCAACTTCTGTGGATTTTGTTACAGATGTATTAGCAGCGGTTGATTTTTTAAAAACCCGTGTGGAGATAGATAAATCAAAGATTGGTCTGCTTGGTCACAGTGAGGGGGGAATGATTGCCCCGATGGCGGCTTCTTCTTCCAACGATGTTGCATTTATTGTCTTGCTTGCCGGTCCCGGATTAACAGGAAAAGAAATACTTCTTCTTCAAACAGAATTAATTCTTAGAGCAGAAGGAACAGAAGAAAGTAAAATTGAAGAGCGAGTAAATAAAAACAAAAAGATTTATGATATCATTTCATATGAAGCTGATAGCTCCTCGGCATATAAAAAACTTGAAGAACTTTACAATGCTGATTATGCAGATATGACCGATGAAGAAAAAGCTGATCCAAATAACAACAGAGAATCTTTCGAAAGAAATGTAAAAATAATATTAAGTCCGTGGTTCAGATTCTTTTTAAAGTTCGATCCGAAACCATATTTAGAAACCGTAACCATTCCGGTACTAGCTTTGAATGGTGAGAAAGATCTTCAAGTGCCTCCCAAAGAAAATCTATCCGCAATTGAATCTGCATTAAAATCTGCCGGTAATACAAATTTTATTATCAAAGAATTACCGGGATTAAATCATTTGTTTCAAACATCAAAAACCGGCGCTGTATCTGAGTACGGAGAAATTGAAGAAACTTTTTCTGTGGATGCTCTAAAAATAATTTCTGATTGGATAATTTCGACAACAAAAAAATAGTTTGCAGTAAGAGCTGCCTTTAACGGCGGCTCTTACACTATATATTTGCACACAATACTAAGTAAGATTATTTTTACATATCAATTAATTAACACGTATTAGATTTATCAATACTTATTTACACATCAATTCGCATCCGGCAATCCTTGCTTAACTGCCGATCCTAAGGTTTAAATATCTGCGGGATTGGTACGTCTATTAATTCACACTGTTTAAAAACGGTTCATAATTTTTAATCACATTTGTTAATAGTTAATTTAAGCATGGAGAAAAAATGATAAATTTAACTTCACTCGGCTGGAATGATTTTTACAGTTCTGCTTTTTCAAACTACTCCAAAGAAGGATTCCAATGCGGCAGAGTTACAATTGAAAACAAAACAAATTATTTAATTCAAACTGAATACGGCGAGGTGATCGGAGAGGTTTCCGGAAAATTCATTTTTGCTGTCGAAAAACAATCAGAGATGCCTAAGGTTGGAGATTGGGTTGTCATATCATTATTCAATGATAACACACAAGCGGTAATTCATGATCTTCTTCCGCGAAGAACAAAACTTTCAAGAAAAAGTGCCGACCGGAAAATTGACGAACAGATAATTGCCGTAAATGTTGATGTTGTATTCATTGTTCAATCGCTTGACAGCAACTTTAATATTAACCGTCTTGAAAGATATTTAGCTGCCGTAAATCAGTGCGGTGCAAAACCGGTAATAGTTTTAAATAAATCCGATCTCTGCGATGATTTAGATGAAAAATTTTCCTCAGTAAAAAATAGAATTGATACCGCCGATATTGTTGCCGTAAGCGCAGTTAATAAAAACGGAATTAATGAATTATCAAAATTCATTTCTGAGGGAATTACTATTGCATTTATCGGCTCTTCTGGTGTCGGAAAATCTACGTTGATAAATCTTCTACTCGGCAGCGATGCTCTAAAAACAAACGAAGTGCGATTAACTGATTCAAAAGGAAAACACACTACTACAAAACGGGAATTGATTGTTCTGTCGTCAGGCGGAATTTTGATTGACACTCCCGGTATGCGTGAGTTCGGATTGTGGAATGCCGAAGAAGGATTAGCTCAAACATTTTCGGAATTCGATGAGTATGCCGGCTATTGTAAATATTCCGATTGTACACATACACACGAAGCTGGATGTGCTGTTCTAAAAGCAGTAGAAGTGGGAAAAATATCAAAAGAGCGTTATGAACATTATCTTAAGCTGCTCAAAGAAATAAAATATCTGGAATCAAAACAAAACATATCGGCACAGTTAGAAGAAAAAAGAAAATGGAAGACTGTTCATAAAGAGATGAAAAATTTTCATAAAAAGAATAAGAATTAGTATGCCGGAAAAATTTCTGTCTGTTTTTTATTGAGTGTTCTTGATAATCTTATTTATGTTCGGCAATTTATAATGCACAAATAAGGAATTTTGATAATGGCAAAGCAGCAAGCTCAATCAGAATCAATTATCCCTATAGACTTAATAACATCAAAAATATTGTTTGTCCGGAACGAAAAAGTTCTTCTTGATAAAGACCTTGCTGAATTGTATGGTGTTGAAACTAGAGTGCTAAATCAAGCAGTTAAAAGAAATCTTTCAAGATTTCCCGATGATTTCATGTTCCAACTTAATATTGCTGAGTATCGGTCTTTAAGATCACAATTTGTGACCTTAAAAAGAGGCGCTCATTCAAAGTATTTGCCTTATGTATTCACGGAACAAGGTGTTGCAATGCTATCCTCGGTTCTTAATAGTCCGCGTGCAGTACAAGTTAATATTGCTATAATGAGAGCTTTTGTTCAAATAAGAAAATTTCTTTACAGCAACGATGCACTTGCGCAAAAGTTAAAAGAACTTGAAAGAAAAACAATTAAAAAATTCGCAGAGCAGCAGAAACAAATAAACATAATATTCGAAACGATAAAGCAATTAATAATTGAAGAAGAAAAACCGGTAAGAAGAATCGGTTATTAAAATTATATGATCATACAAAAAGAAATTACATTAAAACCTAAGCCGCGGGGATTTCATTTGATAACAGATGAAATCCTTCTGCATATTCCGGAAATAAAAAATATTAAAACCGGTATTGCACATATTTTTATTAAGCACACATCTGCATCACTAACAATTAACGAAAATGCTGATCCATCCGTACGTGCCGATATGGAAAAATATTTCAACAAAGCTGTACCGGAATCCGATGCTAAATATTACGAACACACTCTCGAAGGTACGGATGATATGACTTCTCACATCAAGGCATCAATTTTAGGAAGTTCTGTTACCGTTCCGATAACTGATGGAAATTTTAATTTAGGTACATGGCAAGGAATTTATTTATGCGAGCACCGGAACCGTGGCGGGGCAAGAAGGATTGTAGTAACAATTTATGGCGAGTAATAAATCCGCCCCTTTATGTCCCCTCCGGCGGAGGGGACTATTGGGTGGGTTTTAAAAGCCCAATTGGTAGAACTTATGGTTTCTTTCCTAAAACATCTTCAATCTTGTAGTGTTTTATCTCGCCAAGATTTAATTTTTTAATTCCATCCTCTATCTTGCTTTTATCACCAACAATAACAACAGCCATTTTATCCGGAACAATATATTTCTTTGCCGTCTTTGTAACGTGTTCGTCGTTTACACTTAAAACATTACCTATATAATTATTGAAATAATCACCCGGCAAATTGTAATCAACAAGTTCCTCCAGATTGGATGCTATATCAGCAACGGTCTGGAAATTTTCCGGGTAGCCGAGAGCAACATAATTCTTTGCACGCGTCAATTCTTCTTCGGGAACCGGTTTCAAAATCCCGTTCAGTTCTTTGAAAAACTCAACCAATGCTTTATCAGTAACTTCAGTTTGAACGGAAGAACGCGCAACGAACGGTCCGGGATACGGACGCATATCGAATGCCGATCCGGCACCGTATGTGTAGCCGTGCTGCTCACGTAAATTGTTATTTAAACGCGATGTGAACGAGCCACCAAGTATTGTGTTCATTACTGTTATAGGGAAATAATCTTCCGTTAATCTTTCGGTTCCAATTCTGCCTATCATTATTACAGATTGCGCAGAACCCGGTTTGTCAACTAAATAAATCACCCGTTTTTTCACTTGATCTGTTTCTTCTAATTCTGCTGCCGGTACTTCTCCCTTTTCCCATTTGCCGAAAGCAGATTCCAGTTTCGGTAAAAGCTGATCTTTTGTTATATCGCCAACTACAAGTAGATAAGCATTGTTAGCTTTAAAAAATTTCGAATGGAAATTTTTAAGATCATCTACATTAAAACCTTTCAGCGATTTTTCATTACCTATTGCTGGTCTACCGTATGGATGATCTTTACCAAATAAAGTTTTCTGGAACATAACATTTGCAATCGTTGTCGCCTGATCGTGCCATTGTAGAAGTGTTGTTAACTTTTCATTTCTAATTCTATCTAATTCCTTTTGTGGAAAATCCGGATGAAGCAGAATATCTTCAACAATTTTCAGTGCATCATCAAATTTTGAAAGGGGGGAGTGGAGGTTTATTCCCATCTTATGCCATCTCGAAAATGTTGATATGCGTACACCGAGATAATTAATTGCATCTGCTAATTCAAGTGAAGTTTTTCCGGCGGCACCTTCATCAAGCATATCAGCTGTAAAACTTGCGAGCCCGCTCTTATCATCGGGATCATTAACGCTTCCCGATCTTACAACAACATTCATCTGAACAAGCGGAACAGTGTGTTTTTCCATCAGCACAACTTTCAATCCGTTGGAAAGTTCGAACATTTGAATTTCCGGAAGACTCAATTTTTTCGGTTCCCCGAGCGGAGGAACTTTGCTTCTATCTGCAATCTGCGCCGGTAAATTTGAGGATGCAAATAGCGTTACAACAATTACAATTGTACTCACGAACTTTGGTACTCCGGCACTCAGGTACTTAGTTTCTTTCTTTTTCATTTCACACCTCCATCTTTCTTCTGAACGGCAAGATCGGGTTTTCCTTTCGGGACAACACTCAGTATTACTCTTCCGTTATCGGGCAGATAAGTTTGAGCCATTGCGCGGATATCATTTGCATTTATTCCTTTGTATCTGTTCAGATCCTCGTTGAAGTAATCCGGGTTGCCGGTGTAGTAGAAGTAATGATTCAGCAGATCGGCTTTACCGCCGAATCCGCCGACACTTTCAAGACGGTCCAGAAACTCCGATTCGGTTTGATTGACAGCTCTCTGCAGCTCTCTTTCTGTTGGAGGTTCGGTTTTAATTTTATTGATCTCTTCCTGAATAACATTTTTCAATTCATCGAGTGTATGCCCGCTCTGTGCAGTAGCGATGATATAAAACTCGCTTGATAATTTTGACGAGCCCTGGAATACATTTATATCTTGTGCTATCTGAAGATCATAAACAAGACGTTTGTAAAGACGGGAATCTTTTCCGGCTGCAAATATTTTTGCAAGCAGATCCATCTCGGCATCACCGGCGTTGAATGCCTGAGGTGTTATCCAGACCATGTAGAGACGAGGAAGCTGTACATTATCTTCATGCACAAGTATTTTTTCTTCTGTCAGTTTTGATACCGGCGGATCTATCGGCGGAACCGGTTTGCCGCGTGGAATTTCCCCGTACCATTTTTCTACAAGCTTGATTGTTTCGGGAATGCTGATATCACCGGCAATAGCAAGCGATGCATTGTTCGGTGCATAATATAATCTGAAGAACTCAAGCACATCTTCAAGACTTGCTGCATTAAGATCGTCCATCGAACCGATGGTCTGCCAGTTGTACGGGTGCCCTTCGGGATAAACATTTTTAGAAAGTATCTCCCACGCAAGTCCGTACGGCTGGTTCTCGTAGCTCTGCCTTCTTTCGTTCTTCACAACTTCGCGCTGTCCATCGAGTTTTTCTTGTGTCATTGCATCGGGCAAGTAAAACATTCTGTCGGAATCGATAAAGAGAACTAGTTCGAGCGCATTGCCCGGTGCGTTCTCCCAGTAATTTGTTCTATCGGTGTTGGTGGAACCGTTGTTGTTTCCGCCCACGGCTTCGAGCCATTCATCGAACTTTCCTTCGGGAACGTTCTTCGATCCTTCGAACATCAGATGCTCGAAGAGATGTGCAAAACCGGTGCGTCCCGGTTTCTCGTTGCCAGATCCTACATGATACCACATGTTAACGCTTATCATTGGAGTTGTATGATCTTCGTGAAGAAGAACGTTCAATCCGTTTGGAAGCACAACACGCGTGTAATCAACTTTGATCTGCTTCTCTTGTGCCGTAATGACGGCACACAGTAGAAAGAGAAATACAGAAATTCGTTTCATTCGTACTCCTTTTTTGATTTTGTCATCCCGAACTTGACTGCCTACGGCAGTCCGGTTTCGGGACTTGATTGATTTCAAGTAATTGAATCTGGTATTAATTAGTTTTATTTGCTGCTCAAAAATTAACCAATTCCAAAATAGTGCGGAATGGAAAATTTTATACAACTATTAGATAAACAATGCCAAAATTAACTTTTTATTAAAATCATTATAGTTTTTGTTTACTTAGTATTGCTATATTTGATTTAAATAATGAACAGATTAATATGTTTTTTAATAATGGTTTTAATTGCAAAACCCTTTTTAAAGTGGGCTGGTGGTAAAACTCAGTTGCTCGAACAACGGTATTAATTATGGATGAAAATTTTTTATTAACAGAGCAGAAAAAACTTAATTTGATAAGAAAATGGCTCTCTGATACTACAGAACCATTTGATGAATGGGATTTTGATGGAAAAGAATTAATATTATTGTTAAAACACCAAATTATTGAAAGATATTCAAAAGAAGATATTAAAAACTTCATTAAAGGCTTTTTATGAAACAATATGAAGAAGTTATTAAGGTTATGGAAAAAAAAGGTGGCTTTGCTACCTTGGCTTTTTTATATCAAAGTGTTGATGTGAAAAAATGGAAAACTAGAACACCGTTTGCAAGTATTAGAAGAATTGTTCAAGATGAAAGGTTTTTCTTTAAAATAAAACCCGGGCTATGGGCTTTAACTTCTCACAAAAACAATGTATTAAAAACACTTAATCTTAAGATGGAAACCGATCAAAAATTTAATGAGGAATTTAACCATACTTATTATCAAGGGTTGCTTGTTGAAATAGGTAATGTTGAGGGTTTTAAAACTTTTATACCTTATCAAGATAAAAATAAAAAATATTTAACCAAGCCATTGAAAGAGTTTGTTTCAATTACAGAATTCTATCCATTTACTTACGACAATATTTTAAGAAAAGCTTCAACAATTGATGTAAGTTGGTTTAATGCTAGAAAATTTCCAGCCTCGTTATTTGAAATAGAGCATTCAACAAATATTCATAGTTCATTATTGAAATTTCTTGAATTACAAGATTTTAATACTAAGTTTAATATTGTCGCCGATAAAGTAAGGGAGCGAGAGTTTATAGATAAAATTAACTCCGTTGCATATTCTCCAATTAGAAATAGAGTAAATTTTCTTGATTATGAAAGTCTTTCAGTTTATCACTCCAAAGTATTTGAATTATATTCAATGAAGAAAAATATTAGATGGTAAATATTTTTCCGATTTTTCACTCTAATTGTTAGAAATTTGATTTTTTCAATACTCTTGAGAAAACTATTACATTTAATATTCTAAAGTTGGTGAGTGTCGAAACAGCTTTAATTTAGAAAATAATTTTATTTGATCAACTTTTAAAGTTAAAGCCGAACACCTCTGATGGTGATCTGATCGATGTTCTTGTTACACTTGTTGAAGCATATGAACAAAAACATTTTGCAATCGATCCTCCCAACCCTTTAGAGGCAATAAAGTTTAGAATGGAACATCTCGGTATTAAACAATCCGATCTCGCAGAAGCAATTGGCGGGAAGAATAGAGTTTCGGAAATTTTAAGTGGTAAACGTGAACTTACCGTGAAGATGATGAGAGAGCTTCATAAAAAATTTAACGTTCCGGCAGAATCACTGCTTTCTTAATCTACTCTCGGAACGGAAGCCGTTCCCTACGTTTAACAATTTTGCGTTCCCGATTTTTACATTTGGGACTGCATGGTATGCATTCCCTACTTAACAGCCGGTAAAATATAATCAGCAATAATATCAATAACTCCGCGCTCTTGTTCGTCTGCAGATTCCCAATCACCATTTGGATATGACTGCGTAGCAATTATCATATTGAGCGATGGAATGCAGAATACAAACTGTCCGCCATGCCCGATAGCAGTAAAAATTCTATAACCATTAACTTCGCCGAGCCACCACAAATATCCGTAACCGACCTTACTCATTTGTCCCCACGATGTTGACGAATTTCCGGAATAAGTGACAACTGATTTTTCCACCCAATCCTCCGGAACGATTTGTCTTCCGTTTAATCTTCCGTTATTTAAATAGATAAGTCCGAGTACCGCCATATCCCGTGTTGTTAAATGGATATTATTACCACCGAAGTAATTGCCTTGCGGATCTTGCATCCAATCGCGCACTTCAAAATTACAATCCCAAAAGAAATTTTCATTTGCAAATTCAAGAGCAGTTTTACCGCATGCTCTTGCAAGAATAACAGCGAGCAGATGCGTGCCGGCGGTTATGTACTGCATTCTTGTTCCGGGATCGAAGCTGAGCCACGAGCTTAAAATTTCCCTTACCCAATTGCTGCTGTTCGTAAAAGTGAAATAGAAATCCTCATCGCCCTGGATTCCCGACCTCATTTTTAGAAGGTGATCTATTGTAATATTTTCGAAGCGATAATCATTTATATAGACCCGGTACTCGGGAAAGAAATCAACTATTTTCTGGTCGAGTCTGAGAATTCCTTTTTCCACGGCAATACCGATGAAAGCTGAAAGAAAACTTTTGGAAACCGAACGGATGGTTTGATAACTCTCAATATTTCCGCCGTTGAAATATCTTTCCGCAGCAATCTTTCCGTTAAGTACAACTACTATACTGTTAACGTATCCTAATAATTCTGCTTGATCAAATCCTTCTTCTAGAAGAGTATTGTTTAAAGATTCTTCTGCCGGAGAAGAGATGATCCAATCATTGCTATTGGGATTAGTGTCTCCGTCTGGGTCCGTGCTGCACGATATTAAAGGAAAGAAAAGAAAAATTATAGAAATAAATTTTTTCATTGATTTCCCTTCCGAACTTCTGAACTAATGAAAAGTTAACATTGCCGGATAGGAGAATCAATACAATAAACATGGGTTGATAAGAGATTGGTTGTCTTATAAAGTTTGTGCGTGTTGAAATGTTAATAATTTAAAATTAGATGTTGAGATTTTCCGGGCGGTCTTTTTCAAATTCCCATTTCAAAGGATTGTCAGAAATATATTTCCGGATGTTATAGAGTTCTTTTTCATTTCTGATTATGCGGTCGTAAAATGAACGTTGGAAGAGTTTTTGTTTTGTTTCAATCGTAATTTGCCGTTTGAATTGTTGTATGATTTTTGACAATGTCATTTTTGTACGGTCGGTAGGGAACGCAAATTCTGCGTTCCCGTTATTTGAAATTTTTACATTATTATTCGGGAATGCAAGGTTTGCATTCCCTAAACCATTAATTATAATAATTCCATGCAAATGGTTCGGCATTATTTGGAAATAATCCAATTCTACATTCTTAAAATGTTCGGGAATTTGATACCAGCATTTTTCTACAATCTTACCGATACTGTTTAATTTCATTTCTCCATTGCGGATTTTACCAAAATAACTTTTCATTCCATCCGCACAAATCGTAACAAAATAATATCCTTCTGAACTGTAATAGAAATCTTTGTATCGCGTTGGTTTTCTATCTGGTAATTCTTTTTTCATACTGATTTTTAATTAATATTGTATTGTAGGGGATGGGTTTCCTATCCCCTATTATTCTGGGAACGGGAAACCCGTTCCCTACATATTTATTTAGGAATGCAAGGTTTGCATTCCCTACAATTTTGATTCATAATATTTTTTCAGAACAAAAAATGCTTTTTTCTTCTCACCTTCGGATGATATCAATCCTTTTCTGTTCCATCCGTCTTGAATACCCGGCAAATTTCTTCGTGGCGACCTGAAATCAGTTAGTATCCACGGCGAAATTCCTCGCAATTGGGGAATTTTATCAATCATTGCCAATGTTTCTACGTATAAATATTCCTGATATTCTTCCGACCATCGAGTTAAACTATCGGTATGAAAACCATACTTTGCATCGGCACCGAATTCTGAAATTATAACCGGTTTATTTTGAGTGATAACCCAATTTATATTTTTGCATTTCTCCGGTGTGCCATCGTACCATCCGATGTACTGATTGAAACTGATTAGATCAACAACATCTGCAAAAGGATCGTTTATTGTACGTGTGTTTGGATCGCCTTTGTAATTCGTCTGCTCTAGCGCGGCGCTGATCAATCGTGTCGGATCGAGTTTGCGTGTATGCTCTGCAAGTTTTGTAAGAAAAATATTTCTTTCATCGCTCGCCGGTGTTTCATTTGCCATCGACCAAACAATTACCGAAGCACGATTCTTATCGCGTGTTATAACTTCCCCCAACTGGTTGGAAGCGTTTCCGAAAGTTTCTTCGTTCTCCCATTGAATTGTCCAATAGACCGGAATCTCTTCCCAAACAAGTATTCCCATTTTGTCTGCAAGACGAACCATGTTCTCGTTGTGCGGATAGTGTGCAAGCCGCACATAATTGCATCCAAGTTCTTTTGCCCATGTTAATAATTGTTTTGCATCTTCCGGTGAGTTGGTTCTTCCGCCCTTAAAAGGTTTTTCTTCGTGAATGCAGATCCCTTTTAAAAATATTTTTTCACCGTTCAATACAATATCCTCGCCTTCGGTTTTGATTGAACGGAAACCGATTTGATCTGTAATTTTATCATCAACGGTTTCAATTGTTACATTATACAAATAGGGATTCTCCGGCGACCAGTATTTAATTTGCTGAACTTCAATTTCTAAAGATGCTTTTCCGTCTTCTTTCGAGATTATTGCTTGATCAATTTTAAGCTCTGGAATTGCTAAATGAATTTTAACCCCGGACTTTTTTTCTCCATTGAGTTTAATATATCCTATCAATTGATTATTGTTTTTTGGATTAAGCTGAATAAAATAATCTTCGATAAAATTTTCACTAACTTCAACTAACCGAACATCTCTAGTAATGCCGCCGTAGTTCCACCAATCAGTATTTAAAGTTGGAACGCCTTCTTTCAATCTTTTGTTATCAACTTTTACGACCACAAAATTCTCTTTTTCTTTCAAATATTCCGTTACTTCAAAGTTGAATGGAGTAAATCCACCGGTGTGTGTACCAAGTTTTTTTCCGTTCAAATAAACTTCTGCTTTGTAGTTAACTGCATCAAAGTAGAGAAAGACTCGGTTTGAATTTTTCTTCTTGATATAATCAAAAGACTTTTTATACCAGACTGTTCCTTCGTAATAAAAGAGGTTTTCCTTCTGCGTGTTCCAATCGCCGGGTACATTAATTATTCCCGATTTATCAAAATCATACTCAATAAGTTCAGTTTTGTTTTCGGGCTTAGCATTCAAAAAGTAAGCTCCCTTGCCCGGGTTCTTCTGCTGATCATACGGCTGGTAACGGTAATTATAATAACCGTTCTCGTAGGGATCGACAATATAATTCCATTCTCCATTCAAGCTTGTAATTGTTCTGTTATAAACATTGATTAAAAGATTTTGCTGAGAGAATGAGCAATAAAATGAAAGGAGAAAAAATATAGTTGTTAATTTTTCCATGACTTGCATCCGGCGATATGACAAGAAAATTATTAATGCAATATTAATTATAATAGAAACTAAATCAACGAATGAATCTCCTTTGTTAATTGAAATGGGCGGAAGAACCGCCCATAAAAATTATTTTTTTATGTAATTGATTCCGATATAGATAAGAGAAGCCAACCAAAGAACTGTTGCAAAGGGATATGTAATTTTTAATCCAATCTCCCATCCCACAACTTGAGCTAATGGGAATCCAATTCCAGCGAAAATTAAAAAATACGCGATCCATTTCTGCATTGTACCGGCTTTAAGAAATCCGATTCCTAATATTATTGATGTAATCGGAAATAGCGGACCCAACAATCCAACAGATAAGTACTCAATTCCGGGATCGGCATAAAAAGCCGCCCACACTTCATCACCCGCGCCGCGTGCCCGCAAAGTCCATTCAATAACACGGAACAATTCGTGGCTGACACCGACTACCGCCCCACACAATCCGGTGAACGCAGTAATAGTTCCAAGTTTTTTGTGCGTGGCGCCCAACTGCCGTGAGAGTTCGAGGTAGATCGGTACAAAAAATATTAGCGCAAACGAACCGAAGATTCCTTCAACATAGCTTGTTATTCCCGGCGGTATCAACCCAACGCCAAGCACAAAGCTCATTGCTGAAAAGAATAAAAGTATCGGTCCGGCAAAAAAGGAGACTTTCAATAAATAATAATTAATGCTGTTGCTTGATTTATTTTCCATTTTGTTTCCCTCTATTTTTTTAAAGTGTTAAAAAATATTTTTGATGGGTTCAAAAATATACGGTGATTGGAGGAAAACATTTAACATATGTTAAATTATTGAAGGCCGGCTCTAATTCGGCTAATGCTGACTTGTGTTGTTCCGAGATAAGATGCTATATGTTTTAAAGGTGCACGGTTAACAATTCCAGGAAATTGTTTTTCCAACTCATCGTAACGTTCCTTTGCAGAGAGAAACCGTATGCTTTCAATTCTTTTTTGTCCGACAAGAAAAGCAAAAATTGCAAGTTTTCTACCCGCACGTTCAATATCATGAAATTTGGTGCACAATTCTTCAAAATTTTTATTCTTAATTGTATAAATCTCAGAATCTTCAAGAGTCTCTATTGCTTTGTGTGAAGGTTTTCCGGTAAAAATACTTTCCACTCCACCGATAAAGTTTCCGTCCATTGCAAAGTAGTCAGTAATATCAACTCCATCGCGGACGTAATAGACCCGTCCTAATCCTTTAACTATAAAATATAGATTATATGAAACTTGACCAATTTTTAATAATTGTGTGTTCTTCTTTATAAAATGATAGCTGGTTATCTCTTCAAGTTCGGCGAGTGATTTTTCAGATAATGGAGAAAATGAATTAATTGCTTTTACCAATGGATTCATTTTGTACCAAAATTTTTCTTGCAACTTATATAAACGGGATAAAAAAACAAACCTTGAATTTACGGGTTGAAATTGAAAACAATGTTGAGGAATTTGCAGATGTAAATTGACTTTCTGGAATGAAAAAGAAGAAACCGAAAAAGAAAAAGATACGGATACCGTTACCCAAACAATTGCCTAAAGTAAAAGAATCCTCAAAGATTTATAAACGTAAAAAGATTGAAATTACAACTGAAGAATAGGATCAATATTTATTGAGGGATGAAATTTTTCTTTAATTATTTTCCTCAACTAACCTATTTTTACATACGCGAAATTTTAACAAATCCAGGGGATTAAATGAAGAAACTCACATTATTGTTTTTAGTTCTATTTATTATTCCAGCTATTATCCTTCCGCAGCAGAAAGATAAAGGAATTTTTGCCGAGCCGACAAATCCTTTTATGGATGGAATCGAAAAATCATTAAAAGAATTTAACAAAAAAGAAGCTTCATCAAAAAAATCATTCAAGGTCGATCTTACAAACTTCAATGCACCAAAAAGTTTAGATGAATTCAAATACGGATGGCACAATCCTCCAACATCACAAGGAATGACTAATACATGCTGGAATTTTTCAACTACCTCTTTTATGGAATCGGAAGTTTACCGTCTTTACGGAAAAAAGGTCCGCATCTCGGAAGCATTTACAACTTATTGCGAATATATTGAACGCGTCAAACGATTCATTAAAGAAAGAGGAAACTCGGCTGTGGCTGAGGGTTCTGAAGCTAACGCGGTTACAAAAAATTGGAAAATTTACGGCTGTATGCCTTGGGATGTTTATAGTGGTCTGCTTGCCGGACAGACTTATCATGATCATTCAAAAATGTTCGACGAGATTAAATCATACTTAAACAATGTTAAAGAGACAAATAATTGGAATGAAGAAGACGCGATAAAAACAGTAAAAGCAATTATGAATCATTACATCGGAATGCCTCCTGAAAAATTTGTTGTTGATGGAAAGGAATATACTGCTAAAACATATTTGAACGATTACTTAAAACTCAATCCCGATGATTATGTTGATGTTCTTTCTTACATGCAGCAACCATACGGCGAACAAGTGGAATACGAAGTGCCCGATAACTGGTGGCACAACAAAGATTATTACAATGTTCCGCTTGATACATTTATGAAGATATTAAAGAATGCCGTGCGTAAAGGTTTTACAGTAAGTATCGGCGGGGATGTGAGCGAGCCGGGTAAAGATTGGGAGAAAAAAGTTTTTATGATTCCAGAGTTCGATATTCCTTCTCAATATATTGATGAGAACGCCAGACAATTACGATTCAGCAACGGAACGACAACTGATGATCATGGAATTCATCTGGTTGGCTATAAAGAGGAGAACGGAAAAGATTGGTACTTGATTAAAGATTCGGGATCGAGCGCACAGAATACCGATCCTAAAGGATACTATTTCTTTACGGAAGATTATGTGAAATTGAAAATGATGGATTTTATGGTTCACAAAGATGCGGCGAAAGGATTTATAGAAGTAAAATAAAAAATGTTTCTTGTTTTTTCTTCGTGGTTCTCCATAATATAATTTAATTATACAGAGAACCACGAAGTATCTATATTATTACTGGTGTTTCATCCCATTCATTTTCGGCATATCGCGCACCACGGCTTTTACTTTAATTTCTCCGGCATGCTTAAATACTAATAGAGCTTCACCGGTATCACCGATTTTAAGATAATTCTTCAATTTGATTAACATAACATGAATATCGCGGGGTTTGAATTCCACTTTGGAATTTGCCGGAATAGCAACAAATGGAACTTCGCGCATTCCCATCATATCTCCCTTCTTGTACATCTCGTGCACTTCCACAGCTTCTGATAGAGTGGACTTAGCCATTAAAAGTGTATCTGCGTTTGTACCGGAATTTTCAACTACAAAAAAGAGTGCTGTGTTTGAACCTTCAGCCGCCGGACGAATCCACGGATCGACTATTTTTAATTTTGTCTCTTTGATATCTTGCGAATAGATTGATGCTGCGAAAAATAGAAATAGGATTATTTTTCTCTTCACTTTATTCCCTCATTAATTATTCATTCTGTTTTATAAACTTGTCCGGCGGTTGTGACGGATTATTCATTAATAATTAGTCTCTTAAAATTTTAATATCTTCAACAATCTCTTCTATATTAATGTTGCTGCCGGGATAATTTTTTCTGATCCGGTTTTCAGAATCCCAAACTTGAATCCGGTCGGTATGAACATAATATAAAATTTTCTCTCCGCTCGGTAGAAGTGTGGAATCGCTTGGAAATGCAAATACTTCAACTTTTTTCATAAGAGAATCAATGATTTTTTTCTCCCCGGTTAAAAATGTCCAGTTACTTAAATCAAGATTTCTAATTTCGGCAAATTTTTTTAGCACTCCCGGTTTATCAACTAACGGATCAAAGCTTATTGATACAAATTCAACATTTGTGATTTTCTCTTCTTTCAATTTTTCTTGTATCAAACGCATATTGTTGGTTGTCAGCGGGCAAATGTCCGGGCAGTTTGTAAATATATATCCAACAACTGCAATTTTACCTTTAACAATTTCGGGAAACTTGACGTCGTTATAATTTTGATCTACTAGATTATAGCTTTCTTTGCTGAAATCTTCTATGACTTCGAATTTTTCTCCGCACGCGAGCGCAATGATTAGAATCAAGCTAAGTAAAATTATTTTTTTCATAACTTTTTGATGCATCTAAAAATAAAATGGTGCAGATGATATTATTAATAATTCAGTTATTAAAAAATAATAAAATGTTTATTAGATTTAATCATTGTAATAAGAATTTTAGGAATAACCAATGAAAAGATTATCAACTATAATATTGTTTCTTTTTCTAGCTTCTTCTTTGTTTTCTCAACAAAATGTAAAGGTAATGACGTGGAATATACATGAGTATTCTTTTTATAATGCAGCTCCAAATTTAGATTGGGATAATCCCGCTCTCAAATATGTAATAAATTATGTTAATCCGGATATTCTCGTTTGCCAGGAAGTTCTCTATCAAGAATCTGTAAACCAATTACTCCAATATGTTTTGGAATATAAATATTTATCGGGCGGATTTGTTCAATCAGATTATATGAACAGCGCTCTCTTTTATAAAGAATCGGTTTTCACATTTTTAGAAAACAAAATACATCCCACAAGCGGATATACAAGACCGTTTAACGAATTTGTGCTTTTAAATAAATCAACGAATGACACTTTAAGAATTTTTTCGCTCCACTTAAAAGCAAACAGTTTCACCGGAAACAATGATGATAATATTTCAAAAAGAAATACAGAACTTACGGTTTTGAGAAACAGAACAGCGCAGCTGCGTGCAGATGCCGATTTCCTTGTACTTGGTGATTTAAATTCTCTGAATGCCTCCGAACCGGGAATTGTAAAATTGTTCGATCAAACCACACCGGGCTATGTTTACGATCCATTGAACGCTGTAGGTCAGTGGGAAAACAATCCTTCTTTTGCATACACACATACGATGTATGCACAAAATTTAACTGTCCGTTTTGATATGATCTTAATTTCTAAAGCTGTAAAAGATGCCGGCGGAATACAATACGTTCAAGGAACGTATAAAATTGCCGGTAATGACGGTATGCATTTTAATAAATCAATTAACAATGGAAATAATTCTTTTGGAAGAGAGCTTGCCGATTCTTTGATTTCTGCTTCAGATCATTTGCCGGTTTATGTTACGCTTAGCTTCAGCGGTCAAACAGATATTGATTCAGATATTATTTATCCGGCGGATTTTGTGTTGTATCAAAATTATCCCAATCCATTTAACCCGGTAACTACTATTAGTTATCAGCTTGCTGAGGCGGATTTTGTAACTTTGAAAGTCTATGATCCTCTTGGAAGAGAGATTGCAACGCTTGTTAATGAATATAAAGAACCGGGTAACCACAAAATTAAATTCGATGCCTCTCGTGAAAATTTGCCAAGCGGAATTTATTTTTACTCAATCTCTGCCAGCGGATTACAGCTGAATAGAAAAATGGTTTACTTGAAATAGATGTAATTCAAAAATTTGAGTTTCTAATTCATAGTTATTTATAGATATTATTCCTTTCTATGATTTTGCTTCTTTATCTTTGAATCATGAAAAATAATAAACAAATATATTTACCAGGCGGCACCCGCCAATTGGATTTTTTATTCAAGCATTACAGCGGTCTTCCTCAAAAAATTCTGGTAATCGGATCGGTTAGTGAGTTAATTGCAAAATCATTAGCTGTTAAATTTAATTGTAATGTAGAATTAATAGTGGAAGATTATGAATCGCTGATCAATTCCAAAGTGCAGTTAGAAAACAATCCGCAGATTAATCTAAGATTAATGGAATACGATCTTACAGATTTTCAAAACGAAGAATTTGATTTAGTATATGCACAAGCATCTATCTCGTTAACAAAACGGAATAAAATTGTAAAAGAAATTAAAAGAATTTCAAAAGAAGGTGCTTTTATCTGCATCGGCGAGATTGTTAATTTAACTAAAGAAGTACCCCATTTTGTTCTCGATATATATGATTCGTCAGATCTTCTTCCTATATATATTGAATCAATCGAGCAATACTATTCCGAGCGCGGATTCTCTATCTCTGTATCACAAGATTTTTCTGGATCATTAAAAGAATATTATAAGAATAGCTCTATTATGCTAAAAGATTCCGAATACTTATTTACAGACAAAGAAAAAAGTTATTATAAGAAACTAATTAACAAAATCAGCCACGAATCAAATGCATATCTAAAATTAGGCGGTCATAAACATACCGGTTTTAAAGTCTTGCTTCTGCAAAAGGAGAAAAATTGAAAAAGGGGGATCGGTTAGAATTAAAAATTTCCGATTATGCCTTTGAAGGAAAAGGTGTTGCAAAAATTGTTAAAGAAGGTTTCTCAACTACCGGTACAGAGCCAAAAAAATTTATAATATTTGTTGATGGATCTTATCCGGGCGATATTGTATCCGCTGTTATTACAAAAGTCAAAAAATCTTATGCGGAAGCAAAAATTGTAGAGATAATAACCGACTCAAAGTTCCGCACGAAAGCAAGGTGCAAATATTTTGGAATATGCGGCGGCTGCAAAGCTCAAGATTTAAGCTACCCCCAGCAGTTAAGATTTAAAGAAGAACAAGTACGTGATGTTTTTGAAAGAATTGGCGGATTAAAAGATTTTAATATACTTCCCATAATACCTTCCGAAAAAGAATATTATTACCGCAATAAAATGGAATTTTCATTTGCCCGTAGGAGATGGCTAACAGAATCCGAGATTTATTCTATGCAAGAAATTGCCGATAAGGAATTTGCTCTTGGTTTGCATATTCCAGGTTTATACGATAAAGTACTCGATATAGATGAGTGTTTTTTGCAATCAGATTTGAGCAACCGGATTTTAAATTTTACACGGTTTTTCTTTAAAAGTCGGTCAATTTTGGTCTATTCTACCCAAAATCATAATGGTTTTTTAAGAAATTTGATTATCCGTCAAGCTCAGCATACGGAAGATTTAATGGTTAATTTGGTTGTCTCTGAAGAGAATGAACGTTTGTTCGTAGGATACAAGAATTCTCTTATTTCTGCTTTCCCAGAAGTTACCACTTTAATTTATAACATTAACAAAAAGAAAGCGCAAGTTGCAACCGGTGATTATGAAATCGTTTATCATGGGAATGGCTTCGTTAACGATTATATCGGCGGAAAGAAATTTAGAATAAGTGCAAATTCATTCTTCCAAACAAACACCTTGCAAGCTGAAAAATTATACAGCATTGCATTGGATTTTGCGGACTTCAACGGTGAAGAAATTGTGTACGATCTATATTCGGGTGCCGGCACTATTCCAATTTTTATATCGGACCGGGTAAAATATGTATATGGATTCGAAAGTGTTGAGCCGGCAATTGAGGATGCAAAAGTAAATATCGAGTTAAATAAGATTAATAATTTCCAACCTATTCTTGCAGACTTGAATAAGTCATTTCTTCCATTAATAGAAAAAATGGGGTTGTCCAAACCTGATGTAGTAATAGCGGATCCTCCAAGAAGCGGAATGAATCCCAAAACCATCAATGATATTTTAGAATTAATGCCGGTTAAAATAGTTTACATCAGTTGTAATCCGGCTACCCAGGCAAGAGATATTAAATTGTTAAGCGAGGGTGGATACAAACTAGTAAAGGTTCGGCCAGTTGATATGTTTCCGCATACTTACCATATTGAAAATGTAGCTTTATTAACTAAAGAATAAAAATAAAAAAAGACGCACAAAAAGTGCGCCTTTCTGAAGCGTTGTAATAATATTTTTTACTTTTCTTCTTTTTCTTTTTCCATACTGGGTAAATTAAGCTCTTTAGAAACCTTTCCTATAGTATTGAGATCAATATTTCCAACAATGTTCACAAGCGATACTTTTCCTTCTTTATCAATTGCTGTAATCATCAAACCGACATATTCGTTTGATTCTCCGCTTTTAACGTAAACATTTGCAAGATTATTCTCTTTTTTTGTTTTAATAATTCGGGTCCATTTTTGTGCTTGTAAAGTTTTATCTAAAGAAACTAATTCATTCTCAACTGATTCAATGTTCTTTGCCATAAATTCATTAACACGTATCAGTTTGAGTGCACCTATGGCGTTTGCAATTCCATCGGATTTTTCTTCCGCCATTTTTGCTACCATTTTAATAAGTGGTTCTTCTAAATAGACTTCCGTTAACATTTCTCCGGTTTTAAGTGATGTAATTTTGCTGAAGTCAAAATATCCGGGTGCGTTTTTATAATCAGCTTCTTGCGCAGTTGCAATTGATGCTGTTAATAAAAACAATACAATTAATATGTTTTTTGTTTTCATTTTATTCTCCTTAATTAAATAAGTTATTTACTATTTCAAGTCCTTCGTTTATCGGTTTTGAAACACGATCATTTAAAACTTCTTTTTTTAGTGTTATTTCTGTTTGATTAAATATTTTTCCCACAATAGCAAAAGCTTGACGCGCTTGTCTATCTGCAATTTCGATTTCGTTCTTGCTGTATGATGGTTGAATTGTTCGGGTACTAAATAAGCCGATTAAGACCGCACCGAGTACTATCACCGTGACAGCGACAGATACCAATGGTCTGTTAAGAACTACTGTAATAAAGTCAGTTATAAATGAATTTGACTTAGTCTGCAAGGAGGTGCTTTTTTGTTCAATCAATTCAATTAGTTCCCTTGGGCATTCTTCTTCTTTAATTTGATGCACTTCTTTTGCTGTTGCGCGGAATTCATTTAAAATATTCTGAATGTTTTTATCACGTTTAGCCGCCCGAAAAACAATGTAGCGGTCAATTATTCCGGCATCATTATAGGCAACGGCAATTATTTTGTTCATCAATTTTTCGTTCGGTTCTATCGGGTTTTTATTATTCATATTTTCTAAGATCCTCTTGCAGTTTTTTTCTTGCTCTAAACAAATAGACTTTAACAGTATTTATCGGCAGATCTAATGCCTTTCCTATATCGCCGTATTTCAATCCTTCAATTTCATACAAAACAAAAATACTTCTCAAATTTTCCGGCAGTCTCTCGATGGCATCTTTTATTTTTGATGATATCATGTTAAAATGTGCTATGTAAAACGGATTATCGCTTTTACTGTTTAAGGAATATTTGTCCTCAAACTCTTCATCAATTTCATATTCACGTTTAGTGTTAACTTTTCTTCTTCTTAAATAATCTATGCAGAGATTGTTTGTTGTTTTCATTATCCATGTTTTTGCCGCCAATAAATTAAACTTGTCAATATTTTTCCAGATCCTTATCATTACTTCCTGGGTAACATCGTCTGCGTCCATCTTATTTCTCAGCATATAAAGTGAATATGTATAGATCTTATTTCTATACTGCTGAATTAGATACCGGTATTTCTGTTGTTCAAGCATATTTTCTAATATTAGAGACGAATTGAGAGGATGAATTGTTACAGTAAAATATTGTCATATTGTGTTTTCATTTTATAAATTTAATGTATTGATAGAATTCAATGCATCTGTGAATATCAAAACTAACACTTTTTAAATGGATGAGCTGAAAAAGAAAATAGAGTTTATATTTAGAAACTCTGCCGTTCCTGAAGAACTCTTCGATTCTTTCAGGGAAGCTTTAAATTTTAGAATAGAAGATGTTTCGCTTTATAAAATACTTTTAGCAAATCCGGCTCTTAACACCGATGAAATTAAAATGTACACCGAAAAACTGTTGAAAGAATTTCCGGAAACAGCATACCAATTATGCATGTGGACTGCCAGGGTATTTGAAAATCATATTAATGAATACGAACAGCTTGAATATGCAATTTTATATTACACTAAAGCGTGTCAATACAATCTATATTCAACCGAGCCATATCTCGCATTGATAAAATTATATAACACCGATATTGAGCTTCCTTCAAACAAAAAAATCCTTGATCTTATAGAGTTTGGAATAACTGTAGTAAACAAGAAAAGTGAAATCTATTTGGCTCTTGCTGATCTTTACAAAAAGATGAATGATTTAACCAAAGCATCCAAATATCTCGCACTTGCTGCAAAAGCTTCGGAAGATGAATAACCATCAATAATAATAACCAATTGTGAAGTAGAAAAATGTTGAGCCCCAAACGATTGTACTTTTAGGTAGGGTGTCTTTAAAATAAAAACTTTTGCCAACTGAAAAATCCGCCGGACCTATTGGTGTGTTAAATGACATAGTAGCGCCGATTCCGTGGCGTAAATCTTTAAGTTTTATTTGTTCACGTTCAACCCAAATCGAACCGAGATCATAACGCACCTTAATGTAAGTATCAAAAAAGAGTTTGAACGGCAGTTTGTGTCTATACTCCAGAGATGTAACCAAAATTTGTCTTCCTCTATATTCGTTTTCACGTAAACCGAAAAAATTGTTCTGTCCACCTAATGAAAATTGCTGGCTAAGCGGAAGTGTCTTATCAGCAAATCCAAGCACACCGCGGAAAGTAAAAGCGTTTGGAGCATTTAAACCCAGCACGCTTTTATAATCAAATAAAAATTTTGAAAAACTTATATCACCGCCCAAACCTTCTTGTGCTGTTTCATACAAACTTTTAATTAAAAAGCCGTCTGTGGGGTATGGATAATCGTTTTGTGAATCGATTGTTAAAGTAATTTTAACACTTGATATATTTAATTTATAAGTGTCTACGCTGTTTTCGGTTTTGTTTTTAATTTCATCTCTCTGGTATTTTGCTTCTAAAAATAAATTACCGAGACTTTTTACCTGAGCACCAACACCGAATGAACCACCGAGAAAAATCTGCCGGTATTCTCCGGTTTTTATTCTTAAAAATTTATTGAATGATGCGCTTGTATCATCTTTAAAAGTGTTCACATCATTGAACTCATAAAATCCGCGTACTTTATAAGTAAGATAAGAATCAAAAACGCGGTTTGATTTAAACTCGAAAACATACGACCGGTTTCTTAATCCGCCAGATAATGTTGCTCCAAGCTCTGTGCCGGTGCCGTTAAAATTTTCATCTCGTATATCAAATGATAGCTGAGACAAATACTCGTTATCTATTCTTAACCCGAATCTTATTACGCTTGACGGTCTTTCTATTACCTTAACAATTATATTGTTTTCCTCGCCGGAATCAACTACAGCTAATTCTATCTGTTCAAACAAATTGGTGCTTCTTAAATTTGCCAAGCCCTTTTCTGCTGTTTCATATATAAAATAATCTCCAGCGTTAATCGGAAACTCTCTTGTTATTAATCTATCGATAGTTTTTGTATTACCTTCTGCTTTTATACCGGAAATTCTTCCTTCATCTATTTCTATTTCGAGCGTTTGAGATGATTCGTTAAAAAAAAATTTGTTAATCTTTGCCAACAGATATCCGTTCTTTTTGTAATGGCTCAATATTTTCAGCCCGGTTTGAAGAACTCTTGATGGATTATACGGATTATTCAATAGCGGTGATAATATCCTTTGTATCGTTTCAATTGAAACGATAGAATCACCAATAATTGAGTAACTGATAATGTTCGGATATTTTTCTACATAAACATTTAAAAATGAGGATGAATTAAGCTGTTCGATCTCTGCCCAAATATTTTTATAATTGCTGTTTCTTTGAATTTGATAAAGTTCAAAAAGAATATCTTTGTTTGAAATGGAGTCGGTTCCAGTAAATTTTGATTTTAAAGATATTTGTATTTCTGCCGGTGTATCTTTTACAAAAATATCTTTATAAAACACTTCCTTGATACTCAAATTTTGTTTGAACTTTCTTCTAAAATCATTTTTAATATTTTCAACAATATTATTAGTGGATTCATATCCTTCCGTTATTAGAGATTGCAAATTTGTAAAATCGGAATTTTTCACGTTTGGAAGTTTCGGTTGAATTATAAAATCTGCTTCGGCGAGCTGCTGTTCATTCAGTATCTGCATCGGAATGCTTACTAATTGATCTGCAATCACCCATGGATAATTCAATTCACTTTCTTGGTAGAGCGGACTTACTGCATTACCGGCAATTACTATATCGGAACCGAGCTCTCTTGTTTCTCTTGCCGGAATATTTGCAACCAAACCGCCATCAACTAAAAGTAGTGTATCAATTTTCACCGGTGGTAAAAGAAGTGTAACGCTTGAGCTTGCTTGCATTGCTATTCCAAGCGGACCGTTACCTAATATTATTTTACTTCCCGAAACAAGATCAGAGCTTACGGCTCTAAATTTATAAAGTAGATCATCAAAACTATACTTTGGTTGAAGTGGCGCGTTAAGTGAAAGCAGATTTAAAAAATTTGCCGCTCTCTGACCCGAACTAATTGATTTTGGAATTATCGGTTTAAGTCCGTCCATTCTGAATGCAATGATCGCTCTGTCTTCCGTAATTTTTTGGTCTATGAATAATTCATTGCGGCTTGATTGTTCAACAGAAAAAAGTTCGTTCCAATTTGTTGCGGTTAATATAGAATCAATGACATCTAGACTATAGCCGGAAGAATAGAGCCCTCCGATAATACTTCCCATGCTTGTTCCTACAATATATTCTATAGGAATATTATTTTCTTCAAGCGAACGAAGAATACCTATTTGCGAAATAGCTCTTGCGCCACCGCCGCTTAAAGCTAAACCGATTTTAGGTAAATTAGATGGGACGTTTTCAATTATACCGAAGGGGAGAAGCTTTTCAGTAAAATTTAATTTGAGTGTATCCTTCTGCTGTGCAAAAACCGGCGTAAAAAGAATTAACATCAAAAAAGTATTTATAACATTTCGTATCATACATCGCCGGTATAAATATTTAAAATATTATTTTCTTTTGGAACCAGATTTTTTCTGTGATTGAGCTTGCTTTTCTGCGGCTTCCATCATACGTGCCATAAATCCTTGTTTCTTTTTCGGATTTGCGACCGGAACAAGTTCAATTTCCGTTCCTTTTCTATGATTAACATAATATTGCTGGGCTATCGAAAGTAAATTGAACATAAAATAATACAAGTTCAATCCGGAAGGAAGCCCCATAAACATAAGAGTAAACATCACCGGCATAAGATAAACCAACATTTTTTGCGAAGGATCTTTCACGGTCATTTTCTGCTGAACAAACATTGTAACACCCATAAGCAATGCAAGTCCGCTTACAATGTCAATTCCGAATAATGGAATTTTAAATGGAAGCCTGAACAATACATCGGGTGCGGAGAGATTATCGATCCACAGTATAAACGGCTGCTGACGTATATCGATAACAATATTCAGTAAGCTCCACAATGCAATAAAGATCGGCATTTGCAGAACCATCGGTAAACAGCCGCCCATCGGATTTATTCCATACGTTGAATAGAGCTTCATCGTTTCTTTTTGAAGTTTCTGCGGATCGTCTTTCAATTTTTCTTTTAACTCTGTCACCTTCGGTTGAAGCATCTGCATCTTCTTCATCGATTTTAAACTTTGGCGTGTTAATGGATGAAGCAGAATTTTTATAATTATTGAAAAAACTATTATCACAAATCCATAATTAGGAATAAATGTATGTAAGAATTGAAGTAGCGGCAGAAAGATATATTCCGATAAAGGTCTAATAATGAATTTAAGTCCGAAGAAACTTCCAAAATCAAAAAGTGCCTGATAATTTCTGTTGTACGATTTAAGAGTATCGTAAATAATGGGCCCTACATAAAGTTGAAATGAATCCTTTTGATAACTTTCATTCTTAAATGGAACCTTTAAGCTGGCGCTATAATATTCACGAACTCCATCGGGTTTTTGCAAATGTGTCCCCTCAAAATAAGCGCCTCCATCTTTCGAGGGGCTGTCCGGCGAAATGATTACTGCAAAATATTTATTACGGACTGCAATCCAATCAACTCTTCCATTTATATCTTTTGTTACTTTTTCCGGTCCGGATGCGTCGATTATAACTTGTTCGTCGCCGGAATAGGCACTTGAGTTTGAATTTGTTGCTTCGTCAACTGAATTTTTTTCTACGAAGTTTATTCCCTCGGACCAGACTACATCGTAGCGGTAACTGCTTATAGCGTCTTGCATATTTTCCAATTCTATATCAACATTACCGGCATAACTTGATCCGAAGAAAACAAATCTCTTTTTAATTATTCTGTTTTCTAAATTTTTGAATTCATAATTAATAACAATTGAATCCTTCGCTGCAACTTTATAATAATCATTTGTCAGGTTGGAATTAAAATCCAATTCGGAAGTATTGATTAGTTTACCGTCTTTGGTAACAAAGAGAACGTTAAAGTCACCTCCGTTTTTAGAATTTATCAGCTGAACGTGGCGATTGTAAAAATCAGAAGTGTCTTCAATTTCTTTTTTAAACCAGGTTCCGTAGTTTTTTAAATAATACTTTCTGATCCTTCCGCCTTGATTTGTAATTTCAATCTTGGCGAGCTCTGTTTCAATAGTAACAATTTTTTCGGGTAGTTCAACATTTCCAAAAGAAGCAGTTTCTTTTTGCTGCTGCGGAACTGTTTTCTCTTCTGGTTTGGTCTGCTGTGGCAGAGCTTCTTTTTGTACAGTTGTTGTATCTGTTTTTTTCGGCTGTACCGGCTCCGGTGTGGGCGAGTTGAAATAGAGCCACACAACTAAAATTATTCCTATTAATATAAATGCAGATGTGGTTTGCTTGTCCATTAAAATTCCTATTAATTATTCAACTGGGTCGTAACCGCCTTTATTAAAGGGATTACATCTCAAAATTCTCCAAACTGCTTTTGCCCCTCCTTTAAACACACCGTACTTTGTAAACGACTGCACAGCGTACTCGGAACAAGTAGGGTAAAACCGGCAAGAGGGAGGAAACAAAGGTGAAATAAATTTCTGATAAAGCTTGACCAGATTTATAAATAAGAATCGCATATCAGATCTTTGTTTTCAATTTATTCATCAAATCTAAAACATCCGGCATAATTTCTTTTAAATATAATTTTTTATTCTTTTGCTGATTAAAAGTATTAGAAGAAAAAATTATAAGCAGCATAATATTTTTATCCAAACAACAGTTCACTAATTCTATTTTATTAAGACGGAAAGATTCGCGAAGAAGGCGTTTAAATTTATTTCTCCAAACCGCATTACCGATCTTTTTTGAGACTGCAAAAGCTGTTTTAATCCCGGGTTTATCGGGAATTCTATCAATAAAAAAAACTGCTTTTAATTTTTGGGAAGAAGAGAATAACAGCTCTCCTTTAGAATAAACAAGATCAAATTCCTTTTTGCTTTTGATTCTTTCTTTGAAAGAAAGACCAAACTGTTTCAAAAGAACCTCATTATTTCAATGAATGAGGAGATGCTAAAATCAATATTTATAGTTAAATGATTTATAAACCTCCCCGTTCCAATGCAATTACTTTTCGTCGCTTACCGTTAATTTTTTTCTTCCTTTAGCTCTTCTGCTGGCAAGAACTTTCCGGCCGTTTTTGGTAGCCATTCTTTCACGGAAGCCGTGTTTATTCTTTCTTTTTCTATTGCTTGGTTGAAATGTGCGTTTCATCGTTAATCCTTATCATTTGAAAGTGGGCAAAATTACGCAAAAAAGAGGTAACTACCAAAGAAAGGGGAGTTAATAAATAATAATCTATTTAAAAGAAGAAGGCGGCATCCCAGTGATAAGCCCAGCCGAGTGCTTACCACCAAAATAACCGCCGCCATCAGAAAGCTTATTGTGGGTTTGCCAGCCGAAGGCAAGTTTGCTTTCTATTTAGGGTGCTTATGTTATCTATTATAATGCAACAGAAATGCCAATTAAATAGTGTGAAATTGAATTGAATTCGCTGGAGATTCTTGTGATGTGTGTATCAGTTTGAAATGGAATATTAAAACAAGCCACTGATTATTTTCTGTGAATGAAGAAATATAGCAAAACAAAAAGGCGGTCCTTTTGAGACCGCCGTTCTTGATACAAGATAACTTTTACTGTGGACTACTTTATCAACAACATCTTCTTTGTAATGGAATTCGATGAAGTTGTAAGATTGTAGAAGTAAACTCCGCTCGGTAAATTGCTCGCGTTAAATTCTATTTCATGTTTACCCATTTCAAATTCACCATGGGCAAGTACCACAACTT
>CAYXKL010000020.1:0-34969 GCA_964464825.1 uncultured Melioribacter sp. | reverse complement strand
TACCGACTTACAAATAAAAAATTTGACGAAGCCAAAAATCTCAAACTATTCAGAATAGCAAAACAAATTAATGTGGTATTAATAGCAATAATTCCTTTTGTATTCACTTTACAATTGATGGTGACAAACAAACATATTAAAGAAAACGACTTATTTTTATGGGGAATTTTAGCAAATGTAATAGGAATTCTTGAATATATTAACTATTATCAGAGACAAATAATGATTGACAATTTATCAGACATAAAATATTTAATACGCAACAAAAGATTGAAAGTAGCAAGTCTAAAAAAAGACCTTGATGAAAGCAAAATTTAAAAAACTAGCAGCTAACACGGGTTTTGCGTTAGAGTCTATCCCGACTTGTCGGGACGTGGTAACCCAGACAAATCGGGGCAGGCTGTTGAAACTTGGAACTTTTGTGCTTCTATTTAAGTTTTTTTCTGGCAGACAGTTTTGTGCTTCGAAATCCCGCACGAACGCCAATCGCAAATCGTTAGTAGCCATTGTGGTAATACAAAAAAAATATTATAACATAAAAAATGATTGATAATAATATTTTTGAGATTCAGTTTGTTGTTGACCATTGGGTGAAATCCATACAACAAAAAGATATGGATGGCATTCTTCAAAATCATTCCTCTGACATTCTCATGTTTGATGTATCTGTTCCCTTGCAATCTAAAGGATTGAAAGAATACAAGAAAACTAGGGAATTGTTTTTCCAATACAGTAACGGTGTAAAAGATTCATTCCAATGCAAAAATCAATTACAACTTGTTTGACATTCTCGGGAAATGCCGAAGAGGCAATTCGCTTTTATGTTGAAATTTTCTATCAGGCTTTTGGCTCGGAAAAAGGCGAATCAAAAATTCTAAAAATCACTTACTTTGGGGAAGATGAATTGAAAGACCTGCTGAATGTACCGGATGTTCCTAAAGACATGATGCCCGGACCGGTTGGCTCAGTAAAAACCATTCGCTTTTTACTGAACGGACAAGAATTTATTGCTGTTAATGGCGGTGGATATTTTGGAAAGTTCCATGAAAGCATGTCACTTTATGTATGCTGTGATAATCAACAACAAATAGATACTTTATATGACGCACTTGCGGTAAACGGAGAGTTGCAGCCTTGTGGTTGGGTAAAGGACAGATTTGGCATTTCGTGGCAAATTACGCCAAACTTCTTGTGGGATATGGATGAAGATGATGATAAAACCCGTTCTCAAAAAGTGATGAAAGCCCTATATGGCATGAATAAAATTAACATTGAAAAAATTAAGGAAGTGTGGAACTCATAATACATTGACAGACAGCAAAACAAATTGAAAAGAAGAATAATGACCCGCCAAAATCGGTTTGGCCTAATGGCGGGTGCTGCGCTTCTTATGGCAATTTTGTGATCGGTTCAAGTGCTGTTCTACGAATGAATCCCGAAAGCATTCGGATGCTAAAAATACGCCACTACGCCAAGCCGCAAAACGTTAAAGCAGATTTAAAAACCTGCTGAACCCTTCTGGGTGAGTATTTTTCGCTATTTTGACCTTCAAATAAACCCGGTTTCGGTTTATATTGTTTGTAATATTCTCTCAATGTATAAAGTAATTTTTCGGAAAGCATAACATACCTGTCTTTATTTCATTTAGATTGTCTGATTTTTAATAATCCTCTTTTTGAATCAATATATTATGAGCTAAGAGTAATAACGAACATTCGTTTTTATTTAAAATATTTATAGTTATATACGAAGTTAGTATATCTTGATTTTTAACTAAATTCAATATATTTTATTATTATGCGTATAGTTGAACCGTTATAAGCCATTTTAAAAAGACAGAAAAGAACGATTTGACCTAAATATTTTGTAAATTTGAAAAGAATTTAAGACTGAAAAATATGTTCAACACATTAGAAATAGACCGAAGTAATTTGACAATAATGGGGGTGAAATTTTCAGACATAAAAACCTTAGAAAGCACAGCAAACGCTTTAGGGAGCAATATGTTTGAAGGATTTAAACCGACACCAAAAGGCATTGAAATTATACGGGACTATGTGACAGGCAAAATATCACTAACAGAACTTGTGGCATTTGCTAAACAAAAAGCATATGTCTAATTCCTACAAATATTTAGACCCTGACTTCACCTACACTGATCCCAAGACAGGACTTTTAAAGAATTTACAGGACATTACCGACCCCGATGTATTGCTATTTGTTGAGAGCGGTGCGGTAACAAAACGACTACAAGAACTTTATGAAAACCCTATAAAAATCGAGGGTATTGACACCCTTTTCGAAATTCACAGACATTTATTTCAAGACATTTACGTTTGGGCAGGAAAAAAGCGGACAGTTGAAATTAGCAAAGACGGTAAGCAGTTCTTCCCTACTTCTCACTTTGACAACGCTTTCAGATATATTGACCAATTAATCTCTGATTTCAAAAAATTACCGGAAAACAACAAAAGACAGTTAGCCGAAAAATTGGCAGAAATTTTAGATAACGTCAATTATTTACACCCATTCAGAGAAGGAAACGGACGAACTCAAAGAGAATTTTTAAGACTGTTAGCGTTAGAAAAAGGCTTGACATTAAATCTCAACCCACCTGACAACAGAAGTGTTTACGAACGATATATGAAAGGAACTATTGAAAGTGACGTAAAGACTTTAACAGAGTTAATTTTTGAACTAATTGACACAAATTACAAATAGAAAAACAGCTTATAACAGGCGTTTGGCTCAATGGCGGGGGATGTGGAAGTTTGAAGCATTCTGCCCCACATCAACTTTTATGGTATCTTGACAGTTTAGAGCTCCGAAATCCGCCACTACACCAAGCGCCAAATTGTTATCAAGCATTTTAAACCTCGTCACGGACAGGCAAAAAACCTTTGTCTCCCAATGACTTAATGATACTTCTTAGCAAATAGCTGTTATCAATTCTAAGAACATACTTTCTTGTCCCATCTTTTTCCGGGGAAATCATCTTTTTATCAATCAACCGCTTAATTTGCCTTGACACCTCTGCATCTGCTTTTCCAACAAAGAACTCCTTTATATCGGCAGCTTGAATAACCTGCAAATTAATGACTTTTTTCAAAATTTTTGACTCTACATCTGTAATGTATTTTCTTTCCAATGAATACCTGATGGTTGGCAAGAGTATTTCTTTACGAAGAAAACTGTAGTCCGACAGCTTATCTATTTTTTCAATTTCTTCCTTTAGACCTTTTAATACATATTCGACCCAAGCCATTATTCCTTCATCAGTTCCCTTATCGGCTTCGGACAAAAAATTGTAATAATCATTACTATTACTACAAAAAACTGCTGTTGGATTTATAATCCTGCCAGCATATACGTTAAATCCTGTCTTGACAAGCATTGCATAAGTAAATAAACGAACTGTTCTGCCGTTTCCATTCCCGTATGGGTGTATCCAAACAAAACGATGATGAGCAATGGCAGCTTTTAATAAATCATATTTTGGACTATCTTTTCGGTTAACAAAATCAATAAGTTCACTCATATAATCATCAACCTTCAACCAATCAGGTGGCTTATGGGACGACTTATTTATTTTCAAATTTCTTTTCCTGTATTCGCCAGGAGTGGCATCGCCTTCCCCTTCAGGTGGTGGTAATAATCCATCAACTATCATTTTGTGCATCTCGCTAAGAAATGCTCTGTTAATTGGGTAATCATTTACATTCTGTTCGATGAAAGCCATTGCTTTTTCAATGTTCTGGATTTCCTTTATGCGTGGTGGGACTTTTTTAGTTTCTGTAAGTTTCGTTTCAATATATTCAGCGATAGTTGTGTTATTACCTTCAATTCTAGCTGAACCGATACTTTCAAGAGTATGGAATATATATTTTAATTGAAAAAAAACTTTCGGATGGGTCGAACCTAAAAACTGTTTTTTCCTTAAATAATCCAATTCAATGATTAAATCCGTAAGAGTTGAACCGAATGACGGTTCCACTAATTTCAAATCATAGTGTATAAATTTCGCCTCTGACATTTGAAAACTTTATTTTTTGAATTAACATCTTCTAAATCAAGAATTAACATAACATCATTTATTAAACTTGTTTTTCAACAACTTGCAAATATACAACGCTTATCAACAATTAACAAGTTAAAAATAAAGATTTGCATTTTATTTGTATAAAGATTGCATTCCGCCTATATTGACAACTAACACATAGAAAAGTTTGCCAGCCGCCAAAATCGGGTTTTGCGTTAGAGTCTATCCCGACTTGTCGGGACGTGGTGACCCCGACAAATCGGGGCAGGCTATAGTTATATATAAAGTTAGAATATATTGAATTTTAACTAAATTTAATGTATTTTAAGAACATTAGTATAATTGAACTGTTATGGGGTATAGATAAATATAATATCAATAAAATAAAAAAATGAAATTTAACTATATAAATAATCATATCGTTATTCCGATAGACACTAAAAATGGAATAAAAAATGTTGTTTTAGATACTGGGAATCCAACATTTACTGTACTTAATGATGAAACTATAAATGAAATATCATTTTGCGGTGTAGATTTTAAATTAGAATCTAATTTTATGGTAAATCAATTTAGACAAATGATAAATTGGGAACAAATATCAGATCTTGTTCAGACAGAAATACATGGATTTATTGGCTTTGATTTTTTATCAAATTATAATTTAATAATTGATTTAAAAAATAACGAAATTATAATTTCTGATGATAATGATGGATTTTCTCTCTCAGAAATTGATTTTTTTATGAATATTCCAATAATTAGAATGAAAATACAAGATATTGAAATAAATGCAATTTTTGATACAGGTGCAATGTATTCAATCGCAAATACAAATTATATTAAAATTCTTATAAATAAAAATAAAACAATTAATGAATACAATCCAATGTTAGGTAAGTTTACAGCAAATTTATTTGAAGGAAACATTAAAATCGATGATTTTGTAATTGAGAATGCTGTAATCGCCTGTTCTCCAAAGTATGATAGTGCAATGCAAATGGTTCAAGGTAAAAATATAAATGGATTTTTAGGAATTTCAACTTTAAATGATAAAATTATATTTTTGTCATATAAAAACAAACAACTTGGATTAAAAAGCGCATAACTAAAATTCTGTTCCTGCTTGGTTTCACACTGCTTCTTTCCGCCTCTGCCGAATCGCAAACGCTGATGTTTGCTTCTGAAATTTCCGTTTATACTTTCTCTATGGAAATTTTATTTTAATTCAGTTAAAATTGTATTACTATTTTTAAATAGATATTTTATGATAGAATAATTGATAATGGACACTAATAGTATTTTTGAATTTTGGATTGAAACATCGGAAGTAGATTATAAAGTTATGAATAATCTTTTTAGAGCCGGATATTATCATTGGTCTCTTTTTATCGGACATCTTGTTATTGAGAAGTTGTTAAAAGCTGTTTACGTTAAAAGAAAAAATGATAATCCACCTTATACACACGATTTAAATAAACTTGTCCAAAAAGCCGGCATAGAAATTACAGAAGAACAGATATTTCAATTAGATACAATAACATCTTTTAATATTTCAGGAAGGTATGATGACTATAAAAGGAGTTTTTACAATAAATGCGACAAAAAATATACAACCGTTTGGATAAAAAACATTAAACTATTCAGAAAATGGCTAAAAGAGAATTACTTAAAATAATAAAAAGTTATCTGAGAGTTTTAACTAAAGAAGGATATGATATCAAAGAGGCGTACCTTTTCGGTTCGTATGCAAAAAAAACAGAAAATAAAGACAGCGACATAGATATAGCCGTTGTTTTGGGAAGTATCGAAGATTACTTTGATACACTTGTGGAATTGATGAAGCTGAGGCATAAGGTAAATATTAACATTGAACCGCACCCGATTTCAGCAAATGATTTTATAAATCACCCTCTTTTCAGCGAAATAAAAAAATATGGGGTTAAAATTTCCTTTTAATAAATTTAGAGTTACCTGATTATTAGAAGCAAAAAAATTTATTTTGACTTATTTTATATATTTGAATAACTATTTTTTGAAATAATAATTTGTTTTTATGTTTCTTATTTATTTTTGTGAGATTGTTATGACAGGAGTATGTATTTATGTAAGTCAAGAAACAGGTGCGGAGTTGAATATGAGCAGAGCGGGCGGAAAGGAAACCACTATAATAGTTTAAAATTTCAAATGTCGAATACAAACGGAAAATGAAAACCTTTAAAAATTATTTGGAAATATCTTATAAAATATTTTTGGAAAAGAAAGGAGTAAATCTATGCACCCGCCGTAACAATTTTATTATTTTTTTATTATTTTAAAGTTAGTAAACAGAAAAAACACACAGGTATTCTCACTTGTGAATTTCAAAACAAAAACATAAAACTAATGAAACCTATAAAAGAATATAAATTTACGCAGGAAAAACTGAATCCTAAAAAGCTCTTTCCTGTAATTCTGTTCCTGCTTGGTTTCGCACTTTTTCTCTCCACCTCTGCCGAATCGCAAACGCTGAAAAGCATTTCGGAAAAGGATTCGGAAATCAGGAATAAAATTTCTTCAGGTTTTTACAACTCACAATCCAATGACGACATCGGTTCTTTTGATATTAAACCGGAATTTCTTTTGGATGTAACGGGAGATGAAACAGCTTTTGCTATTGGTATTAATATGGAACTTGAATTTATATCAACCCGAAAAACTTCCTGGGTAATTTCCTTAACACCCTATCTCAAAAGTGTGCCTTACCAAGAATATGTTAGATTAAGCGGAATAATATTAACCGGCGGCAGGAAATTTTATTTTAACGACAGCAAAGCAAGAGGTTATTTTACAATAAATTTGGGCGGATATATCGGTTCAACATCAACAGCCGGCTTATCTCAATCAAATTCCAGCATAGCTTTTGTTATTTCACCTGCTTTCGGATTCGAATATATTTTTTCCGATGCAATAAAATTTGAAACTGAACTAAAAATACCTTTTCTAATTCCCGGAGGTCTCTATGGTCTTGGTACAATTCTACCCGGCATAAATGCTGGTGTTGGATTTTTATTTTAACAAAATTTAATAAAAATATTTTATGAGAAAATTAATTCTGTTCCTGTTTGGTTTCGCACTTTTTCTCTCAGCCTCTGCCGAATCTCAAACGCTGATGTTTGCTACTGAAATTTCCGTATATACTTTCTCTATGGAAATTTGATTTTAATTCAGTTAAAATTATACAAAATCAATTTTTTATAATTTTAAACTTAATACCCTAAATGAAGTTCTTTACAAAGTTATCTCTCCTGCTCGTATTTCTTGCTTTTTCGGTCTCTGCTTTTGCCGGAAATCCTCCGCAAGGTGTTAGTCTTACAAAGACTGCAACGGGCTACACAATTGACTTCCGCCTTCCTTCATACGATATGAACGAAATAAAAGTCAACGGTGAGTCGTTTTTCCTGATCAATTCAGGTGAATATGGGATCACAAATGAAGTAGGAAATCCTATGCTTCCGCAGGTTTCGTTTTTCCTTTTGATTTCAAAGTCTGAAACAAATCCTACTTTCAGCGTTGCTTCGCAGAATTCAGATTTAAAAAATCTTCAATGGAAAGTTTATCCTACTCAGGCACCGTGGGAAAAAAATAAACCCTTGGAAGAAAGACCTTTTACTATTAACAGGGAATATTACAACACAAACGGCAGTATTGATAATCCGTTTGTAAAAATTTCTGAATCATTTATTGTCGGTGGTGCCAAAGGTGTTATGATTACTGTATATCCTTTTGCTTATAACCCCTCACAGAATATTTTAAAAGTTACAAACTCTGCAAGAATTAATATTAACCTGAAGAGTGAGCCGGTGTTAAATTTTCTTCCCGGTATGGCTAATAACGAACTTTTTAATTCAATGTTCGTAAATTATACTCCCGCAAAAAATCCCGGCACTAATAATTATTTAATTATTACCGCTCCGGCTTATCAATCTTCACTTTCTACATTCGTTACTCATAAAACTTCTATGGGTTATAATGTTTATGTTGCACCTACTACTGAAACCGGTACAACAAATACTGCTATCCTTGCATATATTCAGGCAAGATATAATAATCCATCAACTAAACCCGAATTCGTTCTACTCGTCGGTGATATTGCAGATATTCCACATTGGGTTGGAATAGGTGAAGGAAATCCTCCAACTGATTTAAATTATTCGCTTCTTGAAGGCAGTGATGCTTATGCAGATGTTGCTCTTGGAAGATTTCCTGTTCAAAATGTTACGCAATTGACAAATATGATTACTAAATCAATTTATATGGAAAATATGATTAATGGTGCTCCTAAACAAGCAATATTTATGGCTTCAACCGATAATCATGCAATTACTGAAGGCACTCATAATTTCTGCATAGACAGTTTCTTTACTCCGGGAAATGGATATATCAACAGAAAACTTTATACTTATACTTATGGTGCAACAACTACACAGCTTATTCAGGCACTCGATTCAAGTAAACTTTGGGCTATTTATTCAGGTCACGGTAGTTATACAAGCTGGGCTGATGGTCCCCCTCTTTCTCAAGCTCAGGTTAATGCTTTGAATAATACAAACATGTATCCTTTCGTTTATTCATTTGCATGTCAGACAGGTAACTTTGCATATAGTTCAGAATGTTTCTCTGAAACATGGATGAGAAGTTCAAAAGCAGGTGTAATATTCTGGGGGTCCTCAGTAAATTCTTACTGGGATGAAGACGATATTTTACAAAGGAGAATATTCAGGGCAATGTTTTCTGAAGGATTAAAAAGAACTGCTCTCAATTTTAACAGAGGTAAATGGTATCTTGTTCAACATTATGGCAGTGTTACACCAACAATGAGAAGATATTTGGAAATGTATAACTGTATGGGAGATCCCGGAATTTATCAGGCAGAATACGGTCCTCAGATTTCGCATACTCCGCTTCCTAATACTGAAAATTTAACAGGTCCTTATACAGTTAATTGTACTGTAACACCTGCAGGAAGTAACATTACAGGAACTAAACTTTTCTGGACAAGAAGTACAGCTTTTGACAGTATTACTATGACTAACTCAAGCGGTAATAACTGGACTGCAAATATTCCGGGAAATGGTTCATCTGCAGTTTATAAATATTATATAAGGACTCAGGATGCTCTGAACAGGGTAACTTTCTTACCCGGTGGTGCACCTGCAAACTATTTCTCTTTCATCGCATCAACAGATACCACAAAACCTGTAATTACTCATACTCCTGTTCCGAACACTCCAAAAACTATCTGGCCTGTTGCAGTTACTGCAAACGTAACAGATAATATCGGAATTGATTCTGTTTGGGTGAAATGGTATAAAAATTCACCTTCTAACGGAGTTAAGCATCTTAAACTTAACAATACTTCCGGAAGTGTATATTCGGCAATTTTCAATTCTAATCAGTCCGAAGTGAACTATAATGATTCAATTTTCTATAAAATTTATGCTCAGGATAACGGCTCGCTTCATAAAATGGATTCGACTCAGCTTTTTAACTTCAAAATTATTGCTCAGACTACAGCTATAATCGGAACAGGTACAACTGGTGTCGGATATCCTTATTATACATTCTATATGGATTCCAGAACTCAGATGCTTTATTCTGCTACTGACATTATCGCAGGTAACGGTGCGCCGGGTATGATTAGTAAAATCGGATTTAATGTTACAACTGCTGCAACACAGGTTATGAACGGCTTTAAAATTAAAATGCAGAATACAACTTCTTCCACAATAAGCGGTTTCGTTTCAAGCGGATTTACCACTGTATATGACAGCTCTTATGCAGTACCCGGAACCGGCTGGCAGTATGTTAATCTGCAGACTCCATTCTACTGGAACGGAAACGATAACTTACTTATTGAAATCTGTTTCAATAACTCAAGTTATACTTCAAACACTACTGTAAACGGAACACCTGCTTCCGGGGTTGTTGCACATAATCACTCAGACCTCACAAGCGGTGACGGATGTACTGCAATAACTACCGTTGGCACTTCTTATACTGCAAGACCGAATATTGCTCTTATGATTAATCTCATCACGAACGAAGAAAAGAATATTACTTCTGTTCCCGATAAATATTCTCTTGCACAAAACTACCCGAATCCGTTTAACCCCGTAACAAGTATTAAATATCAGATTCCAAAGAATACTTTTGTTACAATTAAGATTTACGACATACTCGGAAAAGAAGTTAGAACTCTTGTCAACGAAGTAAAATCGGCAGGAAACTATTCAATTATGTTCGATGCATCTTCACTCTCCAGCGGAGTTTACTTCTATAAAATTTCCGCAGGTGAATTCTCGGATGTAAAACGTATGGTTTTGATAAAATAAAATAACACAGTTTTTTAAATACAAAGCAGATTCCGTTTTTACGGAATCTGCTTTTTTCTCTTTTAAAATAATGATTTTTAAAAGATTATTCCCGCAATTTTTTTGTTTTGAATATTAGGTAATCTTATATAAATTGTAATTAAAAGATTTCGAAAAAATAAATAAATACGAAATTTTATATTGATTTATTGATAAAACTTTCATAAATTTATTGTTCCCGATAAAAAAGGGTAGGTAGCGAAGTGGTTAAACGCATCAGACTGTAAATCTGACGACAATTGTCTTCGGAGGTTCGAATCCTTCCCTACCCACGGAGCCCCCGTATTTACTACGCTCGAGACATTTTTAACAGTTCTTTAACACAAGCGGGAGTAACTCAGTTGGTAGAGTCACAGCCTTCCAAGCTGTTGGTCGCGGGTTCGAGTCCCGTCTCCCGCTCACTCTACGCTGATGTAGCTCAGTTGGTAGAGCACTTCCTTGGTAAGGAAGAGGTCACCGGTTCAATCCCGGTCATCAGCTCAAAAAATATTTTTACAGACGGGAGAATTTTTCATTACAAAGTAAATCAAAAGACATCCTCGAAAAAATTGTTAAGTAACAATGATCGTAATGTAATTATATGGGAATATTAAAATGGCAAAATCTAAAAATATAAGACAAATAATAATATTGGAAAGCACAGCCGGAAGTGGTTACCGATATAGTACAAAGAAGAATAAAAGAAATCATCCTAACAGAGTTGAATTTAAAAAATATGACCCTGTAGTTCGAAAACACGTAATATTTAAGGAAACTAAATAATACGTCAGTAGCTCAACTGGCAGAGCAGCGGTCTCCAAAACCGCAGGCTGGGGGTTCGAATCCCTCCTGACGTGCTAAGGATAAAAGCGAATAAAAAAATGAAAGAAAAAATAATCAATTTTATTAATGATGTAGTAAAGGAAATGAAAAAAGTAACCTGGCCTACACGCGATGAACTTAAAGAATCTACGACAATTGTAATAGTTGTGTGTATAATTTTATCAGTATTTACATATGTAATTGATATGGCCATTTCTCAATTATTTAAAGGAATATTTTAATTGGTTAACGAAAAAGGGAAATGGTATGTTGTCCGAACATTCTCAGGTCATGAAAACAAAGTAAAAACCATTATTGAAAATGAACTGAAGGATAACGAGGAATTACGTGCTAGAATTTTTGAAATTTTAGTTCCTACTGAAAAAGTTTTTGAGGTTAAGGATGGGAAAAAGAAAACCAAGAAGAAAAATTTTTTCCCAGGCTACATACTTGTTTCAGCAGATTTAGATGCCAAAGCAAAAGATTTTATTATTAATACTCAATCTGTGATGGGTTTTCTAGGATCAGAGAAAAATCCAATTCCGCTACAGAACGATGAAGTTAAAAGAATTGTGGGAAGAATTTCCCAGAATGATGAGACCGAAAGAACGGAGACAGTATTCCGTACTGGTGATTTTGTAAAAATTATAGATGGTCCATTCAATAATTTTTCCGGAATCATTCAGGAAGTAAATGAAGAAAAAATGAAAATTAAAGTAATGGTTTCAATTTTCGGTAGAAAAACACCGGTTGAAATAGATTTTGTTCAAGCAGAATTAGAGAAATAAATTATTAGGTAAAATTATGGCAAAGAAAGTAGATGGTTTTATTAAATTACAAATACCAGCTGGACAAGCAAATCCTTCACCTCCAGTTGGACCAGCATTAGGTCAAAAAGGTGTTAATATAATGGAGTTTTGCAAACAGTTTAATGCAAGAACTGCTGATAAACAAGGTTTGATAATCCCAGTTGTTATAACAGTATATTCGGACAAATCATTTACGTTTATTACTAAAACTCCACCGGCAGCAGTTTTGTTAAAAAAACTTACTAAAGTAGAAAAAGGGTCAGCAGAACCGAACAAAACAAAAGTTGCAAAAGTAACCAAATCACAATTACGTGAAATAGCTCAAATTAAAATGCCCGACCTCAACGCACACGATGTTGACCATGCAATGAGCATGGTGGCCGGTACAGCTAGAAGTATGGGAATTTCAGTAGAAGATTAAAAATTTTTGCGGAATGAAAATGAAAGTATCAAAAAGAATTAAAGCGATTAAAAAAAATGTAGATTCCAATAAGGAATATTCTGTTGATGAAGCAGTAAAACTTTTAAAAGAAAATTCCAAAGTTAAATTCACCGAATCTCTTGATTGTGCAATAAGATTAGGTGTAGATCCACGTCATGCAGATCAAATGATTAGAGGAACAGTATCATTGCCTCATGGAACCGGAAAGAAAGTTACAGTACTTGTAATTGCAAAAGGTGCGTTAGCTGAACAAGCTTTAAATGCTGGTGCTGAATATGCCGGTTTTGAAGAGTATCTTGAAAAAATTAAGAATGGCTGGACTGAAGTGGATGTTATTATTGCTACCCCTGATGTTATGGGTGAATTAGGAAAATTAGGAAGAGTACTTGGTCCAAAAGGTTTAATGCCTAATCCTAAAAGCGGTACTGTTACCCAAGATGTTGTAAAAGCAGTAAAAGAAGTTAAAGCCGGTAAAATTGAATTCAGAGTTGAAAAAGCCGGTATAGTTCATACCTCTTTAGGAAAATTAAATTTTACTGCTGAACAATTATCTGAAAATACAAAAGCATTTTTACAAACGATTATCAAAATGAAACCAGCTTCTGCAAAAGGACAATATGTTAAGAGTGTTTATCTCTCAACAACAATGGGTCCAGGGCTCAAGATATCAAAAGACGAAGCTGCACTTTCTACAAAATAAAAAATTACGCACTCATCCCGTTTGTGAGCGGGATTAGTAAACGCTTCAAGCCGATTGGTTGATTATAAACTGATTTGGGAGTAAGATGAACAAAACAGAAAAAGCTGAAATAATAGAACAGATTAAAGAACTTGTAAATAAATCTTCGGGTATTTTCCTTGTTGATTACAGAGGAGTTACCGTTGAAGATATAAACAAGCTCCGTTCCAGCTTTAGGAAAGAAGGGGTTACTTACAAGGTCTTTAAAAATACGTTATTTAAAAAAGCTCTTGAACAAATAAAGGGCTTCGAAAAATTTAATGAACAACTTGTTGGAATGATAGGTGTTGCATTTGCTGGCGATAATTTTGTTGCACCGGCAAAAATCATTAAAAAATATTTTGATGATAAACAAAGATTTTCATTCAAAGGTTGTTATATCGAATCAACATTTTACGGTGCTGATCAATTGAATACAATTGCATCTATGCCAACTATAGAAGAAATAATTGCCGGAATTATTGGCAGTGTTGCTTCACCGGCAACCGGAATTGTTGGTGCTATTAATGCAGTAATGCGCGACTTGGTTTATGTGATAGACGAAGTTGCTAAAAAGAAAGCTGCATAAGTTTTAGAAATAATAATATTATAAAAGATAGGAGAAATAAAAAATGTCAGAGAAAATTGCTGAAATAGTTGAAAAGATTAAAGCGCTCACTTTGGTAGAAGCTTCAGAATTAAAGAAAGCATTAGAAGAAGAATTTGGAGTTACAGCTGCTGCACCAGTAATGATGGCTGGTGGTCCAGTTGCTGCTTCTGCTGCCCCAGCTGAAGAAAAAACTGAATTTGATGTTGTATTACAAGCTGCTGGCGCAACAAAAATTAATGTTATCAAAGTTGTACGTGCTCATACCGGTCTTGGATTAAAGGAAGCTAAAGATTTAGTAGATGGCGCTCCAAAACCAGTTAAAGAAGGAATTTCAAAAGACGAAGCAGAAAAAATTAAAAAAGAATTGGAAGAAGCTGGCGCAACGGTACAAATTAAGTAATCCGATTTTTACCACTGTTTAATGATTTAACAAAAGTGGTAAGATGGTAAAATCCGTCTTACCACTTTCTTTCATTATGAAAATGAAAGAAAACCTAGTAAAACCATTGGAGGTTAGGTTTGGAAAAACAAAAAATTAATAAAAGCACTGGAAGAATTACATTTTCTTCAATTACTTCCGCGCTTAAGGTTCCGGATCTCCTGAATATACAGTTGGAATCATTTGAAGATTTTCTTCAATTAAGAGTCTCTCCATCGGAAAGAGAAAATAAAGGTTTACAAGCTGTATTCAATCAGAACTTTCCGATTTTAGACAATAAAGAATTTTATCGTCTGGATTTTCTAGAATATTATATAGAAAAGCCTCGCTTTTCTATTGCTGAATGCGAAGAAAGAGGTTTAACATTTTCTGCTCCTCTTAAATGTAAACTTCGTCTTTCCACAAAGGATGACGATACCGGTGAATACGTTAATACTGTTGAGCAAGAAGTCTATCTTGGTAATTTACCATTTATGACAGAACGCGGCACATTTATTATTAATGGTGCAGAAAGAGTAATCGTAAGTCAATTACATCGTTCACCCGGAGTAGCATTTGCACAAACATTACATCCAAACGGTACACCTATTTACTCAGCACGTATCATTCCTTTTAGAGGATCTTGGGTTGAATTTGCAACTGATATTAATAACATATTATACGTCTATATAGATAGAAGGAAAAAATTTCCTTCAACAACTTTATTACGCGCTCTTGGTTATGAAAGTGATGACCAGATTCTCAATTTATTTGATTTAATTGAAGTCGTTTCAACAAAACAACTAAATAATGATAAACATTCTGGTAGAATTGCAGCTAATGATATTATTGATACTGAGACCGGTGAAATTTATGCCGCAAAAGATGTAGAACTTGATGAAGAAATTATTCAGAATATAAAATCATCATCTATAACTAAAGTTCAACTAATTAGTTCTCAGACATCATTAGAACAAGATTTAATAATTAATACACTTCGCAAAGATACCTCAAAAACAAAAGAAGAAGCACTTTATGCAATTTACAGGCAATTAAGATCTGGTGAGGCACCGGATATTGAAACAGCATTTGGTTTGATTGATAAATTATTCTTCAATGAAAAACGTTACGATCTAGGTGATGTAGGACGTTTCAGAATGAACGATAAACTAGGATTGAATGTACCTGATAATGTTAGAGTGTTAACGGTTGAAGATATCATTGCTATCATGAAAAATATCATAATGTTGAAAGTAGGTAATGTTAATGTTGATGATATTGATCATTTAGGAAATAGAAGAGTTCGAACTGTTGGCGAACAATTAATGCAGCAGTATAATGTTGGACTTGCAAGAATGTCGCGTACTATAAAAGAAAGAATGAATATGCGCGATAACGAAAATATGCAACCGCAAGACCTCGTTAATGCAAGAACAATTAGTAGTGTTATCAATGCTTTCTTTGGTACAAACCAATTATCACAATTTATGGATCAAACGAATCCGCTTTCAGAACTTACACACAAACGCAGAGTTTCTGCATTAGGACCAGGCGGATTAACACGTGAAAGAGCCGGATTTGAAGTTCGCGATGTGCATCATTCACATTATGGAAGATTATGCCCAATCGAAACACCAGAAGGACCTAACATTGGTTTGATATCATCACTTACAATTTATACTAGAGTTAACCAATACGGATTTTTAGAAACACCATATAGAAAAGTTAAAGAAGGAAGAGTAACAAGCAGTATTGATTATCTTAGTGCTGATCAAGAAGATGAATTTACAATTGCTCAAGCAAATGCACCTCTTGATGAACAAGGTAAATTTGTTCTGAATAGAGTGAAATCCAGATTTAAAGGTGAATTTCCTATTGTTCCGCCTCACGATGTTCATTATATGGATGTTGCACCAGCACAAATTGTAAGTGCTGCCGCAGCATTAATTCCATTCTTAGAACACGATGATGCCAACAGAGCACTCATGGGTTCTAATATGCAGCGCCAGGCAGTCCCATTATTAGTGCCGGAAGCTCCTATTGTAGGTACTGGAATGGAATATAAAATTGCTCGTGATTCAAGATCCGTAATATTAGCTGAAGATAATGGTGTTGTTGAATATGCTGATTCGAAAAAAATTGTTGTTAAGTACGATGTTGATGAAAGCAGTCCGGAAGCATTAGTTAATTTTGATGATGAAAGAAGAATTACATACACATTAACAAAATTCTCAGGTACAAATCAGGAAACTTGTTTTACTCAAAAACCGATTGTAGTTACCGGGCAGCGTCTTAAAAAAGGTGATGTATTAGCAGATGGTCCCGCTATTGATAAAGGTGAATTAGCACTTGGAAGAAACGTTTCAGTTGCATTTATGCCATGGAGAGGTTATAACTTCGAAGATGCAATTGTATTAAGTGAAAAATTAGTTGCTAATGATGTTTTCACTTCTATCCATATAGAAGAATTTGAATTACAGGTTAGAGAAACAAAACGTGGCGAAGAAGAATTAACACGTGATATTCCTAATGTTAGTGAAGAAGCTACTAAGGATCTTGATGAAAATGGTATCGTACGTGAAGGTGCTGAAGTTAAAGAGGGAGATATTCTGATTGGTAAAATTACTCCAAAAGGTGAAACCGATCCGACACCTGAAGAAAAACTTCTAAAAGCAATATTTGGTGATAAAGCTGGGGATGTAAAGGACGCTTCATTAAAAGCACCTCCAGGTTTGAAAGGAATTGTTATTAAGACAAGATTATTCAGCAGAAAAAAGAAAGATGTTGATTCGAAAAAAATCGAGAAAAAACTATTAGATAATCTTGAAACAGAATTTAAGAAAAGAAGAGAAAATCATTATTCTAAATTAGTTAGAAAATTAACCAGAATAAGTGAAGGTAAAACTACATCCGGCATCAGAGATCTTGATGGCTCAGTTGTTTTGAGAAGCGGAACTTCAATAAAAGAAAATACTTTTGAAGCAATTGAAGATATTACAAAATTGGACTACACTAAAGACTGGTTCGAAAGAAAAAATACTAACGAATTAATTAAGAAACTTTATTCAAATTATTTTAATGTCCTCTCTGATATTGAAGAAGATTACAAAAGAGAAAAATTAAAAATACAGAGTGGGGATGAATTACCTCCGGGCATTACTCAACTTGCTAAAGTCTATGTTGCTAAGAAAAGAAAAGTATCTGTTGGCGATAAAATGGCTGGCAGACATGGAAATAAAGGTGTTGTTGCAAAAGTAGTACCAGTGGAAGATATGCCTTATCATGAAGATGGAACTCCGGTTGATATAGTTCTTAATCCGCTTGGTGTACCATCACGTATGAATTTAGGGCAACTTTACGAAACTGCTTTAGGGTGGGTAGGTAAAGTACTCGGTGTAAAATTTGAAACACCAATATTTGATGGAGCCGGCTTCCGTGATGTAGAGGAATTATTAAAAAAAGCAGAACTTAGTGAAGGAAGTAAAACATGGCTTTATGATGGAAGAAGCGGAGAAAAATTCCATCAGAAAGTTACATGCGGTTATATTTATATGATGAAGTTAGGGCATATGGTTGATGATAAGATTCACGCGCGTTCAATTGGACCTTACTCTTTAATCACACAACAGCCACTTGGCGGTAAAGCACAATTCGGTGGTCAACGTTTCGGAGAAATGGAAGTTTGGGCACTAGAAGGTTATGGTGCAGCACATGTTCTTCAAGAAATTTTAACTGTTAAAAGTGATGATGTTACCGGTAGAGCAAAAACTTACGAAGCTATTGTTAAAGGTGAAAATATCCCTGAACCTAATATTCCGGAAGCTTTTAACGTTATGATTAAAGAATTACAAGGTTTAGGCCTTGATATAAAAATTAACTAGTAGCCTTAGTTCCGCAATATTGCGGAAAAGTTTTAAGGAGGAATTTCTATGCGGTTCAAAACCCAAGAAACAAAAATCAAACAAATTGAAAAATTAACTATTAGTCTTGCTAGCCCAGATGATATCTTATCCAGATCTCATGGAGAGGTTACAAAACCAGAAACTATAAATTATAGATCATTCCGACCGGAAAAAGATGGTCTTTTCTGCGAAAAGATTTTTGGACCGGTTAAAGATTGGGAATGTGCTTGTGGGAAATACAAAGGAATCCGATACAAAGGAATTGTGTGCGATCGATGCGGCGTTGAAGTTACTTTGAAAAGTGTACGCCGTGAAAGAATGGGACACATTTCACTCGCTGTTCCGGTTGTTCATATTTGGTTCTTTAAAGCTTTACCATCCAAAATTGGTAATATTATTGGAATGACCACAAAAGAACTTGAAAAGATAGTTTATTATGAATCTTATGTAGTAATTAATCCGGGTCCAACCGGTTTGAATTATAAAGATTTAATTTCTGAAGATCAGTATTATGAAATAGTTTCTTCTTTACCACACGATAATGATGCACTTGATGATGATGACCCAAAGAAATTTGTTGCACGAATTGGCGGTGATGCTGTAAAAGAACTTTTAAAGACAATAGTTATTGAAGATACTTTTCAAGAATTAAAAGCACAGCTTGCAGTAGAAACATCACAACAGAAACGTGCTGATATTTTAAAAAGATTGAGAGTCTTAGAAGCTTTTCGTGAATACGAAGGTAAAATATCAAACAAACCAGAATGGATGGTTCTAAATGTTATCCCAGTCATTCCTCCAGAACTAAGACCATTAGTGCCTCTTGAAGGAGGTAGATTTGCAACATCAGATTTAAATGATCTTTATAGAAGAGTAATAATTCGTAATAATCGATTAAAAAGATTGATTGATATTAAGGCTCCGGAAGTAATTTTAAGAAATGAAAAAAGAATGCTTCAAGAAGCAGTTGATGCTCTGTTTGATAATTCGAGAAGAGCCAGTGCTGTTAGAAGTGATGGTAACCGTCCGTTAAAATCTTTAAGTGATATGCTTAAAGGTAAACAAGGACGTTTCCGTCAAAACTTACTCGGTAAACGTGTCGATTATTCAGGACGTTCTGTTATTGTAGTTGGTCCGGAATTAAAATTACATCAATGTGGCTTGCCGAAAGATATGGCTGTTGAATTGTTCAAGCCATTCATTATTAGAAAATTAATTGAACGAGGACATTTTAAAACTGTAAAAAGTGCACGTAAAGCTGTTGATAGAAAAGATGCTATCATATGGGAAATTCTAGAAAAATTAATTGACGGCCATCCGATAATGCTCAACCGCGCACCGACTCTACACAGACTTGGTATCCAAGCATTTCAGCCAGTTTTGATTGATGGAAAAGCAATTCAATTACACCCTATGGTTTGTACTGCATTTAATGCAGATTTTGATGGAGACCAAATGGCTGTGCACGTTCCTCTTTCTTATGAAGCTCAGTTAGAAGCTGCTATATTAATGCTAAGCAGTCACAATATTCTCTCTCCGCAAAATGGTATGCCGATTGTAATACCTACTCAAGATATCGTTCTAGGATGTTATTACTTAACTAAAGTGAGAGCTGGTGCCGTTGGCGAAGGAAAAATCTTCAGCAGCATGGATGAAGTAATAATTGCATACAATTCTAAAGCTGTTGATCTTCATGCTAAAATTAAAGTTAAAATAGAAAATGAACTTATTGAAACAACAGTAGGTAGAGTTATCTTCAATCAAATAGTCCCGAGAGAGTATGGATTTATTAATGAATTGTTAGTAAAGAAAATATTCAGTGGACTTATTTATAAAATGTTCATGAAAATAGGGAATGAAAAAACTGCAAAATTTCTAGATGATGTAAAAGAACTTGGATATAGATATGCTACCGCTGCCGGAATTTCGATTAGCTTTAGTGATATGATTGTTCCTGATGAAAAAGTAAAATTAATTGATGATTCAAATAAAAAAGTTAATGCTATACTTAATGAACACGAACAAGGTTTAATTACTGATGCCGAGAGATATAATAAAATAATAGACGTTTGGACATTCACAACTAATAACGTTGCTAAATCTTTGATGGATAGAATTAAAACTGATCAATCAGGATTCAATTCACTACATATGATGGTTGATTCCGGTGCTAGAGGTTCGCAAGAACAAGTCCGCCAATTAGCTGGTATGCGCGGATTGATGCAGAAACCTCAAAAAAGTTTAAGCGGTCAGTCCGGAGAAATTATCGAGAATCCAATTGTTGCTAATTTTAAAGAAGGTCTCTCAGTACTTGAATATTTTATTTCAACACACGGTGCACGTAAAGGTTTGGCAGATACAGCTTTGAAAACTGCAGACGCCGGTTACTTAACACGAAGACTTTGCGATGTTGCACAAGATGTTATTATCTCTGAAGTAGATTGCGGTACTATACGTGGTGTTTATATAACTGCTTTGAAAGATGTAGAATTAGAAAGAGAACCGTTGGCAGAAAGAATAACCGGACGTGTAGCTCAAGAGGATGTTTACGATCCGCGTACAGATGAAATATTAGTTGAAGCCGGAGAATCAATTTCCGAAACTGTTGCTGAAAAAATTGACGAAGCAAACATTGATCAAGTTTATATTAGAACAGTTTTAACATGTGAATCAAAACGTGGAGTTTGTGCTAAATGTTACGGTCGCAATTTAACTACAGGATCATTAGTTGAAATTGGAGAAGCTGTTGGAATAATAGCAGCTCAATCAATTGGTGAACCCGGAACACAATTAACCTTGCGTACTTTCCACTTCGGTGGTACATCATCACGTATTGCAAGTCAATCACAAGTAGAAGCAAATATAAACGGAACTGTTAAATTCGATAAAATTACTTATGTGGAAAAAAACGATGCTTTTGGCAAAGTTAAGGTAGTTATAGGTAGAAGAGGATCAATAGGAATTTTTGATGAGGACAATCGTCAAATTAAAAAATTCGAAATTCCCTACGGTGCAGAATTAGTAGTAGAAGATGGTCAGAAGGTAGTTAAAGGGCAACCACTTTATAATCACGATCCTTACAATTCTGTAATAGTTTCAGATTTTACCGGTAAAGTTACATTTGTTGATTTAATTGATAATGTAACATATCAGCAAGTTGCAGATGAACAAACCGGTCACGTTCAGAAAGTCGTTATTGAATCAAAAGATAAAAATCTTACCCCAAGTATTTCCATTAGAGACCATAAAGGAAATGAAAAAATATTTAACATTCCTACACATGCATACCTTTCAGTTGAAGAAGGTGAAGAAATTCAAGCTGGTACAATTTTGGCAAAAATTTCTAAAGCAACTGCAAAAACAAGAGATATTACTGGTGGATTACCAAGAGTAACAGAATTGTTTGAAGCAAGAAGTCCACACGACCCAGCTGTAGTTTCTGAAATTGAAGGAAAAGTGAAATTTGGTGCACGTAAAAAAGGTTCCCGTGAAATTATTATTGAATCATTAGATGGATCAATTCAAAAAGTATACGCAGTCCCTTATGGTAAGCACATTTTGGTTCAAGAAGGTGATGAGATACCCGCTGGTGAAAAAATAACGGATGGGCCAATTGACCCTCACGATATATTGAAAATTAAAGGTACCAATGCTGTGCAAGAATATCTTGTTAATGAAATACAAGACGTTTATAGATTGCAAGGTGTTAAGATTAATGATAAACATATTGAAGTGATTGTTAAACAAATGTTGCAAAAGCTGAAAATAATTTCTGCTGGTGATACCAATTTTATAGAAGAAGATTTAGTTGATAGGAATAAATTACTCGAAGAAAACGAAAGAATTAAAAATATGGTATGTATAGTAGACCCAGGTCAATCAAAACTCAAAGCTGGTCAGTTGGTTACAAAAACCAAATATAGAGAAATAAATTCGGAACTTACTCGTAAAGGTAAGAAAACGATGAAATCGCGTGATGCAGAACCTGCTACTTTTGATAATATATTACTGGGTATTACCCATGCAGCATTATCAACTGAAAGCTTTATTTCCGCAGCTTCATTCCAGGAAACAACTAAAGTTCTTACAAACGCTGCAACTGAGGCAAGAGTTGATACATTGATTGGATTAAAAGAGAACGTTGTTATGGGACATTTAATCCCGGCTGGAACTGGACTAAAAAAATATAAAAATATTATACTTACTGCCGATGAAAATGAAGAACAACCAACTTTGATAGAAGAGGTAGTAGAGAAGGTAACTGAATAAATAACTAATAATCACAGACTTTCTTGACAATTGAAACTACTTTCAATAAATTAAAAGTCTGAATTTTTATCTGTTTGTTTAATTTTGGAGGAAAATAAGTGCCAACGATTAACCAGTTGGTTAGGAAAGGAAGAGTAGTAGTTACATCAAAAAATAAAGCACCAGCTTTAGATGCTTGTCCTCAAAAGCGTGGTGTCTGTACAAGAGTATATACTACCACACCTAAAAAACCAAATTCAGCATTAAGGAAAGTTGCAAGAGTTAGATTGTCGCATGGTATAGAAGTTACAGCATATATTCCAGGCGAAGGTCATAATTTACAAGAACACTCAATAGTTTTAATTAGAGGTGGTAGAGTAAAAGATTTGCCAGGGGTTCGTTATCATATTATTAGAGGTACACTAGATACTGGCGGAGTTGAAGATAGAAAAAAAGGTAGATCTAAATACGGTGCAAAAAAACCAAAGGCTAAATAATTAATTATGAGAAAGAAAAGAGCTGAAAAAAAGTTTGTAAAACCCGATCCAAAATACAATGATATCTTGGTTGGTAAATTAATTAATTATATGATGTATGATGGTAAAAAATCGGTTACTAGAAGAACTATTTATGATTGTTTCGATTTGATAGAACAGAAAACAAAGAAACCGGCATTAGAAGTTTTCAAAAAAGCAATTCAAAATGTACAACCTCTAGTTGAAGTTAGAAGCCGGCGTGTTGGTGGTGCTACTTATCAAGTTCCGATGGAAGTACGCTCTGATAGAAGAATTGCTTTAGCTTTTAGATGGATTAGAACTTATTCTCGTGAAAGAAAAGATAAATCTATGGCGGCAAAATTAGCTGCAGAATTATTAGCAGCTTCAAATGGCGAAGGAAACGCTGTTAAGAAAAAAGATGATACACACAGAATGGCCGAAGCTAATAAAGCTTTTGCACACTTTAAATGGTAATACGAAAGGGGTTTTTGTTTAGATGTCTGTAAAAAGAGTTGACATAAATAAAGTAAGAAATATTGGTATTATGGCTCACATCGATGCTGGTAAAACTACTACTACCGAGAGAATATTATTCTATACGGGTAAAGTTCATCGTATTGGTGAAGTTCATGATGGTGCTGCTACAATGGATTGGATGGAACAAGAAAAAGAACGCGGTATTACTATTACAAGTGCTGCTACTACAACTTCTTGGAGAGATCATCAGATCAATATTATTGATACTCCTGGCCATGTTGATTTTACTGTTGAAGTTGAAAGATCATTGCGTGTTTTAGATGGTGCAATTGCATTATTCTGCGCAGTTGGTGGTGTTGAACCGCAATCAGAAACTGTTTGGAGACAAGCAGATAAATATGGTGTACCGAGAATAGCATTCGTAAATAAAATGGATAGAGTTGGTGCCGATTTTTACAATGCTGTTCAAATGATGAAAGAAAAACTTGGCGCAAATGCCGTCCCGATAACGTTACCGGTAGGTGATGGTGAATTGTTTACTGGTATTATTGACTTGATGACAATGAAAGCCCGTATGTTCCATGAAGACACATTAGGAACAACATTTGAAGATGTTGATATTCCACCAGACCTTAAATCATTAGCAGCAAAATATCGTACTCAAATGCTTGAAGCAGTTTCCGATGTTGATGATTCTTTATTAGAAAAGTATTTGGAAGGAAAAGAAATTTCTGTTGAAGAAATTAAAAATGTTCTTAGACAAGCTACAATTCAATTAAAAATAATACCAGTACTCTGCGGTTCTTCATTTAAAAATAAAGGCGTGCAAATGCTGTTAGATGCAGTTGTAAATTTCCTACCTTCCCCTGTTGATCTTGGAAATTTAACCGCTCATCATGTACATAAAAATGATCATATTGAAAGAAAGATGGATCCTAAAGAAAAATTTGCTGCTTTAGCTTTTAAAATTATGACGGATCCTTACGTTGGGAAATTAACATTTATTAGAGTTTATAGTGGAACTTTAGATGCTGGCTCATATATATATAATTCAGTGTCAGAAAAAAAGGAAAGAGTTGGGCGTGTTCTTCAAATGCATGCAAATCACAGAGAAGATTTAGATCAAATTAGATCTGGAGACATTGCTGCTATTGTGGGTTTAAAATATACAAAAACCGGTGACACACTTTGTACGGAGGATGATCCTATTATATTAGAAAGAATGGCATTCCCTGAACCGGTTATTCAGATTGCTATTGAACCTAAAACAAAAGCTGATCAAGATAAATTATCTGAAGCGCTTGCAAAATTAAGTGATGAAGATCCGACCTTTAAAGTAAAAGTGGATGATGAAACTGGTCAAACTCTGATTAGTGGTATGGGTGAACTTCATTTAGAGATTCTTGTTGATAGAATGAAAAGAGAATTTAAAGTTGAAGCTAATGTTGGTAAACCGCAAGTTGCTTATAGAGAGACTATTACAAAATCAGTTCAAGCAGAAGGAAAATTTGTTAAACAAACTGGCGGCCGTGGTAAATATGGTCATGTATGGATTGAGTTCGCACCAAATGAACCTGGTAAAGGATTTGAGTTTGAGAATGCTATTGTAGGTGGTTCTGTTCCTAAAGAATATATTAATCCCGTTATTCATGGTTTACAAGATGCCTTAAGAAATGGTGTATTGGCTGGTTTCCCGGTAGTTGATGTTAAAGCAAAATTATTTGATGGGTCATATCACGATGTTGACTCCGATGAAATTTCGTTTAAAGTTGCTGCCTCTATTGCATTTAAAAACGGTGCACAGAAAGCTGGTCCGGTTTTACTAGAACCAATGATGAGTGTTGAAGTTATAACTCCCGAAGAATATCTCGGTGATGTAATGGGAGATTTAAATTCAAGAAGAGGAAAAATTGAAGGATTTAATTCACGTAAAGATGCACAAATAATTAAAGCAATGGTTCCTCTTTCTACTATGTTTGGTTATGCAACAACATTAAGATCTATGACTCAGGGACGGGCAATTTATACAATGCAATTTTCACATTATTCCGAAGTGCCTAAATCAGTTGCAGATGAAATTACAGAAAAATCACAATCAAAAAAATCAGCTTTATCAGTTTAGTAAACAATAAATAATTAATAAGACAAAATAAAATAACAAGGAGAGTAACTCGATGGCAAAAGAAAAATTTGATCGTAGTAAGCCTCACGTCAATATTGGTACTATTGGACACGTAGACCATGGTAAGACTACTCTTACGGCTGCCATCACCATGGCTTTAGCAAAGAAGGGCTTATCAGCAATTAGAACTTTTGATAGTATTGATAATGCACCCGAAGAAAGAGAAAGAGGTATTACTATTGCAACTGCTCACGTTGAATATTCAACAGCAAATAGGCATTATGCTCACGTTGATTGTCCCGGTCACGCAGACTATGTAAAAAATATGATTACCGGTGCGGCTCAAATGGACGGAGCTATTCTTGTTGTTGCTGCTACTGATGGTCCAATGCCTCAAACAAGAGAGCATATTTTGTTAGCACGTCAGGTTGGTGTACCGAGAATAGTTGTATTCTTAAATAAAGTTGATATGATGGATGATCCGGAATTGATCGACTTAGTTGAAATGGAATTGAGAGAATTATTAACTAAATATGAATTTCCTGGAAATGAAATCCCAATCATCCGTGGTTCAGCTCTTCAAGCTCTTGATGCTGGTGCTGCCGGTGCAGATCCTTCTGATGAAAGATATAATTGTATTTGGCAATTAATGGATGCAGTTGATAGTTATATCCCAGTACCGGAAAGAAGCGTTGATAAACCATTCTTAATGCCGGTTGAAGACGTATTCTCTATTACCGGTCGTGGTACAGTTGCTACCGGCAGAGTTGAAAGAGGTACATGTAAATTAAATGAAGAAGTTGAATTAGTAGGACTTGGTGCCCATAAAAAAACTGTTATTACCGGTATCGAAATGTTCCGTAAAGAACTTGATTCTGCTATAGCTGGTGATAATGCCGGATTACTTTTAAGAGGTGTTGATAAAACAGAAATTGAAAGAGGAATGGTGCTTGCAAAAACTGGTTCAATTACTCCTCATAAAGTTTTTGAAGCTAAAGTTTACATTCTTTCAAAAGAAGAGGGAGGACGTCATACTCCATTCTTCAATGGTTACAGACCACAATTTTATTTTAGAACAACTGATGTAACTGGAGTTGCAACATTACCAGAAGGTACTGAAATGGTTATGCCTGGTGATAGTGTACAATTAAAGATAGATTTGATTTCTGAAATTGCTATGGAAGAAGGATTAAAATTTGCTATTCGTGAAGGTGGTAGAACAGTTGGAGCTGGATTCGTAACTAAGATTATATCGTAATAAATTTAATTGAAGGGAATCTTATTAAAGGGTTCCCTTCTTTATGTCTGAACAAGGAGATTATTAAAAGTGCCCGGTCAAAAAATTAGAATTAAACTGAAATCATACGATCATATTCTGATTGATAAATCAACAGAAAAAATCATTAAGACAGTTAAAAGCACTGGTGCTGTTGTATCTGGACCAATACCTTTGCCTACAAAACGAACAGTATTTACAGTATTGAGATCACCTCATGTTGATAAAAAATCTAGAGAACAATTTGAGATTAGGGCTCACAAAAGAATAATCGATATTCATAATTCAAATAATAAAACTGTGGATGCGCTGAGCAAACTGGAAATCCCAGCCGGCGTTGATATTGAGATTAAGTTATAGGAAAAATAGAAATGCCTGGTCTTTTAGCTAAAAAATTAGGAATGACTAATATATATTCTGATGACGGTCAGATAATTCCGGTTACCGTTCTGGAAGCTGGTCCTTGTAAAGTATTTGGTGTGAAAACAAAAGAAAAGGACGGTTACGAATCTGTTCAAATAGGATTCGGAGAAAAAAAAGAAAAAAAAGTCAATAAAGCTCAACTTGAAGTATATAAAAAAGCCGGTTTATCGGCACCATCAACCCTCAGAGAGTTTAGAAATTTTGAATCAAGTCAATTCAAAATTGGTGATGAAATTAAAGTTGATATTTTTCAGATTGGTGATAAAGTTAAAGTATCTGGAAAAAGTAAAGGAAAAGGTTTTCAGGGTGTTGTTAAAAGACATGGTTTCGGTGGTGTTGGTCAAGCTACACATGGTCAAAGTGATAGACAGAGAGCACCCGGTTCAATTGGTGCAAGTTCATATCCTTCAAGAGTTTTCAAAGGTCAGAAAATGGCCGGTAGAAAAGGATATGAAAACGTTACAACACGAAACTTAAAAGTTGTAAAAATTATTGCTGATAAAAATATTATTATGGTTAAAGGAGCAGTCCCTGGCTCTGTTAATTCAATAGTTGCTATTAATAAATAAAAAATAAAAATGAAATTAGAAGTTTATAAAACTGATGGTTCAAAATCTGGAGAGCATGTAGAACTTTCAAAAGATATTTTTGAAATAGAACCTAATGATCATGTTCTTTATCTTGCTGTTAAAGCATATTTAGCAAACCAAAGACAAGGTACTCACAAAGCTAAAGAAAGAAGTGAAGTTAGAGGTGGCGGTAAAAAACCTTGGAGACAAAAAGGAAGAGGCGGTGCTCGTGCTGGTTCTACAAGATCTCCCCTTTGGGTTGGCGGTGGTACTATTTTCGGTCCTAAACCAAGAGATTATAGACAAAAATTGAATAAAAAAGTTAATACTCTTGCAAGAAAATCTGCTCTATCTTATAAAGCTAAAGCAAACCAGATTCTTATTGTTGAAGATTTCAATTTTGAAGCACCAAAGACGAAAGAATTTTCTAAAATCCTTTCATCACTTCAAATAAAAGGAAAGAAAACTTTATTGCTTACTAATGGTACTTTGGAAAATGTTTACAAATCCGGAAGAAATATTGATAGAGTAAATATCCTTGAAGCAAATAAAGTTTCAGCTTATGATATTTTGAACAATCAAGTACTGCTTATGCAAAAGAGTGCAGTTAATTTACTTGCAAGTACACTAAATTAATACGGTTAAACAATGAAAAGTATTTTAATAAGACCTTTAATTACTGAAAAGATGACAAGTCTTAGCGAGCAGCAGCCGAATAAATTTGGCTTTATGGTAAATATTAATGCTAATAAAATTGAAATTGCTAAAGCTGTCAAAGAAAAATTTAATGTTGATGTAGTTTCTGTAAATACAATAAGACATAAAGGGAAAACAAAAACCCAGTTAACAAGAAAAGGTCGTTTTTCCGGTAGAACATCAAAAACTAAAAAAGCTATTGTTACATTAAAAAAAGGTCAGACAATAGATATATTCGGTCAAGCATAAATCGACCGATTTTCGGAGCAGAATTAAATGGCAATTAGAAAGTTAAAACCCAATACACCCGGAACGAGATATATGAGTATCTCATCGTTTGATGAGATTACAAAATCTACTCCCGAAAAATCTTTAACAACTTCGTTAAAAAAATCTGGCGGTAGAAATAATCTTGGTAGAGTAACATCACGACACAGAGGTGGCGGACACAAGCGTAGATATAGAATTATTGACTTTAAAAGAGATAAACACGGTATTCCAGCAAAAGTATTTTCTATTGAATATGATCCTAATAGAACAACAAGAATTGCATTGTTACATTATATTGATGGTGAGAAAAGATATATTCTTGCACCGGATGGATTAAAAGTTGGTGAAACTGTAATGTCTGGCTCAGGTTCAGAAATAAAAGTTGGTAATGCATTACCATTAAAAGAAATTCCACTTGGTAGTTTTGTTCACAATGTTGAAATGAGACCAGGTAAGGGTGGACAGTTAGGAAGATCTGCTGGTGCATCAATTCAATTGATGGCGCGTGAAGGTAAATTTGCACAATTAAAAATGCCTTCAAGCGAAATTAGAATGGTTAGTGTTGATTGCATGGCAACTTATGGTGTTGCTAGTAATCTCGATCACGAAAACATTAGTCTTGGAAAAGCCGGTAGAAGCAGATGGCTTGGTAAAAGACCTCATGTACGTGGTGTTGCAATGAACCCGATTGATCACCCCATGGGTGGTGGCGAAGGAAAAACTTCAGGCGGCGGTCATCCGGTTTCTCCTTGGGGTCAAAAAGCTAAAGGTCTTAAAACAAGAAAGAGAAAAAATATTTCTAATAAATATATTGTTAAAAGAAGAAAATAGTTCGAGTAATTTATGCCAAGATCAGTCAAAAAAGGTCCATTTATTGATGTCAAACTCTTAAAGAAAGTTAGGAAGCTTAACGAAACCAATCAGAAAAAAATTATTAAAACTTGGTCGCGTACAAGTACTATTTCTCCAGAGTTTGTAGGACATACAATAGCAGTACACAATGGTAACAAAATGATTCCGGTTTATATTTCTGAAAATATGGTTGGACACAAGTTAGGCGAATTTTCTCCAACTAGAATTTTTAGAGGACATCCGGGCACTAAAGCAGAAAAAGCAACTAAAGTAAAGTGATGCCGCTGGCATATAATTTTGAGGTAATATAAAAATGGAAGCAAAAGCTACTCACAGATATATCGGTTCATCTCCAAGAAAAATGAGACTGGTAATTGATTTGATTAGAGGTAAATCCGTTGATCAGGCAATTGAAATTTTACATTTTTCTCCAAAGCATAGTTCAAAACCGGCAGAAAAAGTTTTACGTTCAGCTGTTTCTAATCTTATGAATAAAGATGATAATACTAAACACGAAGTTTCTGATCTGTTTATTAAAGAAGCTTTTGTTAATCAAGGTCCTACTCTAAAAAGAATTTCTGCTGCTCCTATGGGTAGAGCTTATAGAATTAGAAAAAGATCAAATCATTTAACAATAGTTGTTGCAACAAAACAAAAGTAATCGGAGGAAGTTTTGGGTCAAAAGACTAATCCAATCGGTCTAAGAGTTGGTATTATTAAAGGATGGGAATCGAACTGGTACGAGAATAAAAGCTACGCACCAAAACTCATCGAAGACAAAAAACTAAGAATTTATATTCGTAAAAGATTGATGAATGCCGGTATTTCATCTATTAAGATCGACAGAACTTCAAAGAATATTATTTTAACTATTCATACTTCAAGACCGGGTGTTGTTATTGGTAAGAGTGGTAAAGAAATTGCTCAGATTGAAGAAGAATTAAAAAAATTAACTGATAAAGAAGTTAAAGTTCAAATAACTGAAATTAAAAGACCTGAATTAGATGCTTACCTTGTGGCAGAAAATATCGCAAAACAAATTGAAGGAAGAGTATCATTCAGACGTGCAATGAAATCTGCTATTACTTCTGCTATGAGAATGGGTGCTGAAGGAATTAGAGTTATGTGTTCTGGTAGATTAGGCGGTGCTGAAATTGCAAGAACTGAACAATACAAAGAAGGCAGAATTCCATTACATACAATTAGAGCAGATATAGATTATGCTCATGGAAGGGCTGAAACTATCTACGGTTCAATTGGAATTAAAGTTTGGATTTGCCGTGGTGAAATTTTAGGTAAACGTTCATCTGAATAAAGAGTTTTAGGAGTTTCTCTTATGTTAATGCCAAAAAGAGTTAAATACAGAAAAGCACATAGAGGTAGAAGGACAGGGAAAGCTACTCGTGGCCATCTTGTGAACTTTGGTGATTACGGTTTAAAAGCAGCAGAACCAGCATGGATAACAAGCAGACAAATTGAAGCATGCCGTGTTGCATTATCACGTCACATGAAAAGAGATGGTAAAGTTTGGATTAGAATTTTTCCTGATAAACCCGTTACTAAAAAACCTCTTGAAACAAGAATGGGTAAAGGAAAAGGCGCACCTGAGTTTTGGGTTGCCGTAGTATTACCTGGCAGAATTATGTTCGAAGTTGGCGGTGTTGATAAAAAAACTGCTCATGAAGCTTTGACTATTGCATCTCATAAACTGCCTATTAAAACTAAAATTGTTCAAAGACCTGATCTAGAATCATAACAAGGATTTGATAAAATGAAGATATATGAAATTCGTGAAATGTCCACTGATGAAATAAAGAAAAGAATTATTGAAGAACAAAAAAATCTAGTGGATTTAAGATTTCAGCAAGAACTTAAGAACCTAACTAATACTGCAAAGTTGCGTCTTGTAAGAAAAGATATTGCTAAAATGAAAACAATTTTAAAAGAACGCGAAATGCAAGAAGCTAAAAACTCAAAGGCAAAAAAATAAGGAGAGATTGTTTTTACATGCAGAAAAGAAATAGTAGAAAAGTTAGGATCGGTACTGTAGTTAGCAATAAGATGCAAAAAAGTATCATCATTGCAATTGAAAGACGTGTAGCTCATCCGATCTACAAAAAATATTTTAAGAAAACTACAAAGCTTATGGCTCACGATGAGGAAAATCAGTGTAAGATTGGTGATGTTGTCAAAGTTATGGAAACTCGTCCCTTAAGTAAAAGAAAAAAATGGCGCTTAGTTGAAATTGTAGAAAAAGCCAAGTAAAAAGCTTAGCTATAATAAAGTTTGATGAGGAGCAGTTAAATCATGGTACAAGAAGAAACAAATTTAGTAGTTGCAGATAATTCCGGTGCAAAAAAAATCCGTTGCATCCGTGTTTTAGGTGGTAGCAATAGAAGATATGCAAGCCTTGGCGATGTAATTGTTGTAAGTGTTAAAACTGCAATTCCAGGCGGTGGTGTTAAAAAAGGTGAAGTTTCTAAAGCTGTAATTGTTCGTACAAAAAAAGAAGTACGCAGAAAAGATGGCTCTTATATCCGCTTCGATGAAAATGCTGCAGTTCTCTTAAATAATCAGGATGAACCAAGAGGTACACGTATCTTTGGTCCGGTTGCACGGGAATTAAGAGATAAAAAATTTATGAAAATTATTTCTCTGGCTCCAGAGGTTCTTTAATAGGAATTTGAACATGAAGATTAAAAAGAATGATACAGTAAAAGTTATTACCGGAAATTATAAAGGCAAAACCGGAAAAGTATTAAAAGTGTTTCCAGCTGTTGAAAGAGTTATTGTTGAAGGTGTTAACATTCGTAAAAGACATACAAAAGCAAATCAAAAAAATCCGCAAGGCGGAATAATTGAAAAAGAAGCACCAATACATGATTCAAATGTTAAGATTCATGATCCAAAAACCGGTGAACCGACAAGAATAGGCAAAAAATTAATTATTGATGATAAAACCGGTAAAAAGAAAAGTGTTAGAATTAGCAAAGTTAGCGGCGAAATGCTTGCATAAAAATATTAAGGATTTATAATCAAGATGGCAAAGCAAAAAGAACAACAACCTAAAGAACAAAAAGAAAAAAAATCCAAAACGGAAGAAAAACAAACTAAAGTTGTTGAAGAAAAAATTCCGGCTCGGCTTAAACTAAAATTTGAAAAAGAAATTATTCCTAAACTTAAAGAACAATTTCAATACAAAAGTATTATGCAAGTACCACGACTTCATAAAATTGTTGTTAATATGGGTGTTGGTGCTGCAGTGCAAGATCCCAAAATATTAGAAGAAGCTGTGAGAGATCTTGAAACAATTACCGGACAGAAAGCATCGGTAAGAATTGCTAAAAAAGCAATATCAAATTTTAAATTACGCGAAGGAATGAAAATTGGCGCTAAAGTTACTCTACGTGGAAATATTATGTACGAATTCCTCGATAGATTAATTACTATAGCTTTACCAAGAGTAAGAGATTTCAGAGGAGTATCCGATAAATCTTTTGATGGAAGAGGTAATTATACTTTAGGATTAAAAGAACAAATTATTTTTGCTGAAATAAATGTTGATAAGGTAACAAAAATTTTAGGGATGGATATAACATTTGTAACAACAGCAAAAACTGATAAAGAAGCATTTGAATTGCTGAATTCGTTTGGTATTCCATTCAGAAAAAAAGAAATTAATTAAAGGGTAAACATGGCAAGAAAAAGCTTACTTGCTCGTGAAATTAAAAGAGCAAAATTGTATAAGAAATATGCTGAGAAGAGAAAAGAATTAAAAGCTAAAGGTGATTATGATGGATTACAAGAATTGCCGCGTAATTCATCTTTAAATCGTTTGCATAACAGATGTCAAATTACTGGAAGACCTAGAGCATATTACAGAAAGTTTGGTGTTTCCCGTTTAGTATTAAGAGAAATGGCTTTACGTGGAGAAATCCCTGGCCTTAAGAAATCAAGTTGGTAATTAGAGGAGAATAGTAAATGCCGGTAACTGATCCGATAGCAGATTTTTTAACAAGAATTAGAAATGCTGTTAAAGCCAGAAAAAAATTTGTTGATATTCCTTCATCAAAAATGAAAATTAATCTGGCAGAAATCCTAAAGAATAATAAATTCATTAGAGATTTTAATGTGATTGAAGATAACAAACAGAATATTTTAAGAATCCATCTTCAATATATAAATGGCACACCCTCTATAACTGGAATAAAAAGAATCAGTACACCAGGCTTGCATTTATATATAGGGAAGGATGATCTTCCGAAAGTATTGAACGGTTTGGGTATTGCTATAGTATCTACATCAAAAGGATTATTAACTGATAAACAAGCTAGAAAAGAAGAAGTTGGTGGCGAAGTAATTTGCCACGTTTGGTAAAAATTTTAACGAGGTAAAAAGTGTCCCGTATAGGTAAAAAACCGATACCAATAAAAGATGTTACAATTAATTTTAACAATGGATTGTTAAAGGTTAAAGGTAAACATGGCGAATTGGAAATGAAAGTTCATCCGAATATTAAGTTAGATATAACAAAAGAAGAAATTGTAGTTACACGTCCGGATGATTCAAAAGAAAATAGATCACTTCATGGTCTTACACGTGCACTGATAAATAATATGATAAAAGGTGTTTCCGAAGGTTACACAAAATCATTGGATATTGTTGGCGTAGGATATAAAGCGGAGGCAAAAGGGAATGCAGTGCTTTTTAGTTTGGGTTATTCCCATCCAATCTATTTTATGCCACCGGATGGTATCAAAATAGAAGTTCCAGCACCTACACAAATTAAAATTTTTGGAAGTGATAAAGAATTAGTTGGATTGATTGCTGCTAAAATTAGATCATTAAAAAAACCTGAACCATACAAAGGTAAAGGTGTTAAATATTCCAATGAAGTAATAGTGCGTAAAGCTGGTAAGACTGCCGGTAAATAATTAGGAGATTATTAAAATGTTTTTGAAGGATAATAAAAAAAGAATACGTAAAAAGGTCAGAGTAAGAAGTAAGGTTTCAGGGACAACAGAAAGACCGAGATTGAGTGTTTTTAGAAGTTTGAATCACATGTATGCTCAGATAATTGATGATACAAAAAAGACAACTATTGTTGCAGCATCAACTAAATCGAAAGACTTGTTAGAAGAATTAAAATCAACAAAAGGAAAAGTTTCTAAAAGCAAATTAGTTGGAAAATTGGTTGCAAAGCTTGCTTCAGAAAAAGGAATTACCGCTGTAGTATTTGATAGAAACGGTTTCACATACCATGGCAGAATTAAAGCTGTTGCCGATGGTGCACGTGAAGGTGGTCTTAAATTCTAATTGAAATTATGATTGCCGGGTCGTCTAATGGCAGGACAGCGGCCTTTGGAGCCGTATGTGGAGGTTCGAAT
>CAYXKL010000019.1:0-34998 GCA_964464825.1 uncultured Melioribacter sp. | reverse complement strand
TCTATATCCTGAGCAGTCTGTTCACTGTAATCTTTGTGTTTTGTAATTTCACGTCCTAAAAATAATTCTTCTTCTTTTGTGCCGTATGCTAGAGGGCCTAATTTTTCACTCATTCCCCATTCGCAAACCATTTTACGGGCAATATTTGTAGATTTTTCAATATCGTTTCCAGCACCGGTAGTAAATTTATTGAAAATAATTTTTTCTGCTGCTCTACCACCTAATGCGTAAGTTATCATTGCATCCAAATAATCTTTGGAGTATGTATGTTTTTCATCAACGGGAAGATAAGTTGTAACACCAAGCGCTCTGCCTCTTGGAATTATAGTAACTTTGTGAACCGGATCAGCTTCCGGTAACATCTTGGCAACAAGGACATGCCCAATTTCATGATATGCTGTAATCTTTTTTTCATCTTCTGAAATAATCAAACTTTTTCTTTCCATACCCATCATAACTTTATCTTTCGATTCTTCAAAATCTTCCATCGAAACTTTCTTTTTATTTTTACGTGCTGCTAATAATGCTGCTTCATTCACCATATTTGCAAGATCTGCACCCGCTAACCCGGGTGTACCTTTTGCTAAAATAGCAAGATCAACATCTGTATCAAGAGGAATTTTTCTTGTATGAACTTTTAGAATTCCTTCTCTTCCCTTTACATCGGGGCGATCAACTACAACCTGACGATCGAATCTTCCGGGTCTTAATAATGCCGGGTCTAAAACATCCGGACGGTTAGTAGCCGCAATTATTATCACACCGCTGTTTTGTTCAAAGCCGTCCATCTCAACAAGTAATTGATTCAATGTTTGTTCACGTTCATCATGTCCGCCGCCAAGTCCAGCGCCACGATGACGTCCTACAGCATCAATTTCATCAATAAAAATAATACATGGTGCATTTTTCTTTCCTTGTTCAAAAAGATCGCGTACACGGCTTGCACCAACACCAACAAACATTTCCACAAAATCAGCACCCGAAATTGAAAAGAATGGAACACCGGCTTCGCCGGCAACTGCACGTGCTAATAAAGTTTTTCCCGTTCCTGGAGGTCCCAGCAACAAAACACCGCGTGGGATTTTACCGCCAAGTTTTTGGAATTTGGACGGCTCTCTTAAAAATTCAATTATCTCTTCAAGCTCTTGTTTAGCTTCATCAGCGCCGGCAACATCTTTAAATGTTACTTTTGTTGCAGATTCAGAAATTAGTTTTGCTTTACTTTTGCCAAAATTAAATATGCCTCTAGTACCGCCGGCACCCGATTGCATTCTACGGAATAATAAAATCCACACAGCAAATATTATTATCCATGGAATAAATCCGAGAAGAACTGTAAGCCATTCGTTAGATTCTTTAACAAATGTGAATTTAATATTTTTCTCTTTCCAGGTTTTAATACTTTCATTTATTATCGATTGATCAAATACTACATAAAATGATTGAACATCAACATAATTACCGTTAATAAGAATTTTTTCTTTAACAGTTAAAGTACCGTCAACACGATAATCGTTAACATCAGATTTAATTATTTTTATTTCACTAATTTTACTATCATTAAGAAATTTCTCGTAAAGTGTAAAATCAATTTCAATAGAATTGGTTTGACCAGTGCGCATAAACTGCATAATAATTACAGCAACAATAATAACTGCACCCCAGCTGAAAACTGTTCTAATAATTTTTGACCAATCAAAATCACCATCGGGTTTTTGAGATCCGCCACCTAATGGTTTTTTATTATTCTTTTGATTATTTGAATCTGCCATAAATAGTTTATTGAATCTATCTAACATTTAATCTCTTTCTCCATTATTCACTTAAAACATAAATCGATCTTAGATTGCGGTATTTCTGCGCATAATCGAGACCGTAACCAATAACAAATTTATTGGGAATTTTGAAGCCAATATAATCAATTTTGACGTCATATTTCAGACTCTCAGGTTTCATCAAAAGTGATACTACCTTCATACTTGCCGGTTTATTATACTGTATCATTTCTTCAACATATTTGATCGATAATCCCGAATCAACAATATCTTCTACAATAACTAAATGCCGATCTTTTATATCAGCATTCAAATCTTTAACAAGTTTAACTTTCCCCGAAGAAATTTTTTCATCACCATAACTTGATAGTTTAAAAAAATCAATCTCACAATTAATATTAATCGATTTCATCAAGTCGGTCATAAACATAAACGAACCATTTAAGATTCCAATAAAAATTGGAAGTTTTGTTCTGTAGTCTTCGGATATTTGCTTACCAAGTTCTTCAACCCTTTTTTGAATTTCAGTTTCGGAAATCATCGGTACAAATTTTTCGGTTCCAATGATAATTTCGTTAACTGAATTTTCGTTTATTCTATCCATAGTTTATAAACTTTCTTTGTTTCTTTTTTAATTTTAACTGAATCATCAATTCTTAAACCCACAACCCATACAATTTTGTTCCTATTCGTTAAAACAAGTTGCTCTTTTTTAATTGTAGAAGGGATTTTTAAGTCCGTTAAAAAATCCGAAACTTTTTTGTATGATTTCATTCCAAGAGGAACAAACTTGTCACCGTTTTTCCACCTACGTAATATAAAAATATCACTCAAATTTTCTGCATCAATAAATTCTATATTTCCTGAATGTTTATAGATTACATTTTCTTTCTTCGCAGATTCAATTCCAAAAGATTTACCGTTAAGTTCAATTGATTTATTTGGAGATATTCTATAATTAAAATTTCTAACCGGTAGATAATTCTGAATAATATTAACGGTATCAATTTCCTTTACAGCAATTATATCTGAAGAAATATGGATTCTCTTCCCTTTATGTTTTTGTGATAATTCTTTTATAGTTATAAAATCTCTGTATTTAAATTCATAATTGAATTTTATTTGAAGAATATTTTTTAATACTTCACCAATAATTCCATCAGTTTCATTTTCAAATAGTTTCTGATTAATAATTGCACTGTTATTAAAGTATGTTACATATTTTTTTATAAATCTATTAATTCTTTTTTCAAACTCCGGTAAAAAACTTTCTAACGTTTTTGAAGTTCTAAATATTGCATCATCTATTTGAGGATTTATTTTCCCGATTAGTTTGGGAATAATCTCATTTCGAATAAAATTTCTTTTGTAATCATTACTAAGATTAGATGAATCAATTCTGAAATGGATTTTGTTTAATTTCAGGTAATCTAAAATTTCTGATTTTGTAAGACATAATATCGGCCGGATAATTTTACCACGTTTTACCGGTATACCGCTGATACCGCTAAATCCAGTACCTGAAGATAAATTAAGTAAGACTGTCTCGGTATTATCGCTTTTATTATGTGCAGTAATAATTTTTGTACAATTGAAATCGATTGCTATTTCTTCTAAGTTTTTATAACGTAATTTACGTGCAGCTTCTTCTATAGATATTTTATTTTTTTTTGCGAAACCTTTTACATCAAGCTTCGAACTGTAATAAGGAATACTATTCACTTCACAAAAATTTTCGCAGAAGAGTTCATCCTTATCTGCTTCTTTACCGCGTAATTGGTGATTAAAATGAACAGCCATTAATTGAATTTTATATTTATTTCTGAACTTATTAAAAAAATGTAGGGCAAAAACAGAATCCGGACCTCCGCTGAATGCAATTAATATATTATCACCGGATTTTATCAATTTATACCGTTCAACAAATTGGATTATTTTTTGTTCACAGTTTTTCATAATAGATCACCGTCTTACAAGACGTAATAATGCATCTTCGCCAATTTTATCAATATCTCTAATACTATATTTATATGCTTTTTGAAGATTTTTTATACCGAGCCCATTAGTCAAAGGGATACCATTACCTAAAAATTTCGGTCCAATAAAAATCAGCAATTCATCTTCAATTTTATTTTTAATAAAATCAGAAAAAACTCTGCCTCCTCCTTCAACAAGGAGCGAATTAATATTGCGATCGCTGAGTTTTTTAAGAATATCTGTTAAATCAAGTTTTTTATTTTTTTTCTCTTCTGCAAAAATGATATTTACACCAAGTTCATAAAATTTACTAATCTTTTTCTTTTTCACTTTATTCTTTTTGGATGTAATTACTATAAGATTTTTATCAAAATTATTTTTTACCAAATCATGATTAGGTTTAATTTGAAAATTTGCGTCAAGAATAATCCTTTTGGGATTTCTACCTTCAACTAATCGGACAGTTAAGCGTGGTTGATCTATCTTAACAGTATTAAAACCTACCATAACAGCATCGTATTCACTTCTCAATTCATGGGCAAAGCTTCTCGATTCAACTGATGTTATCCATTTGGAATTTCCATCGGGGTCTGCAATTTTTCCATCGAGCGATGACGCCATTTTTAATGTAACATAAGGTAATGAGGTAGTACAGAACTTGAAATAAAATTTATTTAACTCGAAACAATCTTTTTCTAAAATTCCAACCTTTGTTTCTATCCCGGCTTTTTTAATTTTTTTAATTGCTATACCACCAAATTGTGGATGCGGATTAACAGTACCTATTACAATTTTTTTAATTTTAGATTTGATTAAAAGGTCAATACAATCTTGATCGACAGCTTCAAATATACATGGTTCAAGATTGGTGTAAAGAACTGCATTTTCTACATCTTCTTTGGAATTTTTTAATGCTATTAATTCTGTATTTTCTTCTGTTGGTGAGTTACGGTAAGCAGCACCGATTATTTTATCATTCTTAACTAATAATGCTCCTACCAATGGTTTGGGACTTACTTTACCTTTCCCCTTTTTTGCAAGTTCTATTGCAATTTGTATGTATGATTCATCAAGCAAGATTACTCTATGTTTAATATCTCAAACTTTATTAAACCAGCCGGCACTTTCGCTTGAACTATCTGACCGATTTTTACACCCATCAAAGCTTGACCAACCGGGGATGAAATTGCAATTTTACCTTTTTCTAAATCGGCTTCTTCCGGTGAAACAAGTGTATATTTAAAAGTTTTTGAGTTGTTCAAATTTTTCACTGTTATTGTTGAAAGTATATGCGATTGATCTTTAGGCATATTAGAAGTATCTATTACTCTAGCACGGGAAAGTAACTCTTCCAATTTACTAATTTTTAATTCAAGCAGTCCTTGTTCTTCTTTAGCTGCATCATACTCTGCATTTTCAGACAGATCCCCGTGTGAGCGTGCTTCGGCAATCCGTTCTGCCATTTGTTTTCTGCCAACAGATTTTAATTCGTTTAATTCTTTTTCTACTTCTCTTACTTTCTCTTTGCTTAGATAAACTAGATTAGTCACTTCAAAAACTCCTAAATTATTACGTGATACAAAAAAAATTGCCATCGCCCGTCTATTAACGGGTAATGGCGCTGAAAAAATAATAAGATTGATCTAAGTATGCAAATGATTATGAAAGCAATACTGAATATTTTAGGTCATTTCTTCTATACAAGATTAATTTAGTTAATACAAGGATTTGTAGCTCTGATTCAAATTTTATTATTTAACTAACTTTGAAATAGATTTAAACTCCTCTGTACCGCAAAATTCAAGCATTTCAAATAATATTGATTCTGTCAGTGTTATTTCTGTTCCATGTTTTTCCATTCTATTCAATGCAAATTTATAATCAAATTCACGGCGGGATGAAACCGCATCTGCAGCTAAGTAAATTGAAAAATCATTTGCAAGTAAATCAAGTACAGTCTGCATGACACAAACATGAGATTCAATACCGCAGATAACAACATTTCTGATTTCTTTCCTTGTCATTTCTTCAAAAAGCTCACCGGCACCATAACAACTAAAACTCATTTTTGTAAATGAAGTGATTTCTCCCAATCCTTCAATTATTCGTTTATCCGTTGATCCTAATCCTTTGGGATATTGTTCCGTATAATAAATAGGAAGATTTAAAACTTGAAATCCCTTGATAAGTTTTAATGTATTTTGTACTACTCTTTCATTTTCAAAAATTACCGGAAGAATTCTCTCTTGAATATCAATGATTAGCAAAGCAGTATTTTCTTTTTGTAATAATTTGGGATGCTTTTTCATGGTTGGATTGTTCTATTGTAAAATGATAAAAAATATTATTTCACAGAGTAATACAAAGAAGTTACAGTGAACCATATGGAAAAATAATAACAAATAGTATTAGTATATCAAATAAGAAATTCTTCACTCAGCACTTTTAGTTCTTCACTCAATAAATCGGTGTCATTCCATATTTACCGCAAGCATACATCATAAGAATTGAAGCAACATCAATGGCAGCTCTTTTCTCTTCATCTTCACGGACAATCAAATCATAAACATCGGCAACAAATTTCATGTTGGTAAGAATTTTTTTGAGTTCGGAATATGTCGGTTCACCGTGCCAGTTAGCCACACGTTTAACAAGGTTTTGTTCGTTGCGTCTTAAAAATTCTGAGAACGTAATAAAATTAAAACTAAGCTTAGTACGCGGACTGCAAATATTAATTAAATCATTAGTGTATTGGTCAAATTTATTTGCAAGATCATCGTTTTTATCATACATTAAAAATTTTGCCTTTTCTGGTGTGAATTTTGCGCGTGTTGTAACTTTAAATTTAGGAATCAATGCATACCCATCGTAACTGCGTATATCGGTCCCCTTTTCAATGTATTTCCATGTTCTTAAAAGCTGTGTAGATGTTTGTACAGAAACAACTTTATCAAGTTCACTATCTATTACAACATATTTTCCTTTTTGATAGCTGACAACAGTATTCCAATGTTCCCAATTTTTAACACTTAATATACATGGATGACCTTTCTTCAGTTCATTAATTAACATTCTTCGTGCATCATTCGGGTTGCTCGATTGAAAATGTTTCATCTTACAATCAAACCGGCGTGCTGCTCGTGCCAAACCAAATTCATCTGTACCAGACCACCATGTACTGCCGGCAATAATTCCTAATTGATCTTCATCTTTAAAAATTCCTAGCATCACAAGTGCATACTTTAATGCAAAAGGTCCGCATTGATATTTATTAGGTTGAGGATAAAAACTCATTATATATTTCCAATCAAGTCGGAGCAAAAATAACAAAACTTTTGAAATGCAAAACAAAATTGTTTACCTTTAGAAAAATTTTTTAAGGTAAAAATGAAAGTTGCCATAGTTTTTAACGAAGCCAACCTGGATATCTACAAAAAGTCCAAGAAAAAGAAGAAGAGCGAACTCGATTTTGAGCCTTATTTTGATATGGAGGGAATGGACCCAATATCAGAATATGAGGCAATGGCATCAGCATTAAATAAATCCGGTTATGAAGCATATACTCTTAATATTATGGATAATTTCAATACTTTTATTAAGGATTACGATAGAAACAAACCAGATGTCGTATTTAATTTAGTTGAACTCTACAAAGATCAACCCCGGCTAGAAATGAGCTTTACCGGTCTATTAGAACTATTAAATGTAGCTTATACTGGCGCACCCCCGATGGCTTTAGGTACTTGTCAGAATAAAACTCTTACTAAAAGAATATTGAGCTCGCTTGGAATTAGAACTCCGCGTTATAAAATAATTAAAACAATGGACCGAACTTTCCGGCTTGGTCTTCGTTATCCATTAATTGTAAAACCGGCATGGGAAGATGCAAGCGTTGGGATTGAAAACGATTCCATTGTCTACAATGTTGATGCACTGAAAAAGAGAATAGAATATGTATTTAATTCATTCAAACAGCCGGCATTAGTTGAAGAATTTATTGTTGGAAGAGAATTGAATGTTGCTGTATTCGGTGATAAAAATTTAGTCGTCTTTCCAATAAGTGAAATTGATTTTTCCAAAATGCCGGATAATCTGCATCCTATTGTTAGCTTTCAGGCAAAATGGGATCCGCATCACGAAGCATATCATAAAACAATTCCAATATGTCCGGCAGAAATTCCTGATAAAACTCGCATAGAAGCAGAGCTTATGGCACTTCATTGTGTAAAAGCGGTTGGATGCCGAGATTATGTACGCGTTGATATGCGGCTTTCTAAAGAGGATAATAAATTATACGTGCTGGAAGTTAATCCCAATCCCGATCTGCAAGAAGATGCCGGATTTATGCGATCTGCAAAACATGCCGGTTATTCTTATAGAAAAACTTTAAAGATGATCGTAGATCTTGCGTTTGAAAGAAAGAAAACGATTGGTAATTAGTTCTTGGTTCTTAGTTATCGGTTTTGGGGTGTACAAAAATTGATTGTCTGTTATTTTTAGAAAATTATTTCGAAGTTTATTTTAATAATACCATTAAGATTAATCAACAAAGAAATTACGATTCAATTCCTTTTCTTGATAGAATGCCATCCCGGTAATAATGTTTAATTTCTTTCATCTCAGTAACAAGGTCAGCTTTATCAATAAGCTGCTGCGGTGCATATCTTCCGGTGAGTATTAGTTCAACATTCTCTGGTTTATATTCCATAAAATTTAATACATCTTCAACTTTTAATAACCCAAAGTAGATTGAGACACAAACTTCATCTAAAATTATCAAATCATAGTCATTGCTGTACATTTTTTCTTTTACTCTTTTCAAAGCTGAATTTGCTTTGTCTATCTCCTCTTGGGGTGGATTAATTTTCTTAAATACAAAATCATCATTACATACTTGTTCTATTGTAATCAATTCAGATAATTTTTTCAGACTGTTCAATTCATTGTAGGGATATTCCTTCATAAATTGAATAATATATGTCTTTAATCCGTATCCAGCTGCTCTTACTGCTTGCCCTATGGCAGCAGTAGATTTTCCCTTTCCGTTACCGGTGTAAATCTGTATAAATCCCTTTTCTAATTTTTTATTCAATTTTTTTATTTGAACCTATCAATGTGGATTTTCTTGTTTCTACTTTTGTCAAAATATTTAATTTTTGTTCATCAGTAAATGTCATCCAGTAGATAATTTCATCAATTGTCCGGAAGCAGCCATCACAAAAATTAGTTTTGGGATTTATAACACATTTACCATTGCAAGGAGATTCTGTTCGTGTCTGTTGATTATTCTCCATTCTTTCCCTTTTTCGTTTTTATCTATAACATATATACAAGCAAAAAAGTTTTAAATAGGACAGATTGTAAATCTGTCCTATGAACTTTAATTACATTTTACCGTTTTCTAATTCTTTAAAAAGTCTTTCCGTTTTAAAAACATATTTTAAGGATTCCATTAAACCCCAAGAATCAGTTGCTACTGTTCTGTTATTATGTTCAAGAAAAATAAAATCACCAACAAGACTTTCTAAATTGCCATCATGTACTAATCCAACAACTTCTTTGTTTTTATTTATAACTGAACTGCCAGAGTTACCGCCAACTATATCGTTTGTTGACGCAAAGGCAATTGGAACTGATAAATCTAGTCCTTCAGGAATTTGCTGCCATCTTGGATGCAAACCCCATGGATAATCTTTTTTACCGAATGAATACCATCTGTCATATAATCCGTAAAAAGTTGTTTTAGAAGGTGCAATAGTTCCATTATACTCAAATCCCTTAATTACACCATCGGAAATCCGAAGCGTACTTGTTGCATCAGGAGGAATTTGATTGCCGAATATTTTAAATGCTGCTTCTCCTAATTGCTGATTAAGGACAGATAAAGTGCTATTGATTTCTGTTATTCTAGATTGAATCTCTTTAATCTTATCTTGTGTGTTACGCAAAAATGAAATGAAAGGATCTGTGCAATTGAGTATTTCATCCGGTGTTTTTATTAACAGTGCATCTACTTTTTCTTTACTGGTTAAAACAGAATTCTCTAAAACGTAAGCTGCCGCGGCTTCATCTTTTTTATTATCATATATTTTTTTTGTTAATTGATGTTCACTGCCGAGAATTCCAATAACATAATTCAAATGAGCTCTTACAAGTTTGTTCTGAAGTTCATTATCGATTTTTTCCGGATAGATTGATTTTAGAGTTTCGGCAAGTTTATCGGATTTATATTCTGCATCCCGGTCTTCTTCTTTAAGTTTCATCTGTTCGGCATATTTAATAACAGCTTCAGCAATTTTAAAATAAACCGGCTTAACAAAATTAGGTATATTGAATGCAAATGCTTCATCACTGTATTGTCTCAATTCATCTACACTTGTTTTTATAGCATTCCAAACATGTCCGTATTTCTGCTTTAATTCGGGGTTCATTTCAACTTGAGCTTTAAATTTTTCTTCAAAATCTTTTTTCTTTGTCATTACAATTACATCATTCAAGCCCATATATCTTCCGGCAAAAGATTTTCGTGCATTGCCCCAGCTCATAACAGAATTTAATAATTCGGAAAATCTTTCCGGGTGCATTTCAAACAATTCAAAGTAAACTTTATAGATTTCATTAAAGAGAGCTAAATTGTATTTGTAATTTTTGTCTTTAAAATATTCAAGCTGCGCTACAGATAATAATCTCTGTGTACTACCCGGTCTTCCAACTGTAAAAATTGGTTCACCTTCTTTTGCACCACTCTTACTAAATTTGAAATAATTTTCTACTTGAACTGGTTTATCATTTTCGTAAGCACGGAAAAACATGAAATCGAGTTCGTAGCGAGGATATGTAAAATTATCCCAGTCCCATCCGGTTGATGCAATTTGAAAATCGGGCGACATAACTAAACGTAAATCACTATACCGCTTGTAACCGTACATAGAAAATTTTCCGCCTTTGTATAATTGTACAACATTACACAATAAGCCGGTATCATCAGAATATTTTTTCTGCAGCTCTTCAATCTTCTTATTTTTTAACTGAACTTTTTCTATATCAGTCGATCCGTTATTCATAGCATCAATAATTTCTTTTGTTACATCTGCAATCATTAAAAGCTGATCTACAAATAGATCTTTCACCATTATTTCCTTATCAAGTGTTTCAGCATAATATCCATCGCGTAAATAGTTTTCACCTTCAGGTGAGAGTCCGGGTAAAATATTTCTGGCACAATGATGATTTGTCATAATTAATCCATCTGCAGATACAAATGCCGCTGAACAACCGTTTGTAAATTGCAATGCAGATTTCATAACATCATTAAGCCACTCTTCAGTTGGACGAAATCCATAAAGTTTTTCAAACTGATCTACCGGTACTGCATCAAAAGTCCACATCTTTCCCATTTCATCAAGCGATGATTTAACTTTTGAGAGATCAACCGGTTCGTAAAGAGATTGTGCATAATTTAAATGAGTGAAGGGTAAAAGTGACATAATCACAATGTAAAACAATGATCTAAGTTTCATATAAACCTCGAATAAATTTAATTGAGCGAGGAAATTTCCCCCAATGATTTATTTAATTGTAGCAGCTACTAAAATATAGTGCACAAATTAATTCCGCAAAAAAAAAGCCCGCCAATTGGCGGGCATCTGAAAAAAATTTAAACTTAATTATGTTATTCCTTAGGTAATTTTCCTTCTTTAAGCTCTTCTACAAGTCTATCCGCATTAAATACTTCATCAAATGCTTCCATCATACCGCGGGCATCAACAGAAACACATCTATTATTATGCGGCATGAAAATAAAATTACCATATATACTTTCCATATTACCGTCAAAAGCTAGACCTACAACTTCTGCATTTTTATTGATTACCGGACTTCCAGAATTCCCCCCTACAATATCATTAGTTGATGTAAAATTAAACGGTATTGATAAATCAAGTAGATCGGGATCTTTCCATCTATCCGGCAAATTCCATGGATATTCTTTATTGAATGAATAATAACGATCATACATTCCATGGAATGTAGTTACTGTTGGCGCAATTGTACCATTGTAATCAAAGCTCTTCAAAACACCATCGCTGATTCTCAATGTAAAATTAGCATCAGGCGGAATTGATGTGCCGTAAATTTTGAAAACAACTTGTCCAAGCATATCATCATAAACTTGTTCGGTTTCACCGATTTCTTTTGCAAGCTTTTGTAATTCAGGAAGTTTATCTTGTGTTTCTTTAATGAAATAAATAAATGGATCATCGGAATTCATAATTGCATCAGCACCTTCTTTAGCAAGATCAATTACATCATCCTTATCATCCATTATTGAGTTATCTAAAATATACTTCGCTGCTTCTTTACCTTTGTTATCGTCAAATAATTTTTTAACGATAACATCCTCATCGCCAAGATTCATTCTAATATAATTTGCTTGAATCCATAATTTTGTCTCTTCAAGATATTCATCTAAATCTTCGGGATAGATTGCGTTTATTGTAGAATCGAGTTTTGCTGTTTTATACTGTGAATCTCTATCAGCTTCAGTTTTCTGTAATTGTTTTGCGAGGTCAATCAAACTTTTTGCAATTAAAAAATATTTAGAACTGAAAACATTGCTTAAAGTATAAGCTGAAATTTTGGGTCCAACCTTTCTCATTTCTGTTCTTGTCTTTTCAATATTTTCCCAAATAGAGCCGTATTGATTTTTCAGTTCGCTGTCATTCCACACTTTTTCCTGAATTTCTTTTTGGAATGCTTGCTTCCGTGCAAAAAGATACGGATCAGTTAAACCTTTGTAGGTTTGATGAAAAACTTTTTGACCATTACCAATACGTCTTCTGATTCTTTCATATTCATCTTTTTTAGAAGGATTAACTGATTTTAATATTTCTAGTTCGTTAAATAAATTATCGTATTGATAAGATGCATTACGGTAAGTTACATCTCTTGAATATTCTAAAAATGCTACTGTTTTTAAGCGTTGTGTATAACCGGGATTACCAACTGTAAAGATCGGTTCACCGGGTTTTATTCCATCTGTAGTCCATTTAAAATAATTTTCAGCTTTAACCGGTTTATCATTTTCATAAGCACGTAAAAATGCACAATCTAAATTGTAGCGCGGATAAGTAAAATTATCATAATCACCTCCGAAGAATGCTGCTTGATATTCCGGCACAAAAACCAAACGAACATCATCATATCTTTTGTATCCGTAAATTGAATATTTTCCGCCATTGAACAAAGAAATGAACTGACAATTTAATCCGGTCTCTTTATTATAGTATTCTATTAATTGTTTTGATTTCTCTTCTTTAATTTTAGTTTTTGCTTCATTTGTTTTTGCTGTATCAACAGCTGCTCTTATTTCATCTGTAATATCTTTAATAAAAACTAACTGCTCGGTATAATAATTCGGAATCTTTCTTTCTTCAGCTAATGTTTTAGCGTAGAATCCGTTTGTTACTAAATCCTCTCCTTCTTTTTGTACTCTTCTTACTAATCCTTCTGCACAATGATAATTTGTCATCATCAATCCATCTTCCGATTGAAAAGATGAAGTACATCCAGGCACACGTAAAGCCGATAGTCTTACATCATCAAACCATTCTTGTGTGGGTTTAAAACCATAAGTTCTTTCTAAATGCTCAAAAGGAGGATAATCAAAAGACCACATTTTCCCAGTATCAAATTTTTGAGCTTTAACTGTATCGGGATCAAAGTTACTTTGTGCATTAATACTTATTGATAATGCAATTCCAAGTAATATTAAAACATGTAAAAATCTGTAATTAAAAATTTCTTTTTTCATGATGCACCTTAATAATGAATAATCTGATAGTTACATCCGAAAAATATATTAGGGTTCGTTTATAACCAAGTTTGGTAGGTATTTAATTTTACTTATTTGTTTTTGAAGTTAAAATCACATAAAAAGTTCCGGGTAAATAAACGGTTGCAAACTTCTTTCATCTTCAATAGAACCGAGACAATGGTGGCATTTTTTAACATAAAACACTACCGGTTCCTCACCTTCTTCTACTCTTAAAAAGTTAACAATTGATTGGCAATTACTGCACTGAACTATATGATGAGTATCTAATTTTGTTTGGCAAGATGGACATAAAAAATTTGCCTCAATAAATTCCTCAGCATTGTTAAAAGGGAATATTGATTGACATTTTGAATTACTGCATTGGGCAAATTTAAGATTTTTATTTTTTGGCGTAATTGTAGAATTGGTTTCGATAACAACCTCCTTCAGATAAGCAATTGCAATATAATAGAAGTGAATTAATCTGTCTATGCAAAAATTAATACTCAGAAATTCTTATCTTTGAATCAATCATTGAACAAATTTTATGGCAAAATGGATAAAATAACTTCTTTTAAAGCGTATGATATACGGGGTAAAGTACCTTCGGAATTAAACACAGAATTAGCTTACAAAGTTGGTCGTGCATTAGTAAAATTTCTTAACTGTAAATCGGTTGTTATAGGCAGAGATGTCCGTAAATCATCACCGGAATTAGCACAAGCTTTATCAAATGGATTAACCGATTCAGGATCGGATGTTTATGATCTTGGTTTATGCGGAACTGAGATGATTTATTTCGGAACACCGTTTTTAAATGCTGATGCTGGTGTTATGATAACTGCCAGTCACAATCCGCCAGAATACAACGGGTTAAAATTTGTTAAAAAAGGATCAGTTCCTTTGGGATATGATTCCGGCTTGAATGAAATTGAGCGGATGATTATTAATAATGACTTAGGAATAATTGCAGATCAGAAAGGTAAATTGATAAGCAAAGATATAATGAATGAATTTATTTCAAGTTTGCAGAAATTTTACGATTCAAAAAAGATAAACCCATATAAAGTTGTAGTCAACGCCGGTAATGGTTGTGTTGGACCGGCACTGGATAAATTAGAAAAGTATTTACCAATTGAAATGATAAAAGTTTTTCATGAACCTGATTCAAATTTTCCGAACGGAGTTCCAAATCCATTATTACCTGAAAACAGACAACCGACAATCGATGCAATAATAAAACATAATGCCGATCTCGGTGTTGCATGGGATGGTGATTACGATAGATGTTTCTTCTTCGATGAAAAGGGAAATTTTATAGAAGGTTATTACATTGTTGGACTTTTAGCAAAATCTATTTTAAAGAAAAATCCAGGAGAAAAAATTGTACATGATCCGCGTTTAACATGGAACACAATTGAAGTTGTAAAAAAAGCTGGCGGTGAATCTGTTGTTTCAAAGAGTGGTCACGCTTTCATAAAACAAAAGATGAGAGAAGTAAACTCTATTTACGGCGGAGAAATGTCTGCTCATCATTATTTCCGCGATAATTTTTATTCCGATAGCGGACTAATTCCGTTTTTGTTAATACTGCAATTAATGTCCGATGAAAATGCTAAACTATCAGAACTTGTTGAAGAAATGGTTGAAGAATATCCATGTTCGGGAGAAATTAATTCAACAGTTTCTAATCCAATAGAAAAGATTAAATTGATAAAAGAAAAATATTATGATGGTATTTTGAATGAATTAGATGGAATTAGTGTTGAATATCCTGATTGGCGTTTTAATGTAAGAATGAGCAATACAGAACCATTAATAAGATTAAATGTTGAATCCAGAAAGAATATAAACCTGATGGAAGAAAAAACAAATGAATTGTTGAATTTGATTAGGAATTAAACGATTTTCTTAACAGAATTTTTGATGAACTATATTCTAAGCTATATCGTCTAATAATCAAAAGTTTGAATAAACCTAAGGAGAAATAAAATGGCTGAGCAAGAAAAAGCTATTGATGTTGAAAAATTATTACAGAATAAACTTAAATCTGTCAGCATAGGTGCATTGGAAAATGCAATCTCAAAAGCTGTAACAGAAATTGTTGGTGAAGATTATAAGTGTACAATCGGGGAAATAAAATACACACTTTTCAGCGGTGCAGATTTTCACGTAAAGATTGAATTAACATACACACCAAACGCCTAATTTTTCATTTTGTTTTGTAGAGACGCACCATTGTGCGTCTTTACTCTACGCGGTTCTTTGTTTCATTCAGAATCTCAGTTACCTGATCAATCTCATCAAAAGTGTTATAAAAATGCGGTGAAAATCTAATCATCCCTTCTCTAACTGCACAATAAATTTTTTTCTTTTCAAGCTGATCAAAAATCTGTTTTGAATTATCATGTTTGAATGTTACAATTCCAGCACGGTTTTTATTCGGTACATTTTTTAATAATGAATCTATTCCTATCTCAGAAAGTTTTTCTATAAAATAATTGGAGTTTTCTAAAATTCCCAATTCGCAATTCTCAATTCTAAATTCCTCATATAGGTTAAGTGCAGCATCAAATATTGCAACGCCGAGAGCATTAATAGTTCCCGCTTGAAAACGGTCTGCTGTCGGTTTTAATGCCAAGTCGTAATCTAACAGATTCCATGCATTTTCTACTGAAGTCCAACCGACATTCTTTTGATTAATTCTACTTTGTAATTCTTCAGTGATAAATAAATATGATAATCCTTGTGATGACATAAGCCATTTATGAGTACCACCGCAAAGAAAATCTATATTTGATTTTTCAACATTTATTTGGACAGCACCGGCAGCTTGAATTACATCAACACAAAAAATAATATTTTTCTTTTTACAGAGTTTACCTATTGAATCAATATCAGCTCTGTAACCGGAAAGAAATTGAACCATACTTATTGAAATTAATTTTGTTCTTGGTGTAACCACTTTCTCAATATCTTCAATATCTACAATGCCGGATCTAGATTTAACAAAATTAATCTCTACACCATATTGTTTAAGATTCAGAAACGGATAAACATTCGAAGGAAACTCTATATCGTTTATAATAATTTGGTCACCAGTTCTCCAATCCAATCCTTGAACTAGATTGCTAATTCCATTTGATACATTATCGATCCAGGCAATTCTATCCGGTGATGCATTTAATAATTTTCCCAATTTATTTTTTGCTGAACTATTCCATTCAAGAAAATTATTATAGTTTTCAATTTTTTCACCGCTTCTTTGTTGGGAATAAAATTGTATCCTATCCAGCACAAGTTGAGACCACGGTCCTAATGCGGCGTGGTTAAAATAGATTTGTCTTGTTTTTAAATGAGGAAATAATGCTCGTACTTGTTCTGTAGTCATTTATAAATAGAATAAAATCCTTGAAGGAATTTAAACCTCCAAGGATTGGTTTAAATTTATTTTTTAGAATTTAAAATCTTTTCTATCTGGTTCATCACACTATTCATTTTAGAGATTGTAAGATCAAATGCTTCTGAACTTAGCGGATCTAAACCAGCTTTTTTTATTAGTTCAATTGGGTAATCCGAAGAACCGCCATTTAATATGTTATAAAATTTATCAACTGCCGGCTGCCCTTCTTTAACAATTTTTTCTGCTAAAGCAGTTGCATAAATAAGAGATGTGGAATATTGATAAACATAATAAGTGTAGCCGACAAAATGGTGAATGTAAGCCCATTCATATGCAACATAATCAGGCACAAGACAAATTCCTTTATCGTGTCCGTAATATTTTTTCACTATGTCGTAATAAATTTTGCTCATATCTTCACCGGTAAGCGGTTCACCAGCTTCTACTCTTTTATGAATCTCCCATTCAAATTCTGCAAATGAAACTTGACGGAAAATAGTAGCTCTCAATAAATCAAGATATTCACCAAGTAAATATAATTTTTCATCATCCGTTTTTACATTTTTTACCATATAATTGTTGAGAAGATTTTCATTAATCGTTGAAGCAATCTCTGCAACAAAAGTTGCGTACTGTGCATCAACGAACGGCTGATTTTTATTTGAGAAATAGCTGTGCATTGTATGTCCAAGCTCATGCGCAAGAGTAGAAACAGATTCAAAATCGTCTGTCCAATTCATTAAAATGTACGGATGAAAATCATAAGCAGCTCCAGATGAATAAGCACCACTTCTTTTTCCATTAGTAGCAACATAATCAATCCATCTTTCATCGAATGATTTTTTAACAGTATTCACGTATTCCTCACCCATAGGTTGAAATACATCAAGCAATAATTTCTGCCCTTCGTCAATCGTAAATTTAAAATCAACATTTTTAACCATTGGTGCATACAGATCATAATAGTAAAGTTGATCAACACCTAGCATACGGGCTTTTAATTTTAGAAAGCGGTGCATTGTTGGTAAGTTTTTGTTGATTTGATTTATCAAATTTTCATAAACTGTAACGGGTATCTTATTTGCATTTAACGATTGTTCAAGAACTGTTTTGTAATTTCTATTTTTTGCATAAAAATAATCCGCACGTACTTTACCGGCTAAATTTGCACCGTAAGTATTTTGAAATTGTTTATAACCTTCGAACATCGCTTTCATAACTTTTTCCCGGTCAGCTCTATTTTCTGAAGATCGGAATCGTGAATAGCCGGCAGCACTTAATGTTGCTTCTTCTCCAGTTGACAAAGTTACTTTGGGATTCGGTTTCTCGGCATTATCAAAAATCGAATGAACTTCATTCATTGTTGATGAAATTGCCCCGGCACTTGCTAAAATTTGTTCCTCCCTTTCTGATAATGTGTGTTCTTTTAAACGGAGAATATCATTTACAAAAAATTTGAATTCGCTCAATTCTTTTTTCTGTTCAAAGAATTTATTGATTTTATCTGACCCTATTTGAAGTATTTCAGGATTGATAAAAGATGATGCTTCACCAAAACTTGTTCCAAGTGCAGTGGCTTGCTGATTGATGGATTGATTGTAACCAATTCGTAAATCTTCATCGGCATTTCTGTAAGCAAAATCAGAAAGTTTGTAGAAACTTTTATAAGTATCAAAGAAGTGTCTGAGTGTATTATAAAATGTTTCAGAGCTTTCTCCCATTTTACCTTTATATTTTTTCAACTCATTGATTTGGCTTTCAATTAAAATTCTATCCTTCTGCCAATCATCAATATTTTTATACAGAACTGAGTTATCCCACTTATATTTTTCAGGAACATCTTTCCTTTCCAAATTTTGTGTAAATGAATTTGTAGCCATTATTAACACCATTATTAAGAATGAAATATTAGTTTTGAACTTCATTTTTCCCCCAACGTTAATTTGTGTAATTAAAAATTATAAAATTAATTACCCACTCTTCCACAAATAAATAAGAAAAATTTTTGTACCTAAAAATAAAAACCCCGATGTAGGTCGGGGCGTCTAAGAAAATTAATTTAATTAACAACACTTCATGCAAATTAATGTGAATTTATTCCTCTTTCTTTGCCCTCAATGAATCCCAAATGGTATAAAGACATAATAGTGCAAACATAACAAGAGAAAGTAATTCGCCTGAATTTGACTCGGCCCAATCAGTCATTATCCAATTAGCACCGGTTGAACGTATTATTACACTTATAACACCCATCAGTGCACCGCCGGCAATAAATCCAGATGCTATTAATGTTCCCCTTTCTCTCCGTGAGTTATTCAATGCCTCATCTTTACTTCTAGTTGATACGAAATGTGAAATCAATCCACCTACTAAAAGAGGAGTATTTATTTCTTGAGGAAGATACATTCCCAAAGCAAATGCAAGTACTGGAACTTTTATCATAGCAAGTATTAACGAAATTGCAGCGCCACCGATATAAAGGATCCACGGTGCCGGCTCGTTGGACATTAAGGGTTGAATGATAGCTGCCATCGCATTTGCCTGAGGTGCCGGCAATCCGCCTCCGGCAAATCCATAAATATCATCAAGTAAAGCAATAATCCAAACTACAGTAGCAGCAGAGACAATTACACCGACAAATTTCCAACTCTCTTGTTTATATGGAGATGAACCGAGCCAGTAACCAATTTTTAAATCCGTTACAAATGAACCGGCTACTGATAATGCTGTACATACAACTCCACCAATAATTAATGAGGAAACCATTCCGGTTGGACCGGATAGACCAACTGATACGAGAATTATAGATGAAAGAACTAATGTCATTAACGTCATTCCCGAAACCGGATTGTTACCCGTTATTGCAATTGCGTTAGCAGCTACCGTTGTGAATAAAAATGACATAATCATTACAATAAATAAACCAACTAGTGCATGTACAATATTTGTAACAACACCAAACAAGAAAAAAATAAACATAACAACTGCTGTTAAAATTATTCCGCCAACAATTATTTTCATCGATAAATCGCGTTGTGTTCTTATAGAAGAAGTCTCAACTACCTTACTTCCAAAAATTTCTTTTGCTGCTAAACTAATTGATGATTTAATAACACTTGATGATCTAACAATTCCGATAAAACCAGCCATAGCAATTGCACCAATGCCAATGTGCCGTACGTAATTTGAAAATATTTGTTCGGCAGACATATCTCTAACAAATAGAGTTACTCCTGAACCAATTGTAACAGTAAGCTGGCTTCCGAAATGATAAATCAAAGGAATGAAAACAAAATAAGATAGAAACGATCCGGCTACAATAATAGTTGAATATTTCAATCCTATAACGTAACCCAGTCCAACAACAGCAGCACTGGTATTTAATCGAAAAACAAATTTGTATTTATCTGCTATCATCTCGCCCACACCAACAACACGTGATGTAAAAATCTCTGCCCATGTACCGAAAGTTGCAACAAGAAAATCATAAACACCGCCAATCAATCCGCTGATTACTAGAATTAGTGCTTGCTTACCTCCCTTCTGGCCGGCAACTAAAATTTCTGTTGTTGCAGTACCTTCTGGGAAAGGTAACTTGCCATGCATTTCAGAAACAAAATATTTTCTAAATGGAACAAGAAATAGAATTCCTAAAAAACCTCCAAGTAACGATGCAAAAAACATTTGGAAGAAAGTTGCTTGCAAACCAAGAATGTAAATTCCGGGTAAAGTAAAAATTGCACCGGCAACAACCGCACCTGAAGATGAGCCGATTGATTGAATAATCACATTCTGCCCCATGCCATTTTTCTTACCAAGAATATTTGTAATGCCCACAGCAAGAATAGCAATTGGGATTGCAGCTTCAAAAACTTGACCTACTTTTAATCCAAGATATGCAGCAGCAGCAGAAAAAATTACTGCCATTATTAAACCGGTGATAACAGAATAAGATGTAACTTCGGGAAACTGAATATGAGGAGACATTATCGGTACATATTCCTCACCCGGTTTTAGTTCGGTATAAGCGTTATTAGGTAAACCGCTTGTTGTTGGTTTTTCGTGTGAACTCATTTTAACTCCTGAATTTATAGGATTAGAATTCTACTGATTATTTACTTTACTATAATCTAACTCGCTTCCCAAAACACTGTGCGGTATAAGAAATACAATTAGCATTACTATCGATGCAATTAAAACCCAAGTTTTCGGATTTGGTGATTTTTTTATTTTAAACCAGGTAAATATCCATATAATTGCTGCAATTAATGTTTTATTATCGGTTAAGTCGTAACCGAATGGAATACCTGTCCATAAAGCACCAAAAGCATATTGTTGAACTAACGGACCAAGAATGAATCCGCCTATCAATAAAAATCTAATTGTCCACGCTGCTAATTTTTTAAAATTTGGTTCCTTGTTAAAATATTCCAAACCGGTTCTCGTTGAAAGAAGCATTGCACCAAACATAAATATCACATGTGGAATTAATAACCATAAAGGAACATCATCTTTAAATCTAATTACAACCGTTCTATCTGAAGGAATATTTATTGACTTTTCATCCTTAAACAATTTTACAAAGTAATCTAATTTACCGGAAGAAGGTTGTTTGGGAAGATATGCAACCAAAGAACTATCATAAACCATTTCTACTTGATGATATTCTTTTTCAAACTTGTATTTCCGCCAGTATAATATACCATGTACTGATTTATCATTTGTATTGATTTCAACTTTACAATCATTAGAAGTGGAATGACTTGTGAGTAATCTGTACTTTAATTCGTTGCCATTAAAATTAATTGTACCTGAAATTGGGTAAGTAGGACCGGTCATTCTCTGAAAAACAGCAGACGAAATAGTTATTAATAGTGCAAGGATCCAGAATAGAATAGTTTTCTTCATAGGCAAGTGGCATGGATTAATTTTTTTTGAAAAAACTTGGGTGCAACTTAGGAAATGTTACTGTTTTGAACAATTAATTTTAAGTATTGTTATTCATTATATTCTTTAAAATTTAATTGCAAAGAAAGTTAAAAAACATTTATATTGTCTACTAAATTTATAGAGAATATAAATGTTATCAAATAAAGCAAAATACGGTCTAAAAGCTCTCCTTTATTTAGGTAGAAAATACAAAGAAGATGCTATCCAAATTATTGAAATATCCACGAATGAAAATATTCCTAGAAAATTTCTTGAAACAATTTTAGTTGATTTAAAAAAGCATGGATATGTAAAAAGCAAAACTGGAAGGTATGGTGGATATCAGCTTGCACAAAAACCTGAAATAATACATTTGGGAAATGTCATAAGAATTTTAGATGGACCACTAGCACCGGTAAGATGTGCAAGTTTAACAGCTTACTTACCTTGTACCGATTGTAAAGATATTGATGAATGCAACGTAAGAAAATTAATGAAAGAAGTACGAGATGCAATAGCTGATATTTTAGATAATAGGACTTTGGCTGATATCATTTAGATACTATTTAGATGATTATTTATCTATAAATAGATTGGAGAAAGTATGGGTAGTTTAATTTTATCATTTACTAGAAAATGTTTTTACTTATCCCTTATTGTCCTTGTTTTTACATCTTGCAGTAAAAATGATGATAAAGAAACTAAAAAAGTGTTACTTAATGTTTCATATGATCCTACAAGGGAGATGTACCAGGAAATTAATGCCGCTTTTATAGATTATTGGAAAAAAGAAAAAAATGAACTTCTTGAAATTCAACAATCCCATGGTGGCTCGGGTAAACAAGCAAGATCAGTAATTGACGGTCTTCAAGCTGATGTCGTTACATTAGCATTAGCATATGATATTGACGCTATTGCAGAGAGAACAAAATTAATTCCGTCTGATTGGCAAAAACGTCTTCCAAATAACAGTTGTCCTTACACTTCAACAATTGTTTTTGTAGTAAGGAAAGGTAACCCAAAGAAAATTATGGATTGGGATGATCTAATACATAAAGATGTTTCTATAATTACACCCAATCCGAAAACCTCCGGTGGTGCTAGATGGAATTATCTAGCTGCATGGGCTTATGCACTTGAAAAATTTAAAGGTGATGAAAAAAAGGTTAAGGAATTTATGGCTAAAATATTTGCCAATGTTCCGGTACTTGATTCAGGAGCGAGGAGTTCAGCAAACACATTTGTTCAAAGAGAAATTGGGGATGTATTTTTATCATGGGAAAATGAAGCCTTACTGATTACAAACACAATAGACAAAGATAAATTTGAGATAGTTCTCCCATCTATAAGTATTCTTGCAGAGCCGGCAATAACAGTCGTGGATGGTAATGCTAAAACTAAAAATAATTTAGAAGTTGCGAATGAGTATCTAAAATTTTTGTATTCTGAAAAAGGTCAGGATATTGAAGCTAAACATTTTTACCGCCCATCAAATAAAAAAATATTTGATAAGTATAGTAAACAGTTCAAAGATACAAAGCTGATTCAAATAGATAATACATTCGGCGGCTGGAAAAACGCTCAGAAGATTCATTTTGATGATGGCGGAACTTTTGACGAAATTTATACGAATATGAAATAACGTAATTGATAATGCCCCAGCAAAAAAAACAAAAAAAATTTCTTCCGGGATTTGGATTAACACTAGGGTATTCTGTATTCTATCTATCGATAATGCTATTCATACCCATTTCTATTGTTTTCTTCAGAGCCTTTTCAGGAGGTATTACAAATTTCATTGAGATTATCACGCAAGAACGTGTTTTAGAATCTTACAAACTTAGTTTGACTACTTCATTGATTGCTGCTGTTATTAATACATTCTTTGGATTTTTAATTGCATGGGTGATTGTCCGTTATAATTTTTTCGGCAAAAAAATTATTGATGCATTGATTGATCTCCCTTTTGCACTGCCTACTGCTGTTGCCGGTATTAGTTTAACTACACTTTTATCACACAACGGAATTTTAGGCAGATATCTTGAATCGATGGGTATTAAGGTTGTATTTACTTCAGTTGGAATTGTGATCGCATTAATCTTTATAAGTTTACCTTTTGTAGTAAGAACAGTTCAGCCGGTACTTGAAGATTTTGATAAAGAAGTGGAAGAAGCAGCACTTTCATTAAACGCAAAACGGTCTCAAATATTCTTTAAGTTAATTTTTCCTGAAATTCGTCCAGCTATTTTCACTGGATTTACTCTTGCATTTGCTCGTTCATTAGGTGAATACGGTTCAGTTGTTTTTATATCAGGCAATATGCCGATGAAAACCGAGATAGCTCCACTTTTAATCATGACAAAATTAGAGCAATTCGATTATGTAGGAGCAACTGCTATTGGTTCCGGAATGTTAATCATATCTTTCATTTTGCTTGCTATTATTAACTATATTCAATTTAAAAACCAAAAAAGGAAATTCAGTTAATGAATATATTGGATTCAAATAAAGTTGCGCAAGTTTACAATATCAAGCACCAAAGTTCACCAATTGTTAAAATAGTTTTTATAACAATTGCTCTTCTTTTTATCCTTTTATTCTTGATCATGCCATTAGTGATAGTATTTAAGGAAGCATTTGCTAATGGATATAATTTATATATCAAATCTATTATCGAACCGGCGGCATTATCAGCAATTAAGTTAAGTTTAATAGCTGCTGTTATTTCCTTGATCTTAAATACCTTTTTCGGGATTTGTTTTGCATGGGCAGTAACACGATTTAACTTCAAAGGAAAAGGATTGTTGTTAACCTTACTGGATCTTCCATTCACTATATCACCAGTTATTTCGGGTATGATGTTCGTAATGTTTTTAGGTGCTGGCAGTATACTCGGTTCACTATTCAATAATTTAGGAATTGAGATTATATTTGCAGCACCTGGAGTAGTAATAGCAACAGCTTTTGTTACTTTCCCATACATCGCAAGAGAATTAATTCCACAAATGTTAGAAAGTGGTATAGAGGAAGAAGAAGCTGCAAAATTACTGGGAGCTAGCGGATTTAAAATTTTCTACAGAATCACTTTACCAAATATTAAATGGAGTTTGTTTTATGGATTGGTTCTTTGTAATGCAAGAGCTATAGGTGAGTTCGGCGCAGTCTCTGTAGTTTCAGGACATATAAGAGGATTAACAAATACGATACCACTTCACATAGAAATTCTTTATAATGAATATAATTTCTCTGCTGCTTTCGCAGTTGCCTCAATTTTAACTTTACTTGCATTGATTACGTTAATATTAAAAAATGTAATACAATGGGTCTCTGATAGAAATCTATAATACAAAGAAAAAATTATGCAGATTAATATTAAAAACGTTTCAAAAAAATTCGGATCATTCCATGCATTAAAAGATATAAACTTAAATGTAAAACAAGGTGAGTTATTGGCATTACTAGGTCCATCGGGATGCGGTAAAACTACTTTACTAAGAATTATTGCTGCTTTAGAAATCCCAGATTATGGAAGTATTGAACTAATACCAAATGGAAGTACCGAATCTGAAAAAAAGAATGTTGGATTTGTATTTCAGCATTACGCGCTTTTTAAGCACATGAATGTTTACGAAAACATAGCGTTTGGCTTAAAAGTAAAACCGAAATCGATACGACTTTCTAAGGAAGATATAGACAGAAAAGTAAATTCTATGCTTGAACTGATTCAACTTGAATGGGCTGCAAAACGATATCCTCACCAGTTATCAGGAGGGCAAAGACAACGTGTTGCATTAGCACGTGCATTGGCAATTGAACCACAAATCCTTTTACTCGATGAACCATTCGGTGCACTCGATGCAAAAGTAAGAAAAGAATTGAGGCGCTGGCTCAAACATTTGCATGAGGAAATTCAAGTTACCAGTATTTTTGTTACACATGACCAGGAAGAAGCATTAGAACTTGCAGATAGAATTGTAGTTATGAATCAAGGAGAAATAATTCAATCCGGAACACCACAAGAGGTATATGATTACCCCATAAATTCCTTTGTCTATAATTTTCTTGGCAATGTAAATCATTTGAAAGCATCGGTATCGGATAACAAAATAACATTTCCTAAAAATAATGACGGATTGCTATTCATATCTGATTATTATGTACGACCTCATGATATAAAAGTATTCAAGGAAAGAATATCAGATGAATTAGTAACAGCTCAAATCAATGCTGTCTCATACCTTGGCTCTATAATTAAATTAGAAATGAAACCTGAAAATTATGATGGATTTCTCGAAGCAGAACTTTCTAAAAATGAAACTGTATATAACTTTAAGAAGAATGATACGGTATTTCTGAAATTTGAAAATATAAAAACATTTTAGAATTAATTTCTCTTAAGTACCCAAACACTTATTATTCTTGTTATTATAGCGCTTAAAATATTTACACCATACAGCCAATTCCTTTCGGCAACCACCAATTGAGGTAGGATCACTAAAATCTGCATATTTACAATTATAGTCGCAAAATTGCGGGAAAATAATTTCATTATTTTTAATTTTTTTTCGTTTCATAAAAAAAAGAGTTTAATAACAAACTTTATTATTTTTGGCACAGTTTAAATCTAAACAAAAAGGTGAAGTTTTGGATAAAGAAAAATTTTTTTCAGAATCTCTTAAAGAAAGTTCGGAAATAAAACTTAAAATTGAAAAGGAATGTAAATCAGATACATTAAAAGCTGTTGAGGTAATAACAAAAGCTTATAAAAACGGGAGGAAAATGTTATTGTGCGGAAACGGCGGCAGTGCTGCAGATTGTCAGCACATTGCAACTGAATTTATGATACGATTAAACCATAACATTCAACGCCCGGCACTACCGGCTATTGCTCTTACAACTGATACATCAAATTTAACTGCTGGTGGTAACGATATCGGTTTTGAAAACGTATTCGCTCGTAATGTAGAAGGATTAGGTGCAGAAGGAGATATTTTATTAGCAATTTCGACAAGCGGAAATTCAATTAACATTATTAAAGCAGTTGAAAAAGCACACGAAAAAAAAATGTTTGTTATTGGTTTATTAGGCGGCAGCGGTGGAAAGTTAAAAGACAAAGTTGATCTATCGATTATTGTGCCATCAACAAACACCCAGAGAATACAAGAAGGACATATTACAATTGCACATATTATTAGTGAATTGGTAGAATTGGAAATGTACGGGTAGTTATTAATTTAATCTAAATTTTTATCTATAAATATTACCAATTTTAATATCTATTTCATTCCTATAATATCCTATCTTAAAATTATTTATTTTTAATAAGGTCAAAAAAAAAATTAAGGTGTATTACAATGACAGCCAATCTTGATATGATAAAGGGCGTTTATTCACAAATCAAAAAGAAAGTTGAGACAGCGCGCAAAGTAGTTGGAAGACCAATGACTTACGCAGAAAAAATTTTGTATGCTCATCTTTGGAACCCGGCAAAGAAACCATTAAATCGCGGAAAAGATTTTGCTGATTTCAAACTCGATCGTGTTGCTATGCAAGACGCAACAGCGCAAATGGCATTATTACAATTCATGCACGCTGGAAGAAAAACATCTGCTGTTCCGGCAACTGCTCATGCAGATCATTTAATAGTTGCTCAAAGCGGCTCTGAAGAAGATTTGAAAAGAGCTATTGAAGAAAACAAAGAAGTTTATGAATTCCTTGAAAGCATCTGCAAAAAATATGGAGTCGGATTTTGGAAACCCGGTGCCGGAATAATTCATCAAGTAATTTTAGAAAATTATGCTTTCCCAGGCGGAATGATGATCGGTTCCGATTCACACACTCCAAACGCGGGCGGACTTGGAATGATAGCAATCGGTGTAGGTGGTGCCGATGTAGTTGATGTTATGGCTGGCATGCCATGGGAATTGAAATGGCCTAAACTTATTGGTGTTAAACTAACCGGAAAACTTTCCGGATGGACTTCCCCAAAAGATGTAATTTTAAAAGTTGCCGGACTTCTTACGGTTAAAGGTGGAACCGGTGCAATTGTAGAATATTTTGGCGATGGTGCAAAATCAATTTCTTGTACCGGCAAAGGTACTATCTGTAACATGGGTGCTGAAATCGGTGCGACTACTTCTGTTTTTGCTTTTGATGAAAGCATGTCCCGATATTTAAGAAAAACAGATCGTACAGATGTTGCCAATCTCGCAGAAAAATTATCTTATGTATTAAAGGCAGATGATGAAGTTTATACCAATCCAGAATTATACTTTGATCAATTGATTGAAATTAATTTAAGTGAATTAGAACCTCACATTAATGGCCCATTCACACCTGATCTTGCTCATCCGATTTCAAAAATGAAAGAAGCTGTTATTGAAAATAATTATCCCGATAAAATCAGTGTTGCATTAATTGGTAGCTGTACAAATTCAAGTTATGAAGATATTGACCGCTCGGCAAATATTGCCCGTCAAGCTCTCTCAAAAGGATTGAAATCAAAAACACCATTCACAATTACACCCGGTTCAGAGCAAGTACGAGCAACTATTGAACGCGATGGGCAGCTTCAAGTGCTTACAGAATTTGGAGGACAAGTTTTAGCAAATGCTTGCGGACCATGCATCGGAATGTGGAAAAGAATGGATATCAAAACCGGTGAGAGAAATACAATTATCAATTCTTTCAATAGAAATTTTGCAAAGAGGAATGATAATAATCCGGAAACATTATCATTCGTTGCAAGTCCGGAAATAGTAACAGCACTCGCACTTTCCGGTTCGTTGTCATTCAATCCGGAAACTGACTATCTCTATAATGAAAACGGTGAACAAGTAAAATTAGATCCGCCTTATGGAGATGAGCTTCCAACATTAGGATTTGAAAAAGATACAAAGGGTTTTCTCGCGCCAACAAAGGATGGATATAAAACTGAAGTTAAAATTGATCCAAACAGCGATCGTTTGCAATTGTTAGAACCATTCAAGCCGTGGGATGGAAAAGATTTTACTTCATTAGCATTGCTTCTAAAAGTAAAAGGTAAATGTACAACAGACCATATTTCTCCAGCCGGTTCTTGGTTAAAATACCGCGGACATTTGGATAATATTTCTAAGAATATGTTCCTTGGCGCAATAAATGCATTTACCGGAAATGCCGGCGAAGCAAAAAATCAATTCACGGAATTTTATCAACCGGTTCACGAAGTAGCACGTGAATATAAAGAACAAGGAATTGGATGGATTGTAGTTGGAGACGAAAATTACGGTGAAGGTTCATCACGGGAACACGCTGCAATGGAACCAAGATTCCTTGGCGGTAAAGCTATTATTACAAAATCTTTCGCACGTATTCACGAAACAAACTTGAAAAAGCAAGGAATGCTTCCATTAACTTTTGCAGATTCATCTGATTACGATAAAATTAAAGAAGACGACACATTTGATTTAGTTGGATTAAAAGAATTTGCACCAGGAAAACAACTCAAATTAATTGTTAAACACATTGACGGCTTAACAGATGAAATTTGGCTTAACCATTCATTCAATGCCGGACAAATAGAATGGTTCAAAGCCGGAGGTGCGCTGAATCTTATTGCGTCGAGTATGAAAAAGAAAACGGTAAAAAAGAAAGTTGTTCCTAAAATTAAAAAGATTACTAAAAAAGTAATTGCCACAGCTAAAAAGAATGTTAAAGGGAAGAAGAAAAGAAGTAATGAAAAAAAGATTTTGAGAAAGAATATCGTTCAAAAGAAAAATATTGCTGTTAAGAAAAAAACGAAAAAACCACTTTTGAAAAAGAAAGCGATTAAAAAAATTGTTAAGAAAATTAATCGTTCGAAAAAATCTGCAAAGAAGAAGTAATTAAATAGATAAGAGGTGGGAAGTTAGAATATATAATACTTCTCGCCTCTTACTTTAAACCTTTCACTATTCACCTCTTCCAAATCACGTACTATTTAATCCACACAACTTTATCGCCAACATTAATATTGTATTTTGAAGTATATCCGGCAATTACTTCAACAACATACTGTGCCGGTTTTGCTGATGGAAGTGATTCTTCTGAATAAGGTTTTGTGTCTTTATAAATTGTAACAATTTCTTTTTGAGAATTAACATAAATAATATCAAGCGGTATAACAGTGTTTTTCATCCAGAATGACTGATACGTTTCATAATCGAAAATAAAAAGCATCCCCTGATTTTCTTTCATGTTCCGGCGCATCATTAATCCAACTTGCCTCTGCAAATCATCATCAGCTATTTCAATATCAATCTTTGAAATTGTTTCGCCCTTAGAATTAGTAAAAATTAGTTCACCTTCTTTTTGAAAAGTGTAAGTTATTTTATTATTCATAGTTTTATCTACTTCACTGCTTGTTGGTTTTTCGCTTGTTAATAAATTAGAAAGTATCAGATATGCGATTGATGCAACAATTACTATTATAACTACAATCTGCATCAAACGGTTTTTGTTTTTTTGCTTTTTTGAAATTTGGACTTTTTTCTTTGTCATAGGATTTTTAGTTTATATTTGTTTTTAACTTTGTGTCATTGCGTTAAATTATTGTGTGCTTTACTTGGTGTATCAACATTTAATAGCAATAAATTAACAAAGACACATAAGCAATTTAATAATTTCTATTTGGAAAGTATGTTACCAAAAATTATTTCAAGAGAAAAAATAAATCTCACTAATACTCAAAAGAAAATGATTGAGAGCGGATGGGGTGCTGAAGTTATCACAAAAACAATTGTTGAAAAGATCACTTATTTATCAGATGGTTTGAAAGTTAAAGGATATATGGCATATCCAATAGATCAAACCAAAAAGTATCCTTGTATAATTTGGTGCCGGGGAGGTTACGGAAATGCTGGTTCTATTAATGAATTTAATGCACAAGGAATATTTGGAGAGATTGCAAGCTGGGGTTATGTAGTATTTGCTTCACAATATCGTGGTAATTACGGTGGGGAAGGGAAGGATGAATTCGGCGGTGCTGATGTTAATGATGTGCTCAATCTTATTCCTTTATCAGATGAAATTGAATTTGCCGATTCACAAAATTGGGGCATTGAAGGTTGGAGCCGTGGAGGAATGATGACATACTTAACATTAACAAGGACTGATATTTTAAAGTGTGCAATTGTAATTGGAGGGATAGCAAATCTAAAGTGTAATGCTGATGAAAGTAAATTCATGCATCATTTGTATGAATCATTCTTAGGGCATAATGAAGAAAAGATTCGGCAATTCTGTACTGAGCGTTCAATTATTAATTTTCCGGAATCATTATCCCCTACTACTCCTATTTTACTTCTTCATGGAACATCAGATGACCGCGTTCTTGTTCACGATTCCATTGATCTGGCAAATAAGCTTAAAAAATTGAACCGTCCTCATAAATTAATTCTTTATGAAAATGGTGATCATTTTTTGAAAAAAGACAAAAAAGATGTGATTGAAAAAAGAAAGGATTGGTTTAAAACTTATTTATAATCAAAATTTTATCTCGAGTTCTTTATTCGAAACTAAAAATTTTAGACGCACTGCTTTATAACCTGAAATATTATTTTTTAAGTCAATGATATTTTTACCGGATTTAATGTTGTATTTTCTAATAACCTTAGACAAATAATTTTCAACACCACTGATTTCGACCTCATCACTGATCATTGAATAAAGTAAAATTTTATGGCTATCGATATTCTCAGTGATTAAAATCGGTTTTGTGCAGTATTCATTCATACCCGATAAATTATTCAGTTCATCAAATTTAACATTTACAATGTTTGATGATTCAACACTTTCATTCCAAAGTTTGCTTACCGATTTCAATGTGAAATAGTAATTTACTTTCCGGGGTTTTTCAATAGCTAATACAACTGATAATTTATCTGCCGGAATCACATCAAAAAGATAATCAGGCAGCAACTCGGATGTATAATGAGGAATACTGTACAAAGCATAATATCTAACACTATCATCTAAATCGGCATTGTTATTCCATCTTAATGATAAATATTTCGGTGCGATTCCATTTTGTGTAATCTCCAAATTGCTTGGGGCTTTCGGATAGATTCCATCCAGCCATGCCATTAACGGCGGGTAAGTTTTATATTCAAAATTTTTAAATTCATAATCCTTAATATTAGCGTACCGGAAAAAAGCTACTCCATCTGAACCAACAGCACGAGAGTAATCAATCATTTTTTCAATTTCATTTTTTACATCATCTTTGTATGCAGCAATACCAAGCACAACCGATCTTCCATATGAATTATCGACCCACTCTTTTGCTAGTAGATCAAAACGTGTGTTGTCATTAAACGACCAGTAAATCTGCGGAGATATATAATCAAGTAATCCTTTTTTTAACCATTCGTGGGCATCTTGATAAATTTCCGTATATCCTTCCCATCCATACATTCCTTTTTGATTTTTATACACTCCGATCGGCGCCGCACCAATTTTAACAAAACGTTTTTTTGCTTTTACTTTTTTATAAATCGATTCTATAAGCTGAGTAATATTATTTCTTCTCCATTCATCGCGTTCTAATCCACCGCTGTAAATGTTGTAAGAAAAATCATCATCAAAATTTTTACCTGGGTAGCGGATGAAATCTAGGTGCACTCCATCAACATCATAATTGGCAGACATTTCTTCTATCAAATCAGAAATATATTCTCTTACTTCAGGTAAACCTGGATCGAGCCAAAAAGATTTTTGATCATCTATATTACTTTCTATTACCCATTCCGGTTTACGGATAAAAATATGATTCGAATCATTAAGAATTGATAGTTCGGTTCCTGAAAAACATCTTACAGTGTTTACCCATGCATGAATTTCCAACCCTCTTTTATGTGCTTCACTTATTGCAAAAGCAAGCGGATCATAAGCCGTGCTGTCACCTATTTTTCCGGTAATGTATGGTGATAATGCCTCAAAAGAAGATTTAAATAAAACAGTTCCGCTGCTTCTCACTTGAAAATAAATTGTATTAAGATTTTTTGATTTTATATTGTCTAATATTTCTATAAGTGCTTTCTTTTGTTTTACGTGATCGAAGGTAAGCGGAGGCCAATCGAGACGAAAATTTGTTGATACCCAAACGGCGCGTGTCTCACGGTCTATTTGCGGGAAAATAATTGTTGAAATAAATAGAATATTAAAAAAGATAATTTTAAATATCATGTAAAATACTGAAGTCCATTTTTGATTGAATAGATTACATCTTCTTTATTTGTTTCAACATCAATAATAATTGAGCCGGCTTTATTTAGTAGAACAAATTTTATTTTATCATTTTTATTTTTTTTATCACGTCCCATTATTTTATAGATTGCTTCGGTATCAAAATCCTCAAGAACAATGAAGCGGTTTAATTTTATTAACAACGAGAGATATTTCGCAAGTAATCCGTCATCCAATAAATTCATTTTATTTGATAAATGAAGCGCGCATGTCAAACCAATTATTACTGCTTGTCCATGTTTCAATTGATAATCTTGCTCAATTTCTAATGCATGTGCAAAAGTGTGACCTAAATTCAACAGCTTTCTCAATCCGGACTTCTCCAGCTCATCTTCCTCAACAATTTTACCTTTAAAGAAAATACAACTTTCTAAAACTGCCGCTGTAATTTTTTGATCAAGTTTAATTAGTTTATTCAGATTGGATTTTATGAATGAGAAAAAATTATCGCCCATTAATAAAGAATATTTTATAGCCTCGCCGATACCGCAGATGATTTCTTCGTGAGGAAGAGTTTTTAAAAAGTTTTGATCACAAATCACTATATCCGGCTGATAAAATGTACCGACAATATTTTTTGTATCACCAAAATTAATTCCCGTTTTACCGCCAATGGAACTATCCACCATAGCAAGTAAAGTTGTTGGGATATGTATAAGGTTTACACCGCGTGCAAAAGTAGATGCAGCATAACCGGCAATATCACCAGTTATACCTCCTCCGATTGCTATTATCAATGTGTCTCTGCCAAATCCATTATTTAAAAGCTGATCATAAATTTTATTTAAAGTTATATAAGATTTATAAACTTCATTCGATGAAAAAATAAATAGCGATTTTTTCCATTTATTATTATTAACAAACTTCTCAATGGTTTTTTTGTGATAATTGAATACATTTTTATCAATCACTAAAAAAATATTGTTAGGTAAATCATGTTTAGCAATAATTTTATTAATATCGTTAAAAATTCCTTTTCCGAAATAAACCGGATAGTTTTTGCTTTTCGTATTAATTAGAATTTTTTTCATTGAATATTCCGGATATTTTTTTTGCGATTCTATCTACTGTAATTCCAATTGGTGTATAATCGGTATTAATAATATAATCTGCTTTCTCATAGAATTTTTTTCTGATCTCGAGCAGATCCTGAATTTTATCAATAAAATCCTCTTCTTTATTTTCACCAAGAACAAGTTCTCTAAAAAGAGGTCTATCAATTTTATTTTTCAATCTATTGTACAAATTTTTAGGCGATGCTTTTAGATAAATTATCTTACCATACTGTTTCATCAAATTCATATTATCTTCGTTCATAATAGTTCCGCCGCCAAGAGAAATTACAACCCCTTTTTCTTTAACTAATTTTTTTAATATACTGTTTTCAATATCTCTGAAATAAATTTCTCCCTTTTTTTCAAAGATCTCAACTATTGTACATTTTTCCTCTTTCTCAATTTCTTTATCCAGATCATAAAAATTCAGACCAAGCACATTGGCAAGAATTGGTCCTATAGTACTTTTACCGCTTGTCATAAATCCGGTTAAAAAAATTCTAATCTCTTTCATATTATCCGATAAGTATTAATAGAAATATAATTATAATGAAGTTATGATAGAAGCAGCGGGAAGATATATAAGTTAGAAATTCAAAACAGCACCAATAGTAAAAGTCATTCCATCAATATTAACCTTAGAAGGAAAAGTCTGTGAGGAAAGAAGGAAAGCACGACCATCATAGTTTACAATGCCGTTGTTATATTTCGATTTAAGATCAATTTCAGGATCACGGAAACGCATCTGTCCGCGTATTGATAAATATTGATTACCCAGAT
>CAYXKL010000018.1:0-36236 GCA_964464825.1 uncultured Melioribacter sp. | reverse complement strand
CTTATTGTACCGCATAAATGATTAAACTCATCTATCATTTCCGGTAATGGTCTGATTGATTTTGGAAGAAAATCTTCAGGGGAAACTTTATCGTTTTCATTTACACTACGTATTTTATTAATTCTAATCTGTAAAGCATTATTGAATTCCTCAATTTGTCCGTTTACAAATACAATTAATCCTTCTTTAATTATATCAGCATATTCATCAACTCTGTCCCAAATTTTAGCTGGAAGCATTGTTGATTTATCCCGTAATTCTAAATTTAAATAAGCTTTCCCGTTTTTAGCAGTTTTAACTTCACATTTTGTAACAACAAGGAATAGTGCCAAATCCTCGCCACTATTAAATTCGTTCAGATTCTTTTGATTAATCATATACTTAATTTTTTACCTCTAACTGATTATCAATTTATCAAAAAATAACGGAAGGGAAAAGGATTATTGTTCCATAATTTTAATTATACTTTCTTGTGGCAACCTTACTAATACTGATCTTTTTAGCAAATCTACAGAAACAGCTAGATAATTTTCCCCTTTTTTATATTCAGTTACAACGCCAATTACATCTCTAAAAGGACCATCAATAATTTTGACTTTAGAACCAGTAATAATTTTATCACTTATAAAAATTTCAGGATTGGATGATAATATTTTTTTAAGGTTTTCAATTTCCCATTCTGGGATTATTGAAGGTTTACCTTGAAAGCATATAGTACAAACAATTGCAGATTGTTGAAGTGCGATCAACCTTTCTTTTTCATTAACCTTAACAAATATATAACCCTTGAATACTGGTTCTTCAATTTTTTTCTTTCGATCGCTCCATCTTTTTGTAACAATAACGGTGGGTAAATAATATTCTATTGATACAGAATGGAGCTGTGTTTTTGCCTTAAATTCATGTTTTGGTTTAGTATATAGCGCGTACCAATTACTATTTGCTAAATTATTTTCGGTTGACATCATTTATGTAGTGAGTATGTGATTAAATTAATATAAACATTCTTTCATTATCTCAACTAAATTGTCAAGGTCAACCGGTTTAGGGATTATTTTGTCTACTCCTAATTTTGAATAACTTTTTGAAATTTCATCGTTAAGTTTAGCAGAAATTACAATAACCGGAATAGTTCGGTTAGAATCTTTTTTATATAATGCTTCTATTAATTGTATTCCGTTCATAAGTGGCATATCGTGATCTGTAATTATTATTGTAGGTATTATTTCTTTTAACATACCTATAGCTTCGTATCCATTATCGGCTACTTTTATCTCAAAATTAGGAAGATTAGATTCAATAACTTTTTTATAAAGGGATCTAACCGGAACCTCATCCTCAACAATAAGAACTAAATTGTTTGCTTCCGGCAGTGTAATATGAAATTCACTTCCTTCTCCAACTTTTGAATAGAACCAAACTTGTCCTCCGTGCTTATCAATAATTTCTTTCATTAAAGTTAATCCAAGTCCGCTCCCTTTCTCTCCGGTTGTTCCAGCTAAAGAAAATTTTTGATCTATACGGAATAATTTCGATTGATTTTCTTCCGAGATACCCATTCCCTCATCCCGAACAATAATTTCTATCATTCCGGCTTTAAATCTTTGGGAATGAATATGAATTTCTTTCCCTTCATTTGTGTATTTAATTGCATTGATAACAAGATTTACAATAGCTTGTGCGAATAGTCTTTCATCAGCATTTATAAAAAGATCGGGGGGGATCTCTATTTTTATATCAATATTTTTTCTGACTGCATCCCCGGTAAGAGGTGTTATAGCATTTCCAATGGCAACTTTAACATTTAATCTTGTCGGTTCAATTTTAATTCTGCCAGTTTGCAAACGGGACCAATCGAGTAGGCAATTGATTAAATTTAACTGAGTTTTTGATGCATCATAAATATACCGTACGTATTCATTTCGTTCTTCTTCAGTAAGATCTTCGTCGTTTAACAAAATTTCAGAAAATCCTAACAAAGTTGTAAAAGGTGCTCGTAAATCATGAGAAATTATTGATATAAACTTATCCTTTGCGGTATTCAGTTCTTTCAATTTACTACAAATAATTTCAGTTTGTAATTCTTTATTCTTTGATTCAGTTATATTAAAAATTACGCTTTTACTTTTAATTATAGCTCCCTCGGAATCTCTGACTACAATCATAGATTCTTTTAGCCAAAGCTTTTCGTTATTTTTAGATAGAATTCTATAACTGAAATCAATAGAATTTTGAGAACTGTCACTTTCAAATTCAGTTAATACTTTTTTAAAGTAAGGGAGATCATCTTCAATAATCAGTGAATGAATTTTTTCTGGTAATCTATTTATTTCATCAGGTAAATAGGAGGTAATTGTTTCGGTATTTTGGGAAAAATAGCTTTCTCCGTTTTTATCTAGTAATACAAAAAAAATATCTTTAATACCTTCAAAAAACTGTGAAAGAGATTGGATATCAGATTGGTTCAAATTATTGCCCTCTTCATAGGGTTTGATACTTCTCAAATATAACAAAAACTATTTTTTAACGCATCGGGATCTTTAAATGAAACTAATTTTTATTTTTTTAAGTTATCTTTATATCATTAATGGATTAAGAATGAGAATAATTAGAATCCAGATTGTTTTAATATTACTATTTTTTACGCAAATAGATGCTCAAAGCTTAAAAGGTACAATTACCGGCAAAGTTGTAGATAAAATCACTCAGGATAATCTGCCCGGAGTAAACTTAATTGTATCCGGTACTACTTTTGGGGCTGCAACAGATATAGATGGTAATTTTATTATTGAAGGTCTTGATGTAGGAACTTATCAATTAAAAGTTTCAGCTATTGGGTACGATACTGTGATAAAACCTGACATTGTTGTTAATAATGTGAAACCTGCTACTCTTTTTATTGAATTGATACCAGCAGTGATTGAACTTGAGGGAATTACAATAACATCTAACTATTTTGAAAAAAGTCCTACTGAATTGAATAGTTTAACATCTTTTAATTACGAAGAAATAAGAAGAGCACCTGGAGGCTTTGAAGATGTTGTGAGAGCTTTATCAGTGCTGCCCGGTGTAGCACAAGCAAGCCCCGGACGTAATGATTTGGTGGTTAGAGGTGGAGCGCCTTCCGAAAATTTATATATTGTTGATGGTTTAACTATTCCAAACATCAATCATTTTGGAAGTCAAGGTGCAACGGGCGGACCTTTAAGTTATATCAATCTTGATTTTGTACGCGAAACAAATTTTTCCACCGGTGGTTTTTCTACACTTTATGGTGATAAAGTTTCGTCTGTTTTAAAGATAGATCTTAGAGAGGGAAGGAATGATAGAATCGGTGGAAAAGGTACCATATCGGCTTCTCAATTTGGATTTAATTTGGAAGGACCAATTGCCAATAATACAAATTTTATTTTTTCTGTAAGAAGAAGTTATCTCGATTTTATTTTTAATGCTGCCGGATTCAATTTCGTTCCTGAGTATTATGATATAACCTCAAAGATGAATTATGACATCGACCCAAAAAATAAATTATCATTTCTTTTTATTAGTGCATTCGATCGAGTAAAATTTAATAATAATAATTCTGATGATATTTATGAAAATTCCAGAATTCTTGGGAGTAATCAAAATCAATATGCAACCGGATTAACTTATAGAAGATTATTTTCAAATGGATTTCTTACAATTACTCTAAGCAGAAATTTTACAGATTATGATTATTCGCAAAAGGACACACTTTTTAATCCGATATTTTTAAATAAATCCCGAGAAGGTGAAAATGAAATTAAAGGTGATATTGTTTATAAACTTTCTTCAGCTTCCGAAATAAATTTTGGAGTATCACTCAAGTTGATAAAATTTAATTCCGAGATAATTCTACCAAATTTCATTACATCATTCGGAGACACATTAAACATTACATCTTTGAATGATTCGGAAAATTATTATAAAACTGGATTTTATACACAGTATTCAAATTTATTAATTAATCGGCTACAATTTACTGCTGGACTCCGCGGAGATTATTTCAACGGAATTAATTCTAATGTTTATTTCAGCCCAAGATTTTCTATCTCATACATGATTAGTGATTTAGCCAATATAAATTTATCTGCGGGAGTGTATTATCAAAATCCAAGTTATATCTGGCTTATTGCAGATGAATCAAATAAAAACTTAAAACCTATTAAAGTGAATCAAATTGTTTTAGGTTACGAAAGAAAATTACGCGATGATATACGATTAAAATTAGAAGGATTTTATAAAGATTATAATAACTATCCGACAAGTAGTCTTCGTCCATATCTAATATTATCCAATACTGGTGCCGGATTTGGAGGAGGAGATGAAAATTTTTCATCATTCGGATTAGAACCTTTAGTTAGCAGAGGCAAGGGTATTGTTCAGGGTGTTGAATTGTCATTACAAAAAAAATCTTCAAATATACAGCACTATGGAATACTAAGTATAACATACAGTAATTCAAAATTTACCGCGCTTGATGGAATTGAAAGACCGGGTACTTATGATCAAAGATTGATATTAAATTTAAGTGCCGGTTATATTTTTAACAAAAAATGGGAAGCTTCTCTTAAGTTCCGTTTTTCTACCGGAAATCCATACACGCCATTTAACAGCGATGGCACTCAATCAGTTGAAAATTATAACACTAAGAGATTTACATCTTTCCACTCGCTTGATTTAAGAATTGATAGAAGATGGGATTTCGAAAACATTGCTTTAATAACTTATCTCGATATTCAGAATATATATAATCGGAAAGCATCAAATACAATAAGATGGGATTATAGGAAAGGGGAAATTGATACCGAATCAAGTATCGGTATTCTTCCATCAATAGGAATAAGTATAGAATTTTAATGTTTGTTAATGTCTCATTTCTTATAGATGAAAAATTTATTCCTCTTCCTTAGGGGATTTTGTCGGAATATTTAGTTCATCCATTTTACGGTAGAGAGAAGATAAACCTATATCCAGTGCATTTGCAGCTTCTTCTTTATTATAATCGAATTTTTTAATTGTCTTTAAAATATGTTCTCTTTCAAAGTTTCTTAAAGCATCCTTTAATGAATCAGGGTAACCGGCAGTAACTGTACTGCCTTTAACATAATCTGCTAAATCTTCTGAAGTAAGAGTTTCTTTATTACAGAAAATTATTGCTCTTTCAATAATATTTTCTAATTCCCGTACACCTCCGCGCCAATCATGAGCCATTAATATTTTTAATGTATCATTATCAATCCCGATAATTTTTTTCCCAATTTCGTTACAATATTTTTCAATAAAATGATTTACAAGTAGTGGTATATCTTCTTTGCGTTCATTCAAATTGGGAAGTTTAATTTCTACAACATTTAATCTATAAAAAAGGTCTTCTCTAAATTCACCGGATTTAGTTTTTTCAAATAGATTCTGGTTAGTTGCAGTGATAATTCTTACATCTGTGCTAACCGGTTTAACGCCACCTACTGGAAAAAATTCTTTATCTTCAATTGCACGAAGAAGTTTTACTTGTAAATTCAAAGGTAGGTCGCCGATCTCATCAAGAAAAAGAGTTCCTCCATCCGCAGCTTTAAATAATCCTTGTTTGTCTTCGCTAGCACCGGTGAATGAACCTTTTTTGTGTCCGAATAATTCACTCTCAATTAAATTTTCTGATATGGCACCACAATTAATGGGAAGAAAAATTTTATCTTTTCTTTTGCTGTTATAATGAATTGCTTTAGCAACCAGTTCTTTCCCAGTGCCGCTTTTACCAATTATTAAAACATTGCTGTTAGTTGGAGCTACTTGTGAAATTAGATTAAACACTTTTTTCATCGATTCGCTTTTACCGATTAAGTTTGTAAAACCGGCATCGGTTGATATACGTTGGCGGAGTGCTTTATTCTCACTTGCAAGTTTTTTGAATTCAAGAAGTCGTTTTATTCTTATAATAACATCATCAAACTCTACCGGTTTAATTAGATAATCATATGCACCATGTCTTAATGCCTCAATAGCGGTTTTTACTGAAGCATATGCAGTCATTATAATGAAAAAGGATTCAGGTGAAATTTTTGACGCAGTTTCCAGAACTTGCATACCATCCAATTTCGGCATTTTAATATCAGTTATAACTATATCAAAGTTCTCGGCTTCTATTTTTTGTAATGCTTCTTCACCATCAGCTGCAACATCGGTAAAATATCCTTCTTCGGCTAAAACCATTTTGAGAGAATCACGAATAGGTTTTTCATCATCTACTATTAAAATTTTTGCTGTCATCTAAACCTCTTATTGGATTGTTGCTATTGGTAATACAATTATAAAAGTAGTGCCTTCATTTAATTTACTTTTAACTTTTATTTCTCCGTAGTGTCTTTTAACTATTCCGTAGCTTACAGATAATCCAAGTCCAGTTCCTTTACCAACTTCTTTAGTTGTGAAAAACGGATCAAAGATATTTTCCATAGTTTTATCATCCATACCGCAGCCATTATCCGTAATTTCAATATATACATTATTTTTATCGTAGTCGGATTTCACAAAAATATTTCCGTTCCCTTCAATTGCATCTAAAGCATTAATCAAAATATTAACAAAAACCTGAAGTAACTGATCGGCAGCGATATTAATTTTTGGGAGACTACTTTTTAAATCTGTTTCAAAATTTACTTTACGCACTCTCTTATCATACTTAACTATTCCCAATGCAGTTTTGATAATATCTGTAATATCTTGTAAAGCAAGCTCGTAACTTGGTGGACGCGAGAAATCGACGAGTTCACGAACAATTCTTGTTATACGGTCGATATTTTCTTTAATGTTTGCTAATTGTTCAGTAATAAATGGCTCTTGTGATTTTCTTTGGAGTATTTGTACTAATGAAGATATTGATGCAAGTGGATTTCCGATTTCATGTGCTACACCGGCTGCAATTTGTCCGATTACTGCTAACTTTTCCGATTGATCAATTTGTGCTTGTAATTTTTTATACTCGGTATGGTCTTTAATTATAATTGATCTCCCGATATATTTGCCGGACTCACTTGGTAATTTGGAAACACTTAATTTAACACTCAGAATCTTTCCGTCTTTAGTTTTCCTTTCTGTATCAATAATTTTTATATGGGATTCGTTAATAGCATGCTGACGGATATCATTAAGTTCATTCAAATATTTATCATCATCAGGTAACAAAAAAGAAGAAGGCTTACCAAGTATTTCTTCTTCTGAATAACCGAAAATTCTTTCGGCACCTTTATTCCATGTTATAAATTTTTCATTTTCATCTACTACCATTATAGCAGAATCTGAATTGTAAAGTATGTTTTTTAGGTATTGTTGGTTGAATTCTAGTTTAGATGCAAGACGGTTTTTATCATATTCTAATTCTTTCATTTTTGCTTCTTGATGCAGCATTCCATAACGGGCATAAATTTGTTCAATTAAATCATCGAAATACCCAAGTAATAATACTGGGTCAAATTGACCGGTGTTTTCTTTTTCTATTGTGTTCAAAACGGCAAATCTACCTTGACTAAATAGCTGACTGACTTCGAGGAGGTTCAAGTTTGCTTCAGTAAACAATGTGTAGATATCAATCAAATATTGATCTGCAACGCTGTAATCGCTGCTTTCCATAACTTCTTTATATACTGTTAAACTATTTTCTGTAAATGTTCTAACCTGATATTCTGTTAATTTACCTTTTATAAGCTGTAGCACTTGTAAAGACCATGTTTCAGCAATCAGATGAAAATGATTTGTTAAAAATTCAATTAAAATTTTTTTCATTTTTTATATATAATAAGATGTTTTAAAAGTATTCGTTCTTTAAATTGGTGTTAAAAATAAACAAAGACTAGCTCTTTTGAAAGCTATGTGCAGCAAGTCTTACCTTATTAAGTCAATGGAACAGAAATATTTTGTTTATGTATAAGAAAATGTTTAATTAATTTTCAAATAAAATTAAAGATGATGAGGTTATATGAAAAGAAATATTTTGTTTTTAATCTTGATAACGTTTTCTATCCAGCTTTACGCTTCGGGTGAAATTACTTTAAAACCTTCACTTGATAAGATTAAAATATTTCTAAACGGAGCAGAAATATCCCAATCAGCTCAATTCAAATTAGAAAAAGGTGTATCCAATATTGTATTAACGGGATTAGCAAATAATATTGATCGCAACAGTATTAATGTCTCAGCGAAAGGCGATGCTGTAATTCTCTCTGTTGTTCAACGTTTTGATTATTTACGTACGCCCGAAAAGACACCGATAATAAAAAATTTAGAAGATTCATTACTACTCTTAAATAAAAAAATTGCATTAAATAAAAATAAAATAGACGTATTTAATACCGAGATTGAATTATTGCTAGCAAATAAAAGTATAAGCAGCGATGCCAGAAATGTTACTGTATCAGAACTACAAAATATGGCTGATTTTTTTAGAAAAAGATTAAATGAAATTAAAACTGAGCAGCAAAAATTATTAGAAGAAAATAACGAAATTCAAAAAAGTATAGACCGCATCAATAAACAACTTCAAGAGCTGAATGTAAAATTGAATCAGCCCGTTAATGAATTAGTAGTAACTATATCAGCAAAAAATCCAACTGCAATTGAGTTGAAAACTTCATATATAATTCATAATGCCGGATGGCATCCTGTTTATGATATACGTGTTGACAAAGTTGATTTACCGGCACAATTGAGTTATAAAGCTAATGTATGGCAGAAGAGCGGGTTGGATTGGAACGATATAAATATTACATTATCTACTCGTAATCCAAATCAAAATAATAATAAACCGGAGCTGTATCCATGGTTTATTGATTTTGCAAATTATGCTTTGTATAAAGAAAGAATGGGAGATATGGAAAAATCAGCAGCAGCTCCTATGCAAATTCAAACTGTTAAAGAAGAAGATGCTGAAACAATGGCGGATTATATTATGGTGGATCAAAAACAGCTATCAGTAGAATTTATTCCAAGTCTAAAATATTCAATACCATCAGATGGCAAACTACATTCTGTATCAATACAAGATTATAAATTAAACGCAACTTATGAATATTATGCTGCACCGAAATTTGATAATAATGCTTTTCTTGTTACTTATTTAACAGAATGGAATCAGTATAATTTATTACCGGGACAAGCTAACATATATTTTGAGAATTCATATGTAGGTGAATCGTATATCAATCCATTTACATCGAATGATACTTTGGCAATTTCTTTAGGGAGAGATCAAAATATTACTATCAGCAGAGAAACTTTAAAAGATTTTACTGAAGAGAAATTTTTAAGCAGTGATATTGAAAGATTTTTTGGATTTGAAATTATAGTTAAAAACAACAAAAATATTCCAGTTAAGATTTTAATGGAAGAGCAAGTACCTATTTCTAAAAATGAAAATATAGAAGTTAAGATTATTGATTTATCCGGCGGAAAATATTATGAACGGGACGGTAAAGTAATATGGAACATTGAAATCGATTCGGAAAAATCAATAAACAAAAAATTTATATACTCGGTAAGATATCCCAAAGATAAAGTAATAGAAGGTCTTTGATTCTTAATATAGTGTGGCTTTAACTTGTTAGTTAAGGTGATATTGGATTAAAAAGTAAATTGCTATTTGGTCGTTTGTTTTTTAAAACTTCTAAATGCAAATAGAAATTGCTTGAAATAATTATTCGGGAAAAAAGTTAATAATCCATATTCATTAGCTTTTTCTTCTGGTAAATAAGCAGAACCAAAAATCCAATCCCACACAGCAAGTTTAGTAGCAAAATTTCTATTACGCCCTTTGCCGGTTGTATGGTGTATTCTGTGCATTTCCGGACCATTAATAATCATCTGCAGCTTGCCAGTTTTCACATTAAGGTTTGAATGAATATACATACCCCAAACAGCGCTGATAACACCTTTATAAGCTGCAACTTCCGGAGGTGAACCAAGTAGTACAATTGGTAAAAACTCTACAGTTTGATTAATTAAAATTTCAAAAGCGTGAGATCGTGAACCGGAAAGCCAGTCAACTTTTTTAGGCGAGTGATGCGCCTCGTGCAGCCGCCACAAATATTTGTTTTTGTGCTGCCATTTATGCATCCAATAAATGTAAAAATCGTGTGTTATTGTAAAAAAAACTAATTGTAGCCAGATTGGTATATCGGAGAATAATTCGAATCGGGAGAGTTCGATTGTGTTATCAAGTGTGTTTATTATAAATGTAAATATGAAGATTCCTAAAATGTAACTTTGCGCAATTGTATATAATACAAGATCATCAAAAAATCCCGTGCGTAATATTTCTTGTCCTTTATTATATGGGAATAATCTTTCAAGAATAATAAATAGTAATGCAGAAAAAATTATTATAGAGTAGGATATAATTTCGTATTGCTTAAGATTATTTAAATATTCTATAATAGTTTCAATCATAATTAAACGAGTATTTCTTTTTTAGCTCTTCTTAATTTTTTGATATTACTTATTTCACTATCATATACTTTTTTAATTCCATCACCAAGTGCTTTTTCAATATCACGGATATCTTTAACAAGTCTGAACATTCCGCCAATTTCCACAGAGGCAGCTTGATCGGTTCCCCACATAGCGCGGTCTAATGTAATATGTCTTTCAACAAATGAAGCCCCTAACGCAACAGCGGCAAGTGTAGGTGCTAATCCGGTTTCATGTCCAGAATAACCAATAGGAACTTTAGGAAATTTATTTCTATAAGTTTTTATAACATTCAAATTTAACTCTTCTAATTTACAAGGATAAGTGGATGTTGATTGTGCAATCATTAAATTATCTGTACCTAAAATATTTACCGCTTCTTCCACTTCTTCCATAGTTGACATACCGGTTGAAAGCATAATCGGTCTTCCGGTTGCTTTCATTTTGCATAATAGATTATTATCAGTTAAAGATGCAGAAGCTAATTTGTAAACTACCGGATCAAATTTTTCCATAAAGTCTAATGCTTCTTCATCCCATGGGGATGCGAACCAATCAATTCCTTTTTGTTTACAATAATTATTTATATCAGCATACTGATCATGAGTGAATTCAACTTTATGACGGTATTCAATGTAAGTGATTCTGCCCCATGGAGTATCTCTCTCAAGATTCCATTGATCTTTCGGAACACAAAGTTCTGGGGTTCGTTTTTGGAATTTTACTGCATTGCATCCGGCAAAGGCAGCTCCGTCAATTAATTTTTTAGCTATTTCAACTGATCCATTATGATTAATACCTATTTCAGCAATAATATAAACGGGTTCGCCATCACCAATAAATCTATTACCCACTTTTACTTTTGCGATATTCATTTATTTTCCTTTCTTAATTTTTATTTTTGACTCAATAATAAATTCTGCAAAATCGCGTACAGCACCATATCCTCCTTTACTGTTTACAATAAAATCAGCTACTTCTTTAGCAAATTTGGTAGCATCTGCTGGTGAAGCTGATAGCCCGACTCTCTTCATGATTTCTATATCATTTGTATCATCACCCATAAATGCAACTTCTTCAGCAGTAATTCCTTTACGCTTAATAATTTCATCAAGTGTTTTTTCTTTTTCTAAAATACCCATGTGAAGCTCTGTTATTTTTAATTTGAGCGCACGTTTGGCAACAATTTCTGTGTCTTCTCTTGTAATTATTCCAGTTTCAACATCAGCAATTCTTCGTAGTCTTTCTATACCCATTCCATCACGTATGGAAAAGCGTTTCATGACTTCACCATCAATTGAATAATAAACACCGGTATCGGTTAACACTCCATCAACATCAAGTAAAAGCAATTTAATCTTTGATGCACGATTACGGATTTCTTTATTCGATAATTTTTTCTTAATCATTATTCATCCGTTTATTTAATATTTTTTTAACCAGTAACAGAAAATTATTTATAATTTTTTCTTTATGGTATCTGTATGGTTGATTCTTACCGCATGGTATGCAGAGTTATTGTGATAGCGCATTACCATGCAGTCCATCCGCCATCAACAATTAAATTTGCACCGGTCATATAACTTGATGCATCACTAGCAAGAAAAATTAATGCCCCTTTATAATCCGTTGGTTTAGCCATTCTTCCTAAAGGAGTTTTTTCTGAATATTTCTTAATAAAATATTCATCTTGTGAATTCTCTACACCGCCGGGAGAAAGTGAATTTACACGAACTCCATCTTTTCCCCAATAAGCTGCAAGGTATTTTGTAAACATTAATAAACCACCCTTTGTAGCTGAATAAGCTGGCGGTTTATAAAATGATTGTGTCCCATCTTCCTTTTTATATAAGGATTGATCGGGAGCAGTAATTCCATAAGTTGAAGCAATGTTAATTATACTACCTGATTTTTGTTTTACCATTTCGTAACCTAATATTTGAGAACATAGAAATACACCGGTTAAATTAACTTCAACTGATTTTTGCCATAGATCAAGGGGATAGTTCTCAAATTTTGATTGTTCGCTAGCTCCTTTTGGATCTTCGAACATATCATTAATAGCTGCGTTGTTGACAAGAATATCAATATGACCAAATTTCTCTAAAGTTTTATCACGTAAATTTTTTATTGATTCTGATTTGGTAACATCTAGTGACAAGCCAATAGATTCAGTCTCTAAGCTTTTTGCAAATTCAATACACTTATATTCATCTATATCTGCAGCAACAATATTTGCACCGGCTTCGCTTAATGCTCTGCAGTGTTCTTTACCAATTAATCCAAGAGCTCCGGTTACAATTGCTGTTTTGTTTTTGAGTTCAAATAATTTCATAAAATAATCTCCATCTCTACCTTTAATTCCCCATTCTAATTTAGAAGTTGGATATTAGGGTACTCATTTTTTTACCGGTTTCATATTAAAATTATCAGTTTTCCTAAATACCGGCTGAACTGGTTCCCCGAGCAGCATTTCTTTCAATTTATTTTCTCTAACTGCTTTTTTCAAAATTGAAAGAGATTCTTCAAGAGCACTTAATGTATATTCAATATCAGCATCAGAGTGTGAAAAACTCATATTATGGAATCCTTGCCAAAGGACACCTCGCTTTATCATTTCTTGCTGCATTAAAGATTTTTGTATAAGAGGATCACCAACTTTTTCATCAAAAGTTGCCATTGAACGCCAATTATATCCAATTGCTTTTGTGTAATCCATTCCTAATTTATTTGCAATTAAATTATAACCATCTTTTAATTTTTTACCTTGATTGTTAAGATAAGATGGAACATTTTTTTGACGAAGTTCTTCAATAGTTGCTTTTGCTGCGGCTAAAGATAGTGCCTCACCGCCAAATGTTGTGTAAAAAAAGATGTCTTCATTAGCAAGATCCATAATTTCTTTTCTGCCGGTTAAAATTGAGATAGGCATGCCATTGGCAACTGCTTTGGAGTATGTTGCTAAATCTGGTGTAATACCAAAATGTTCTTGTGCGCCGCCTAAAGCCATCCGGAATCCAGTCCACATTTCATCAAATATAAGTATAACATTTTTTTGTATGCATAGTTCTGCAAGTTTATGTAAAAAATTATCTTTTGGTTCTACAAATACTACCGGTTCTAAGATAACAGCTGCAACATCGTCATCAATAGAATTTTTAACAGAATCAATATCGTTATAATTGAAAGTAAATGAAATTGCTTGTACGGCTTCCGGTATTCCTAAATTTCGGGCAGTAACAGCAATATACCAATCATGCCAGCCATGGTAACCGCAGCATATAATTTTGTTTTTTCCGGTATATGCCCTGGCTAAACGTACAGCTGCACTTGTTGCATCAGCACCGGTTTTACTGTAACGGACAGATTCTGCGTTCGGAATTACCTCTCTAATCAATTCGGCAACTTCAACTTCAAGAGGATGCATCATAGAAAAAGTAATTCCATCTTCCAACTGTTTTCTAATTGCGTCATCAACTTTCGGATATGAATAACCAAGTGAAAGCGGACCAACAGCCATCATGAAATCGATGTATTCGTTGCCATCAACATCCCACACATGCGATCCTTTTCCTTTTTCTAAATATTTTGGTGCAATCCCTTTTACCCATTGTCCAGGTCCTTTTGCTAATGTTTGTGTAACTGAAGGAATCAAACCGAGAGCACGGTTATACAACTCATCAGATTTTCTGATATCCGGAAAATTGTTTGTTAATGAAATTTTGTTTGGCATTTGTATTTCCTTTTCTTATCTATTAGCATATAGCAATTAGCTTTTAGCTGAATCTGAAGCATTAATTTTTGAATGTAATGAATTTAAGATTTTTTAATTTCATTAATCTCTTTTATCAACGGATCAATTTGTCTATCATCAATAATTTTTAATTCTCTAATAAAGAGTAATAAATAATCAACTTCACTAGCAGACCCAGCCGCAATACTTAAATATCTTGAAAAATCTTTTGAAGAATGTTTTCCGCATCCTTCGGCAATATTGGCTGGTATTGATAAAGCTGCTCTTCTGATTTGAGAAGTTATACCAAACACTTCATCCTTCGGGAATAATTTTGAAAGATTGTAAATCTCTAAAGCAAATTTATGAGCTCTTTCCCATACAACAAGTTTCTTAAAATCTCTCATAATATTAAATCTTTGTTAATTTCTAATTGCTAACAGCTAAAAGCTATTTTTTTTATTCGCTTTGTATTCTTCAATATTTTTTAGATCATCAATATGATTATCGTACCAATAAGTACCAGTAAATTTATGATTGATTTCAATAATTTCAGGCTGCTGTTCAAGGAGTTTCAAGATATCATTTAAACCAAAGTCAGGATTTTTTGGATAAAGCGCCTCATACACTCTTGTAATAAAATCAAAATCTTCTTTATAGTCTATTGTAAATCTTAATGACGTTGATAAATCCAATCCAGTTTCCCATATAACATTTCCAATCTTAAAAGTATCGTTATGTTCCCAAAAAAAAGGAGTTGTATGTTCGCGTTCAAAATCTTTTGTTGCATCCCGCCAAGCATGTTCCAATGCTTTGAATGAAAATATTTCAACATCGTTGCCATCCGGATAAGTTGCTGGATGTAGATTGCTTACATAATCTAATTCTTCGTGATCTATATAATACTGTAAAACTCTATCAATAATTTTGGGATCAATAAGCGGGCAATCGGATGGAATTTTTACAACAGCATCCGCATTGTATTTTATAGCAGCTTTATAATGGCGGTCTAGTAAATCTGTTAAATGACCTCGATAACAATTTATATTTTCTTTAAAGCAGAGTCTTTCAATAATATCATCATCAGCATTAGTAGAAGTAGCAATAACAAGCTCACCAATTAATTTTGCTTTTTTAACTCGTTCTATCATTCGTATTAGTAATGGCTGACCAAGAACCGGCATCAATACTTTACCTGGGAGTCGGGTTGAAGAAATACGAGCTTGAATTACTGTTAAAATTTTATGATCTGGCATATTTATTTATGGTTCAATGCTTCTTTAACACCAGATATTTTCTGAAGTTTGTAAGTGCTGGTATTTGGAGCTTCTAATAAATGTAAAGCAACTCTTGCAATTCTTTCAGCAGAAGTCCCATTATTTTGAAGTGGGGTTAATTGTTTCAACTCTTCAATATTAAATGCTGAATGAACTTCTTTTCCTAATGCCATTCCGATGTAAACTACAGATGAATAAATTGTAACCAAAACATCACAATTTGCAATCATATGATTAATGTTCCCCTTGTGATAAACCAAGGCACCAGGTGCGTATTTATTTATTTCTCGCGTTGCTCTTTCAACTTTTTCATTTGGATGAAGTTTGAAAATTAGCTGTCTTCCATTGGCAATTTTAACGCATTCTTTTATAAACTTTTTTCTGTTCTCATATTTAAATGTTTCGCGTGTATCGGATGTAGCAACGAGAACATAATTTTTATAAGGAAAATCATTTTTAAAATATTCTTTAGCGTTATCAAAATTTGGTATACCGGTTACAATTATTTTTTCCGGGTCCACACCTTTTTTAACAAAAAAATCTTTATAACCGTGGGATGCAACACAAAATAGATCATATTGGTTAGACATACCCATTGTAGATGTGCTGGCAATCCATCTTGGGAAATTGAAATACTTAACAAGAAGAGTAAAAATATTTTCCGGATCGGTCATTCCTTCTTGAACAAGTATTATTTTTTTATTCTTAATGTTTTTGGGAATTATTAAATCTGCACCGGTGAAAACTAAATCATAGTCGTTTATAACACCTTTGTAATCAATTTGAAGATTGTTATTATTTAAGTATTCCAGTGTTAATCTCTTAAATTCACCACCAAGAATGCAAAAATCCAGGAATCCATGCCTTGCCAAAAAATCTATATAGCCATCTGCATAGTAAGGAGAGAACCAACAATCACAATCTTGCATATAGTGTGAAATTTTATGCATCATAGATGTTTGATTTACCGAACCCCCGATAAAAAGTATTTTTTTCTTTGGCATACTATTATTATTGTTTTATTAGAACAAAGTTAAAAAAAAATGATTTGAAACACTTTACGATAAACTCCTACAACATTAAATAATTGTTAAGAAGAATATTAAATAATACTTAATTGTTCTTAATAAAATATTAATATTAAGGTTATATCTGATTAATAATCAAAAAGTAACTTAGTTAATGTTATAATTAATTACTTGGAAAAAAATAATGAAAATTGCTCATTTATCCGATCTTCATATCTGTTCAAAATATAAAAGAAATAACATAGTAAGAACAAAAAAATTACTACGACATGCTTTAGATTCAGGAGCAGATCATATAGTGATAACGGGTGATTTGACTGATAATGCACAGCAAGAAGATTTTATAATTTTTAAAAAAATATTACAATCATTCGGTTTATTAAAATCTGAAAAAACTTCAATTATAATTGGTAACCATGATATTTTCGGAGGAGTTCAAACTGCAAATGACGTATTAAATTTTCCCTCTAAATGTGCGAAAATAAATTACAAAGAAAAACTAGAGCAGTTTATAAAACATTTTGAAGATCTTTTTATAAATACTTTCACACCTTCTAAAGATAATCTTTTTCCTTATGCGAAAGAATTAGATAATGTTTTGTTGATAGGATTAAATTCAATAGATGAATATTCCAAATTGAAAAATCCATTTGCTTCAAATGGCATTGTTAAAAAAAATCAGCTTATCGATCTTAAAAATATTTTTGATAAAAAATTATATTCAAACAAATTAAAAATTGTAATGGTGCATCATCATTTCTATAAAAAAAATGTATCATCAAAAAGTTCGGAAAATAACCTTTGGAATAAAATTGAAAACTTTACAATGAAACTCCGCAAAAAGAAAAAACTATTAAATATCCTTAAAGAAAATAATGTCGGTATTATACTCCATGGGCACAGTCATGAAATTAAAGAGTATTATAGGAAAGGAATTAAATTATTAAATGCTGGGGGTGCAATAGAAAATGACTCGCAGAATGAAACCGGATACTTTCTGCTTAATATTGAAAATAAAATTGTTGATGTTAATCTAAAATTAGTAGGTAATGAAAAATTAAAAATAGATAACGGTGAAAGAAGCGAAATTTATTTACCGCAATACGCCGGTTGAGATATACTTACAAGATATCCTCAATTTCTCAGCTTTCCGAAAATATTTTTTCAGTAATGAAAAGATATATCAATATTAAATCATACAATTACTCTAAATTTATAATAGTAACTTAATTTCGCATTAACTCTATAATATCATTCTATTAAATTTACAAATGATGGCATAATTTATGTCATTATCCAAAGTCTAAATTAATATTGAGTCAATTGATGATATTTTCCAACAACGCAAGAACATTCAAAGGTGGTGTTCATCCGAACGAGAAGAAAGAACTGACTGAAAATCTTTCATTTGAATTAATACCGGTTCCAAAACAAGTGATCATCCCATTGAATCAGCATATTGGTAAACCGTCAAAGTCTATCGTCAAAAAGGGGAGCGAGGTTAGAGCCGGTGAAATTATTGCTGAACAAGATGGATTTATTTCATCACCTATTCACAGTCCAGTATCCGGTAAAGTTGTAAAGATTACAACCGGTGCAACTGTAATTGGTTTTCCAAAAGATTCTATTGTAATTCAATCTGCAGAAAACGACGAACATATTTTTATGACTCCGTTAGATCCTGAGAAAATTACTCAACAAGAAATTTGTGATCGAGTTAAAGATGCCGGAATAGTCGGGCAAGGCGGTGCCGCATTTCCAACTTATGTAAAATTATCACCTCCTCCCGATAAAAAAATTGAGATCGTGATTTTAAACGGTTGCGAATGCGAACCGTACCTCACGCGCGATTATCGTTACATGATTGAAAGAACTAATGATTTAATTTCCGGTTTGCAGTTAATTATGAAAGCTGTTGGTGTGGAAAAGGGTGCTATTGGAATTGAAGACAATAAACCCGAAGCAATTGATAAAATAAAAGAAGCTGTAAAAAAATATTCCAACATCTCAGTTGAAGTGCTGAAGACAAAATATCCTCAGGGAGCTGAAAAGATGCTGATAAAAGCAGTAACCGGAAAGGAAGTTCCTCCCGGTAAACTTCCTTTTGATGTTGGTGCAGTAATTCAAAATATTGGAACTGCAATAGCAATAAATGATGCTGTTGTTAAAGGAAAACCTCAATTAACTGCTGCACTCACTGTTTCAGGATTAGGAATTAATAAACCGATGAATTTGATAGTTCCGGTTGGAACTCCGCTCGCTGATATTCTCGATTATTGCGGTGGAGTAAAAGAGAATGCTGCTAAAGTTGTTGTCGGGGGACCAATGATGGGTGTTGCCCAATATGATTTTTCAGCTCCGGTGATGAAATCAACTTCCGGAATTCTTGTATTAACAAAAGACGAAATTAGTGAACATGAACAGACGCCATGTTTGCGTTGCGGAAAATGTTTAGATGTTTGTCCTTTGAATTTACTGCCTACACGATTGGCGCGTTTATCGTCACTTGATAAGTTTGAAGAAGCTGAACAACTTGGAATTACAGTCTGCATGGAATGCGGAACTTGTACTTATACTTGTCCGGCTAATATTCCGCTTGTGCAATGGATCCGTTTAGGTAAACAGAAAGTGATGGCTTTACAAAGAGAAAGACAAGCTGTATAATCAATAAATTGTCACTCCGAACTTGATTCGGTGTCAAAATAAAATATTGTAAAATGGTGAAATAAATTAAGTATGACATTAAGGAAATAAAAATAATTATGGAATCAACCACTACTAATCCCACTTACAAATTAGAAATAAACAGTTCACCGCATGTTCACTCACGCTGGTCAACAAAGCAAGCAATGTGGTTTGTTGTCGTTGCTTTAATTCCAGCATTGATTTCAGCTGTAATATTTTTTGGACCCTATCAACTATTAATTGTATTGACATCTGTGATTTTTTGTGTTGTAACAGAATTTATAGTTAAAAAAATTAGAAAAAGAAAAGTAACAGTTGATGATGGAAGTGCGATTATCACCGGATTATTACTCGGTTTAATTCTACCGCCAAATTTTTCATTATCATCAACTGCAATTGGTGCGGTTTTCGCAATTGCAATCGGAAAAGAAATTTTTGGAGGATTAGGTTATAATATTTTTAATCCGGCATTAATCGGAAGAGCATTTTTACAAGCAGCATTCCCGGTTGCAATTACTACGTGGACACAACCAAATTATGCTGTTGATACTGTAACAAGTGCTACTCCTCTCGCTGCATTTAAGTTTGATAAAGTTTTTACTAACATCGAACCGTTATTCTTAGGGAATGTAAGCGGTTCACTCGGTGAAACTTCTGCTGTTGCAATATTGATCGGCGGAATTTTTTTAATTGTTGTTGGAGTTGTTAATTACCGTGTTCCGCTTGCAACGATTTTAGGAATGATTTTATTTGCCGGAATATTTTGGTTTATTGATCCGGTAAAATATCCGAATCCATTGTTTCAACTTTTTGCCGGTGGATTTATATTCGGAACATTTTTTATGGCTACCGATTGGGTGACTTCTCCAATTACATCTAAAGGCATGTGGATATTCGGATTTGGAATTGCACTTCTTGTAGTTGTAATTAGAACTTTCGGTGGATTGCCCGAAGGTGTTATGTATGCAATTCTAATCATGAATTCTGTTGTTCCTATAATCAATCGTTATACACGCCCAAGAATTTTCGGGGAGGCAAAATGAAAATTGTAATTCACATGATAGCAACATTGACCATTATCGGTGTTATTGCCGGAGGGTTACTCTCTGAGGTTAATGACTGGGCAAGTCCGTTAATTACAGCAAACCAAAAAGCAGAAACAGAAAAAGCAATTTTCATTGTTAATCCCGAAGGTAAAAATTATGAAGTAGTTACCAATACCGGTTTAGAGATGTACAAAGTGTTCGATGAAAATAAAAATATTATCGGTTACTCACTTGCATGCGAAGGGAACGGATTTCAAGGTAAGATACGTATGATGGTTGGTCTGAGATCCGATTTGAATGAAATCTCTTCAATTGAAATTCTTGAGCAAGTAGAGACACCGGGACTTGGAACGAAAGTAACTGAAGATCCTTTCAAAGATCAGTTTAAAGGATTGCAAACAATTCCGCAAGTAAATTGGGTGAAAGGAAAAACACCCGAACAGCCGAACGAAATTCAAACAATAACTGGTGCAACTATTTCTTCGAAATCGATTGTTGCTATTATAAATTCAGGTTTGGAAAAAGCCCGTAAAATTCAGAAGGAGGGCAAATTATGAGCAAGAAAAAAACGTTATGGTACGAATTTTATAAAGGGCTTTGGGAAATCAATCCCACATTTAAACAAATACTTGGTATGTGTCCCACACTTGCTGTAACAGTTTCAGTTATGAATGGAATTGCAATGGCGCTTGCTACAACTTTTGTTCTTGTTTTTTCAAGTCTTCTAATTTCTATTGTAAGAAAATTAATTCCTAATCAAGTAAGAATTGCTGCTTATATTGTTATCATAGCAACGTTTGTAACAATTGCAGATCTTGTAATGAAAGCAAAATTTCCTGAATTAAGTAAAGCATTGGGACCGTTTGTTCCATTAATTGTTGTTAACTGTATTATACTCGGTAGAGCAGAAGCATTTGCATCAAAAAATTCACCACTCCGTTCATTCCTAGATGCCCTTGGAAATGGTGTAGGATTTTTAGCTGCATTAATTGTAATGGGTGGAATAAGAGAAATTATCGGTTCGAGAACATTCTTGGGTTATCAGGTTATGCCGAATGGATTCGAACCATGGTTAATTATGATTTTACCGGCTGGTGCATTTCTTACACTTGGTTTGTTAATGGGATTCGCGAATTTTTACATTGATAGAAAGAAAAAACTTGAACAACAAAAAATGATCGCTAAGTATAGAAAAACTTCTTCAGCAGAAGTCAAAGGAGTGGAGGCATAATATGGATTTATTAATAATATTTATCTCCGCGGCTATAGTTAATAATTTTGTACTTTCTCTCTTCCTTGGTATTTGTCCATTTATCGGAGTTTCAAATAAAACTTCATCAGCATTATCAATGGGGATGGCAACTACTTTTGTTATGGTATTGACTGCAATGGTAAGCTGGTTATTATATTTTTTAATATTAGTTCCTTACGGTTTGGAGTTTCTTCAAATACCGTCATTCATTTTGGTAATTGCTGCTCTTGTGCAGTTTGTTGAAATGGTAATTAAGAAAGTTAGTCAGCCCCTTTACCGGGCACTTGGAATTTTTCTTCCGTTAATTACTACTAACTGTGCTATACTTGGATTGGCGCTGCTGCTTTCTATGAGAGAATATACTTTTATGCAAAGTGTTATATTTGGTTTAGGTGCCGGCGCCGGATTTACATTAGCTCTTTTTATTATGTCGGGTATCAGAGAAGAATTGGAATTAACCGACGTTCCGAAACCATTCAGAGGTGCGCCAATTACTTTGATTACTGCCGGGTTACTTGCTCTTGCATTTATGGGCTTTGCCGGAATGATTTGATAACTTTTAAATTCTGATGACGGCGAAACCGGACAAAGAATCTCTAACAAAGAAAATGCACAAATATTTTACATACATATTATTGCTGGTATTAATTCTTTCATGCAGTAATGATGAAACCATCAAACGTACATCCATCGCAATGGGCAGTACTGTAGAAATTCAAATTCGCGGTGTGAACAGTGTTACAGCTAACAAAGCAATTGACGCAGCATTTGCAGAAGCAAAACGTCTTGATACTTTGTTCTCAACTTATATGACCAACAATCCGATGTGGAAACTGAATAATACCGATGCAGATCAACTTGTTGTTAACGATGAAACGTTCTTAATGCTTCAAAGATGCGATGAAATTTGGAGAATGACCGAAGGTGCTTTCGATCCGGCAATCGGAAATTTAATTGAGGTTATCGGATTTGAAAAGGGTTCTCCACAGCTTCCTTCGGATAAACAAATTAAATATGCACTTCAAACTATAGGTTGGAAAAATATTCAACTTCAAAGCGGAAATATTTTAATCAAACCGAAACAAGTTAAACTGAGCTTTAATGCAATCGTACCGGGTTATGCTGTTGATAGAATTGCCAATCTGCTTTCAAACTTTGGAATAAAAGAATATTTAATAAATGTCGGTGGAGAAATATTTGCTCGCGGTGAGAATTGGAAAATCGGAATTCAACACCCTCGGAAAGAAAATGTACTACTCGGTGCAATTAATGTAAATGGAATGGGTGTGTCAACTTCGGGAGATTATGAGCAATATTTTAATAAAGATGGAAAGAGATATTCACATTTGTTAAATCCATTAACCGGTTACCCGGCTGATGAATGTGAAGCTGTAACAATCATTGCCAAAGAAGCATTACTTGCCGATGCTCTTTCGACCGGAGTTTTTATTCTTGGTCCAAAAAGGGGAATAGAATTAATAGAAAAATTAGAAAATGTTGAAGGAATAATTGTTGATACAACCGGAGCGATTCATGAATCATCCGGTTTCAAAAAATATTTGGTGAGGAATTAAATGGAATTTACTATCATTATTGCTATCGCAACAATGGGCGGACTTGGATTTATTTTTGCCGGCGGACTTGCATTCGCAGATAAAAAATTACGTGTTGAAGAAAATCCTTTGATTAATCAAGTAAACGAAATTTTACCTAATGCAAATTGTGGTGGATGCGGTAGTGCCGGCTGTTATGATTTTGCAGTAAAAGTTGTTGAAGGGAAAGCATTGCCAACTGGTTGTCCAGTAGGCGGTGAAGAAACAGCAAAAACCATTGCTATGATTTTAGGAGTTGAAGCCGGTGATGCAATTAAAATGGTTCCCAAAATTTTATGCCGTGGCGGAAATAATGAAGCTGTAAAAAAAATGGCAGTTTATTATGGACCATTAAGCTGTAAAGCAATGGCAATTGTATCTGGAGGCGATAAATTATGTTTTTACGGATGTATGGGCGGTGGCGACTGTGTTGAAGCCTGTCCATTCGGTGCAATGATTATGAATGAAAACGGTCTACCGGAAGTTATCGATGAAATTTGTACCGGATGCGGAATATGTGTAAAAGCTTGTCCACGTAATATAATAGAGATGCATCCGGTAGATAGAAACGTATTTGTCTTTTGTAAAAATCAGGATGATCCGAAACGATCAAAAGAAGTCTGCTCTGTTGCTTGCATCGGATGCGGAATTTGTGCACGTAAATCTGATGGCGGTATTGAAATGATAAATAACCTTGGTGTAATTAATTATGATAAGCTTGATGTATCTAAAATTCCATTTGATAAATGCAGCACCGGCGCAATCCGGATAATAGGTGGAAGAGAAATTCCGGTGAACTGATGAATGATGAAGTTTTTTTTGAGGAAGGGGTTGTCGTTTCTGCCGAAAATGGTTATGCAGATGTATCAGTAATTCAAAATGAAAAGTGTGATGATTGTTCTGCAAAAATCATCTGTAAACCGAATAAGGATGAACTGAATATTCTACGCGTGGAAAATCCGATAGGTGCAAAAGTTGGTGATAATGTTCAAATAGAAATAAAAGGGTTGTCAATTCTTAAAGTGTCATTCAACCTATACGGAGTTCCTCTTATTTTACTGTTAATTGGAATTTTTTTAGGTATATCAATATTTGATGGTAATGAATTCTCGGAATTATACTCTGTTTTTTTTGGAATAGGACTAATTGCAATTTATTTTATTCTCATTTTTTATCATCAAAAAAATCTAAAAGACCAAATCCTACCAAAGATTGTTTTTATAAAAAGAATTATCTAAATATATGCTAGATGATTTTTTTGAATCAACATTAATCCAATAAATCTGCATTATTAGTGTTCAATTTAATTGAAAGAGAGTAAGTTTGAGTTCATCACAAAACAAATTAATGATTTATGGCGCTAACGGTTACTCTGCACAATTGATTATTGAAGAGTTGTGTAAGAGAGGAATCAAACCGATTTTAGCCGGACGAAACGAATCGGCAATAAAACAATTAGCTGATCGACATTCGTCTGAGTATAAAATTTTCGACCTCGCTGATGATAAAAAATCAATTGAAGCACTGAATGATATACATACTGTAATAAATTGTGCCGGTCCTTTCAAATTCACCGCTAAAGAAATGATTGATTACTGCCTTCAGACAAAAACAAATTATCTCGATATCACCGGAGAGATGCCGGTTCATGCTTATGCTTTTGGATGTGATAAACTTGCAAAAGAAAAAGGAATTGTAATTCTGCCAAGTGTCGGATTTGATGTTATACCTACCGATTGTCTCGCGAAAAGATTGAGCGAACAGATGCCGGATGCAAAAAATTTAAAACTCGGTTTTCTAAATATTAAAGGAAAAATTTCACGCGGAACTTTATTAACAACACTTGAATTCCTTGGCGGAAGCGGAAGGATTAGAAGGGACGGGAAATTAATTGAGTCGCCAATTGGTGAATTTGAAATTAAATTCAAACAAAAAGATTTTTCATTCAATGGTATTTCAATTCCCTGGGGTGATGTTTTTACTGCTTATATTTCAACGGGTATACCAAATATTGAAGTTTATCTTGGTCTTTCACCTTTTGTTTTTCTTTTCAGAAAAGTATTATTACTAACTGCCAAACTTTTACGAATTTCGTTTTTAAAAAAACTAATAGTAAATATTATTAAGAAAAAAACTACCGGACCAAATAAGATAGAACGTAACTCAACTAAAACTTTCATCTGGGGAAGAGTAGAAAATGAAAAAGGTGAAATGCTCGAAGAAGTTTATCAAGTAATGGAAGGTTATAACATGACTGCTGTTGGTGCCACCGAATCAGCAACTCGAATATTAAACAACGAGGTTAAACCCGGATCTTACACACCATCATTAGCATTTGGAAGTAAGTTTTTGGAATTGTTCATAGTGCAGAAGATTTCAATTAATAACAGAAAATATTAAATTGCAACCGACTCATAATTCAATCTCTTCACTTAATGAAACCAGAAGAACTGGCAAGAAGTGGTATTGATACAAAGTTGACACTTTCCGGATGGATTGTTCAATCTTATCATGATTTCAATCCATCATCAGGAAATGGAATTGCTGTAACGGAATATCCAACTGAATCTGGCTTTGCAGATTATATCTTGTTTATTGAAAGAAAACCGGTTGGTGTAATTGAAGCAAAGAAAGAAGGAAATACTCTTAGCCAGGTTCACGAACAAACTACACGATATGCTTCCGACAAATTGAAATTTATTGTAAGAAAAGAAGAACTCCCTTTTCAGTATGAATCAACCGGAACAGAAACATTTTTTACTGATGCTCGCGATCCGGTTCCACGTCAAAGAGAAATTTTTTCCTTTCACAGACCAGAAACTTTGAACGAGTGGATTAAGCAATCATCTACATTACGTGCCCGGTTGAAAAATTTTCCGCTATTAAGTAATGACAGATTGCGCAACTGCCAAATTAAAGCAATAGAAAATTTGGAAACTTCATTTGCAGATAACCGTCCGCGTGCACTTGTACAAATGGCAACCGGTGCCGGAAAAACTTTTACTGCAATTACTTCTGTTTATCGATTATTAAAATTTGCCAACGCTAAAAGAGTTTTATTCCTTGTTGATACTCGAAATCTTGGCAAACAAGCAGAGCAAGAATTTCAGGCTTACAAACCAAATGATGATAAACGGCTTTTTACTGAGCTTTACAATGTTCAAAGATTGAGAAGCAACTTCATTGATCCATCGGCACAAGTATGCATTAGCACCATTCAAAGAATGTATTCTATCTTAAAAGGTAAAGAACTGGATGAATCGCTTGAAGATGAATCACCTTACGAAACAAAAGTAGTGGATAAACCGGTTGATGTAGTTTACAATCCAAACTTTCCTATCGAGACTTTCGATTTCATAATTATTGATGAGTGCCACCGCTCGATTTATAATTTATGGAAACAAGTCCTCGACTACTTCGATGCTTTTATGATCGGCTTAACCGCAACACCGGATAAACGTACCTTTGCATTCTTTCATGAAAACATTGTAAGTGAATACACACTCAAACAATCTATTGCAGATAAAGTAAATGTTGGTTATGATGTCTTTACTATCGAAACTGAGATAACACAGCACGGTGCCGAGATTAAAGCGAAACAATATGTTGACCTCCGTAACAAATCAACACGCAAAAAAGAATGGAAAGAACTTGAAGATGACGTAAAATATGAACCTACACAGCTTGATAGAGAAATTGTTAATCCAAGCCAGATAAGAAATATTATAAGAGAATATAAACGTGTTCTTAAAGAAGAATTTTTTCTTGAACGCGGAAATGACGATGAAGTACCAAAAACTTTAATATTTGCAAAGACGGACAGCCATGCTGAAGATATCGTTCACATTGTGCGTGAAGAATTTGGCGAGAGTAACGACTTCTGTAAAAAGATAACTTACAATGTTAAGAACGAAGATCCTGAATCAATTCTTCAGCAGTTTAGAACTGCTTACTATCCGCGTATTGCGGTTACGGTTGATATGATCGCAACCGGAACCGATGTTAAACCGATCGAAGTCTTAATCTTTATGCGCGATGTCCGTTCAAGAAATTATTTTCAGCAGATGATTGGAAGAGGAACTCGCTCTTTAAGTAAGGAAGAGCTTGTTAAAATTACACCCGGCGCAAAACTGAACAAGGAACGGTTTTATATTATCGATGCCGTCGGAGTTTTTAAATCTGTTAAAGTTGATTATCCGGTTGTTGATAAAAAACCTTCTGTTCCGTTAAAAGATTTAATGAAGATGGTAATGCTTCAGCCGGATGAAGAGAACACTTCTTCTTTGGCGGCAAGATTAACTAGAATAGACAAACAAATTTCCGATGCCGATAGAGAAAAATTTAAGGAATTAACCGGTGGAAAAACTATAACTCAAATTGCGGTTGAACTTGCTAACCTTTACGATCCCGATTTTCAATACGAAAAAGTAGGACAGATTTTTAATCTATCCAAAGACGAAGAACCAACATCCGAACAAATTAAATTGGCAATGGAACCCGTAATTCAATCGACAATTCATCCCTTTGATAATCCAACTCTCAGAGATTTTGTTGAAACTGTCCGGCAAAAGATTTACCAGATAATTGATACGGTCAACATTGATAGAATCACCTTCTCGGGTTTTGACAGCAGAGCAAAGGAAAACGCTGAAGATGTAATTAACAACTTCCGTAAGTTCATCGATGAGAACAAAAACGAAATTATTGCATTGAAAATTTTATACGACCAGCCGTATAGAAGAAAAGAACTAACCTTAAAAATGATTAGCGAACTAAAAGAACTTCTTGCTTCTCCTCCGTATGTACTTACCGCAGAAAAAATCTGGAATGCTTATCACCGTCTTGAACCTCAGAAAGTTACCGGTTTAACTGCTGCAAGAATTTTGACCGATATTATTTCTCTTATCCGCTATGAAATTGGAATTGATAAAGAACTGAAACCATACAGCGAAATTGTGAATATAAATTTTAAGAATTGGATTTTCCGCAGACAAGCAGTGGGGAAAATATTTACAGAAGAGCAGCTTGATTGGTTACGAATGATACGCGACCATATTGTAACTTCCGTTAGAATTGATAAAGATGATTTTGATTACACACCTTTTGTTGATAACGGTGGACTCGGGAAATTCTGGAAGCTTTTTGGTGAGGAAACCGATAAAATTATTATTGAGTTGAATGAGGAACTAGTAGCTTGATGAAAAAAAAAGAAATAGAACGCAGATGACACGGATTGAACGGAACTTGCCTTACGGCAGTCAAGTTAACACAGATTTAATCCGCGAAGATCAGTCTAATCAGCGTCATCCGCGTTCTATCCCCCCCAACTGGTCCTGGGTTAAACTTGGTGATGTTTGCGAAGTGGTTAGAGGAGGTTCACCACGCCCAATGGGTGATCCAAAATATTTTGTTGGCGATATTCCTTTTATAAAAATATCTGATATAACTAAAGATGAATCAAAATTTGTTATCGACTCGCATACTAAAGTAAACAAAGCTGGGGTAAAAAAAAGTAGATTTCTTACCAAAGGTAGTTTAATCCTATCTAATAGTGGGTCTGTTTGTATTCCGAAATTTTTAGGTGTTGATGCCTGCATACACGATGGTTTCGTTTCATTTGTAAATTTTAATACTGACGTTGATTTAAATTTTCTTTATCACTTTTTCAATTACACTCGTCCATATGTAATTCAGAAACATAAACAAGGAATAACACAGGTTAATCTCAACACAACAATAGTTAGTGAATTTGAAATCCCCCTCCCACCACTCCCCGAGCAGAAAAAAATTGTTGAGAAGATAGAGGAACTCTTCAGCAAGTTGGATAGCGGAGTTGCTTCTCTTAAAAAAGCAAAAGAACAGTTGCGGTTGTATCGGCAATCGGTTTTATCAGCCGCATTCTCGGGACGGTTAACTCGGGAAGTTGGCAGTAGGCAGTTGGCAGTAGGCAAAAAGGAAATGCTGAAAGCTGCGGAACCAAAAGTAGATTATAAAAGCAACGGATTACCAGAAGGTTGGAAATGGGTGAAGGTTAAAGACATCTGTAGAAAAATAATTGGTGGAGGGACACCCTCAACAAAAGTAGAAGAATATTGGAAAGGAAATATAGACTGGATTACAAGTGCTGACATCTATGGAATTAAGGATATTCGACCAAGAAAAAAAATAAATAAAAAGGCTATTGAAAATTCAGCAACTACTTTACTCCCAAAAGGTAATATTGTAGTTGTTACCAGAGTTGGGCTGGGGAAGGTCGCTATTAATAAAAATGATTTATGCTTTAGCCAAGATAGTCAGGGGATAATTTTGGATGAAAAAATAGTGTTCAATGAATATGCCCTGTGGTATTTATCTAATGCTGTTCAGGTATTTAAATACAAAAATAGAGGCACAACTATAAAAGGAGTTACAAAAAAACAACTTGCTGACTTAGAATTCCTTTTGCCACCTCAACAAATTCAACTTCAAATCGTTTCAGAAATAGAAAAGCGGTTTTCAGAAGCAGACAATCTTGAAAAAGCGATAGATGAAAGTCTGGAAAAATCAGAGGCATTAAGGCAAAGTATTTTAAAACAAGCGTTTGAGGGAAAACTAGTTTGATTTCAAGAGATGAAAATTTAGTTAAAGAATTAATATCTCGTTTCGGTAAAAAAGTGCTTGATATATTCCCTTTCCCAAATCCTTACTGTAAAGATTTTTCTAAAGTTAAAGCAATATATTTGGGTTGCGATCCAAGTAATAAGCATTCAACATCATTACAATTTGCCTTTGCTCTTGAAAGCGGAATCCCAATTTTTAATAAATTCATTCAAGACCATTTAGAAAATCTTAAACAAATAAAATTAGATTGGAATTCTGTCTATGTACAGAATCTTTGTTAGAATTATTTTGAAGACGAGACTTCAAAAAATATATCTTTATGGAAAAAAGTTGCCGCTTGGTGGATTCCAGGATTGAAAGAAGAATTATCAGTATTTAATAAAAATATTCCGGTTCTTTTAACATCGGCATATTTATATAAAGTGCTGGTTCATAAAGAATTCAAAAATGTTAAGACGATAGAATTCTACGAATGTAAAAAAGAAATTCCCATCAAACCGGAAGAAAATTTATTAGTGAGACCATTAATTCCGTTATACCGTAATAGAAGAATAATAGATTATCATTTATCTAATGAAAAATGGAATCCTTATCGGTTAAAAATAATTGAAGTTTTAAACCGGAAATAGCAAGTTGGTATGAAGTTGGTACGGAGATGATACGGATTTGTTAATAATAAAGTGGTTTTGTTTTAGTTCTGGCATTATTAAGGAAAGTCGTTTAAGTAAATTTATAATTGCCTAAAATCATTTATAGTCCACTATAAAAAATTATAATGGAGTTATTTGACTAAAAGTCAATTATAAATTAACTTGGTGGAGGAAAAAGGGTGAAATAATGAATTTAGCTAATTTCAAAGCCGGTCATTATATAGAGCAGTATCAATACAAAAGTTTTTCTCCATCCAAAGTAAATCTTGAATGGACATGGGATGATCCCAAAATCAACACTTTATTGGCAGAGGCAAATAAAAAACTTGGGGAGTTGAATGCTTTTTCTCTTTACATTCCCGATATTGATTTTTTCATAGCAATGCACGTGATAAAAGAAGCAACAACTTCGAGCAGAATTGAAGGGACAAGAACCGGAGTTGATGAAGCATTACTTTCGCTTGATGAAATTTCACCTGAAAAGCGTAATGATTGGAGAGAAGTTCAAAACTATATTAAAGCTCTCAATTATTCAATCGAGAAATTAAAGGATTTACCGTTATCAACAAGACTTTTAAGAGATGCCCATAAAATATTAATGGAAGGGGTACGCGGTGAATCGAAGATGCCCGGAGAATACAGAACAAGTCAAAATTGGATTGGTGGTGCAACTTTGAAGGACGCTGTTTTTATTCCGCCCCATCATAACGAAGTTTCCGAACTTATGGGTGATCTTGAAAATTTTATTCACAATAACAAAATAGAAGTACCTCATTTGATCAAAATTGCTATTGCACATTACCAATTTGAAACTATCCATCCTTTCCTTGATGGTAACGGTAGATTAGGAAGGTTAATGATTACACTTTATTTGGTATCAACCGGTTTGCTCGATAAACCGACTCTCTACCTTTCAGATTTTTTTGAGAGAAAAAAATCATTGTACTATGATAACCTGACTTTTGCAAGGACATCGAACAATATAATTCAATGGATAAAATTTTTTCTTGTTGCCGTTATAGAAACATCGAATAAAGGAATTAAAACTTTTAGGGAAATACTAAAACTAAAAGATGATATTGAAGGAATGAAATTACTTTCGCTCGGTAAGAGAGTAAAAAATGCAAAACAATTGATCAGCTTCCTTTATAGAAAACCATTGATTAATGTTAAAGAAGTTGAAAATCTTTTGAATGTTACAACTAAACCAGCTAACGCAATTATTAACCAATTTGAAAAGTTAGGAATACTTAAAGAAGTAACCGGCTATAAAAGGAACCGGTTCTTCTTATTCGAACAATATTATAAGCTATTTACAAATAACGAATGACAACTTCAACAATCATATCTAAAGTCTGGAACTACTGTAATATACTCCGAGACGATGGAGTAAGTTATGGTGATTATCTCGAACAACTTACTTATTTACTATTTCTTAAAATGGCTTACGAGTATTCCAAACCTCCGTACAATAGAGAAACGATAATTGATAAAAAGTACGATTGGGAGAAACTCAGTTCTAAAACCGGCGCAGAGTTGGAAGTTTTTTATGTTACTGTATTAACTGAACTCGGTAAGAAAAAAGGAATGCTGGGTGAAATATTTTTTAAGTCGCAAAATAAAATTACAGATCCGGCAAAACTTTATAAATTGATCCAATTAATTGATGAAGAGAACTGGCTTACAATGGAAACCGATGTTAAAGGTGATATATATGAAGGATTACTTGAAAAGAATGCTGAGGATACAAAGAGCGGTGCCGGACAATATTTCACTCCGCGTGCTCTAATAAAAACTATGGTAGAATGTATTAAACCGGAACCGATGAAAACCATAGCCGATCCGGCATGCGGAACCGGTGGTTTCTTTTTATCCTCCTACAATTATCTCAGCAAACAAAACTTAGATCGTCATCAAAAAGAATTTCTAAAATTCAAAACCTTCAAAGGATGGGAAATTGTTCCGAGTACTGCCCGATTATGTTTAATGAATATGTATTTACATAGCATTAGTGATCTTGATAGTGAACCGTTAATTGCTCGTGAGGATAGTCTCTTATCTAAACCAAATTCTAATTATGATTATGTATTAACAAATCCGCCATTTGGAAAGAAGAGCAGTATTACTATTACGAATGAAGAAGGAACACAGAAACGTGAATCGTTAACTTATCAGCGCCAAGATTTTTGGGTTACAACTTCAAATAAACAATTGAATTTCGTTCAGCATATTGTATCGATGCTCAAACCGGATGGAAAAGCTGCTGTTGTTGTTCCGGATAATGTTTTGTTTGAAGGCGGAGCCGGAGAAACTGTAAGAAAGAATTTATTAATGAAAACCGACCTTCACACAATTTTAAGATTGCCGACTGGAATTTTCTATGCACCAGGTGTAAAGGCAAACGTAATTTTCTTTGATAACAAACCGGCAAGTAAAAATCCATGGACAAAAGAAGTATGGATTTATGATTTTAGAACAAATCAGCATTTCACATTAAAGACAAACACATTAAAGTATGAACATCTTGAAGATTTTATAAAATGTTATAACCCTAAGAGCAGATTTAAACGAACAGAGACGGAAAGATTCAAGAAATTTACTTACGATGATATTATTGCACGTGATAAAACAAGTCTTGATATCACCTGGCTGAAAGATGATAGTTTAAAAGATACAGAGAATTTGCCGGATCCAGATTTATTAGCAACTGAGATAATTGAAAATGTTGAAGCAAGTCTGGAAAATTTTAGGGAAATAATAAATGGTTTGAATAATAAAATTGATAATTGATTATTTCAGAATATTATTTGATATGTGCTAACTCCCCATTAACATAATTTTTTTCACTCATTACTTTTCCATCAGCGAAATATGATGTGATTTTACCATCCAACAGATTGTTTTTGTAAATAAGGAAATCAGAAAGCTGTCCGTTTTCGAAATACCACTTGGAAATTCCTTCTTTCAAATCCTCTCGGTAATTTTCTACGGCAAGTAGCTTACCATTTTTGTAATAAGTTGTAACAGTACCTTCAAGTTTGTTGTTCTTAAAGGAACGTTCGGATTCAAGTTCTCCAGTATCGTAAAAAGTTTTTGATAATCCATCCAATTTATCGTTTACATAATTGTCTTCAGAAATCTTAATGCCGTCTCTATTGAATTTTACAGATAATCCGTTTTTCATACCACCAAAATAATTAGCAATTTCAGATAGAATTCCGCCATCATAAAAGAATTTAGATTCGTTTTCCAATTTTCCATCTACATAATTCAATTCTGATTTTAAAAAACCACTCGGATAGTAATGAATAATTTTTCCGTTAAGTTTTCCTTCTCGGAAGTTCATAACAGAACGCATAGTTCCTTCATCATAAAAATCCGTGAAGCTCTCTTCAATTTTATCAAATTTACCACCTATTCCGAATCGCTCCCGTTTTACAATCTGTCCTTTATCGTATGTGTCTATTACTTTGATTGATCCATCGGGATAATAAAAATATGAAGTACCATCAAGCAGATCGTTTTTATAATTTGCTTCAAGTGCTACTAAACCAAAATCAAAATAAACTTTGCTGATCCCTTCCAGCTTATCATTAACATAATTTCTTTCGACTTCAACTTGACCATTTTCAAAAAATATTTTTGAAATACCATTAAGCTTACCATTTTTATAATTCCATATAGCAAGCAATGCACCGCTTTTATAATAAGTTTTGCTGAATCCATCCTGAATATCATTTACATAGTTAGGTTCTGCCCAAAGTTCTCCGGTTTCATAATACCATTTAGATAATCCTTCTAATTTACCATTCCGGTAATTCCATTCCATACTTTTTGTCCCATCCGGGAAATACCAGTTCGAAATCCCTTCTTCTTTTCCATTTTCAAAAAACCATTCTTTCCAAAGTTTACCATTTTCATAGAATTCTTTATAGATACCATTACGTACGTTGTTAACAAAGTATCCTTCCGATTTGATTTTTCCATTTGGATAATATTCTCTTTTTAATTCTTGAGCGAAAGAAGTAATTGAGAAAAGTAGTAATATGAAAAAGATTTTTTTCATTATATCGATATATTTTATATGCAATTTAATGAAAAGAGGGAAATGGAGTAAGTCAATAATTGATAAAGAAAAACCAGGCATAACCGGGTTAATCTAATTTACTTTTTCATCTCTAGTCGCAATAAGTGAAATTATAATTGAAAGTGAGATTATCCCAGCAATAATACCAAGCGACCAAACGATTGGAAATTTACCACCGAATGCTTCATTTAGCCATGCCATTTTTAAACCTACAAATACAAGTACAAGTCCCAATCCGTACTTCAAATACTTGAATTTGTTTACTACACCGGCTAATAAAAAGTAAAGTGCCCGTAAACCAAGTATTGCAAAAATATTTGATGTAAAGACAATCAGCGGTTCGTTGGTAATAGCAAAAATTGCCGGAACAGAATCTATTGCAAAAATTATATCGGTCAATTCAACAAAGACTAGACAGATTAAAAGTGGAGTTGCATACAACACTCCTTCTTTGCGGAGAAAGAACTTTTGTCCTTCAATATTTGGTGTGACTGGGAATATTTTTTTTAGAAGTTTTATGACCGGATTTTTATCCGGATTGATTTCTTTTTCGGGAGAGAATAAAATTTTTATTCCGGTTAAAATCAAGAGGACACCAAATATAATTATTACTGCATGATACTGAAGAAGAATTGATCCAAGTGAGATGAAAATGATTCTAAATATCAAAGCGCCTAAAATTCCATAGAATAAAATTCTATGTTGATACTTTGCCGGAATAGCAAAAAATGTAAACACTACTACAAAAACAAAAATATTATCAACCGAAAGAGATTTTTCAATTATATAACCGGTTAAAAACTCCAGTGCCGATTGCTGTGCTGCTGCTTCTGGAATAAAACCAGGTATAGCAGCATATTCGGGTTGAGTTGAGAATTTCCAATTTGCATAGAAATAAAAAGCAAGATTAAAAAGTAATGCAAGGGTAATCCAAATTACAGACCAAATAGCTGCTTCTTTAAATGTTACTTCATGCGCTTCCCGATGAAAAACACCTAAATCGAGTGCTAATACAAGCAAAACAAATAATGTAAAACCAACGTAAACGCCCCAATAATCAGTAAAAGGGAATAGAATTATATTCTCCATTTCTTTCCTTTATAAATTATGTTTTAAATATAACAAATGAAAAAGACACTAAAGAAGTTCCAAATAATAATGGAGAATTATTAATATGTTATAACTAAATTTGTATGAAAAAAAGGGCATTATGTTCAGTACAAATATTAAAGTTTATTTTTATGACGCAGATCCGGCCGGAATAATTTTTTATGCAAGTATTTTTAAATATGTTCACGCTGCTTATGAAGATTTAATGAGGAGTCTTCATACAGAAAGGAATTTTTTCTTTGATCAAGAGTATGTTCTGCCTATTATGCATGCAGATGCAGATTATGTAAAACCTATTAGAGTTGGAGATGAATTGCGTATTGACGTAACAGTAAGTGCACTTAAAAAATCTTCATTCGAAATAACTTATCGGTTTTATAAGAATAATGAATTCACTGCGCAAGCTAAAACAGTGCATGTTTGTGTTTTTAAGGAGTCGTTTAAAAAAATTGAATTACCGGCTGATCTATATGAAAAACTTAAATCTCAGTTAAGCTGAGTTTATCGAAAAGATTTGTTCGGATAACTTTTCCTAATTCATTTCTTGGTATTTTATCAATCAGATAAATTTTTTTTGGGATTTTATAATTAGGCAGTTTCGTATGGAGAAATTCTTTTATGTTATCTATTGTTAACTTATTTGAAATAATAGCAGCACACAATATTTCTCCCCATTTTTCATCTTTCTGGCTGAAAA
>CAYXKL010000017.1:0-37037 GCA_964464825.1 uncultured Melioribacter sp. | reverse complement strand
TTCTGAATCGTTTCGTAATCTGCTATTTTATAATCCATTCCAACTTTGTATCCTAAGAATTCTTCGGGCGATTTTAATTGCTGTGTATAATGAATTGATGAGAAGATCAGAAGCAAAAAGATTAACCGTTTAAACATGGCAACCTCTTAATGGTTGGAGAAATTTTTGATGTAATTTAAATTATGAAAATGAAAAATCAATGGACAATTAATTTCTCATATTTATTAATAATAAATCATTTATAATTGGATTAAAGAAGTCCGTTAATTGTATCAAAAACTTTAACACCGCATTCCTCAAGAACCTTTTTATTCTGATGCCCGTTTGCAATCAGCACACAATCAGCGCCGATTTCAGAGGCAACTTCGTAATCATGTACAGTATCGCCAATTAGTAATGTCTCTCCTTTTCCGTTGCCTAATCTATTCATCAGCTCAATGCCAAGGTGAAGTTTTCCGGCAGCATAAATGTTATCGAGTCCGACTATGTGATCAAAATATTTTCTAAGTCCGTAATGGTCAACCATTTCTTCAAGTGTGTTCTGGGAATAAGCTGAAAGAATCGATTGCCCGATTTCCAATGATGCTATCTTTTCCATCAGATCAACTACACCGTCATACAGTCCGCACTCAAATTTCCTTGATTCATATTCATCCATCCAATGCTTACCTAGATCTTCAAAAGATTCTTTTGAAAAATCAAATCCGATTATTTCGTAATAATTCTTTACGGGTATGGTGAATGTGTCACGGTAAGATTCAATTGAGAGTGTAGGAAGTTTACGCTGCAAAAGCATTTTATTAACAATGTCTATTCCTAAAAGGACATCATTAAAAATTGTCCCGTTCCAATCCCAGATTACGTGTTTGTATTTTTCAATCATGTTACAAATTTAGGAATATTATTTTAAGTTTTTAAAAACTATTTTCCGTTGTATAAGTTATCACAATTATAGGATTGATTATGCCCTACTTTACTAAAGACTTCATAAAATTTTTCAAAGAACTTGCATCGAACAATAACCGTGATTGGTTCAATGCAAATAAAGAACGTTATGAAAAAGTTGTTAAAGAGCCGTTCTTCAATCTTGTTGCAGAATTATTGACAAGGATCAGTTTTGAAGACCAAACATTTTTCGCTGATCCCAAAGATGCTATATTCAGAATTTATAGAGATGTTCGATTCTCAAAAGATAAATCACCATATAAACTTCATGCCTCTGCAGCAATTTCTTCTGTTGCAAGAGCTGCAATTAACGATCCCGGTTTTTATTTTGAAATGAGCCATAAAGGAATCAATATATACTGTGGTTCATATATGGTGGATAAAACCGGACTAACTAAAATCAGAAATTACATTGTTAACAATCCAAAAAAACTTGAAAAGATTCTAAAGGATAGAAAGTTCAAAAAATATTTCGGCGGTGAAATTTTAGGTGAAAAACAAAAACGGCTACCAAAAGAATATATTAAAGCTGCTGAGAAACAGCCGATTCTTTACAACACTCAATTTTATATTCATGCAAAACTTCCAGTTACATTAATAACAAGTGATAATTTAGGTGATGAATTATATAATCATTTTTTAGTTGCTCAAAGTGTAATTAATTTTTTTAGAGCTGCATTGAAATAATTTTATTAATCATAGAAACACTGCAACGCTAATAATTTTCTTTCTTTTCATTTTATTAAATATTTATAAGAATAAACGCGAAGTATGCAAAGTATTTCAAAATCACCAATTGAATATTCTGAATTCTGACTACTGTATTCTCTCTTCTGAATTATGCTGTCAAAAAATGATTGCTTCACTCCTCTCCATTCTTTAATTTCACTTCAACTAAATAACATTTTCTATGTTAGCACTCTATTCAATTATGCTAAAAATCCAATTTCCAGAATCCAGCATCAAGTGTTCACTCTCAAGCATCAAGTATCCAATATCAAGCATTCAGTACCCATTATCAAGCATTTATAAATCAGTAACACAAACAAAAGAAAAATTTTCTACTCACTATTTAAATACAAATTCTGCGCTCTACACTCTTCACTCTACACTAATAAGAGGTAACAATGGTTGAATTCCAATTCATTGACTGGTTTTGGGTTGTAATGTTTTTATTAATTACAGTTACAATTGGAGTAGCATTTTACCGTCTCGGCAAGCGGTCACAATCCGATTTTTTTCTTGCCGGTCGCGGATTGCCATGGTGGCTGCCGGCTTCATCAGTTTATGCTACTCATACAGCAACCGATACACCAATCTGGGTTACCGGCATTGTTTATAAATATGGAGTTGCCGGTTTATGGTATACATTTTTTGCTGCATGGTGCGCCATCAGTGCGTTTGTATCAACAAGAATTTTTAGAAGATCATTAACATACACTCAAGCCGAGTGGAACACTTTCCGCTTCCATGGACTTGGTGCAGAGATGCTTCGTGGCTGGATTTCCGGATGGCAAGTTTTTATGAACATGTTTATCCTTGGGTGGGTCGGCATTGCTATGGGAAAAGTATGTCAATATTTGTTCGGGTGGGATTTGTGGATTGGACTCGTAGTATTTTCTTCACTCTGTGCAATTTATGTTTTAGCTGCCGGTTATTGGGGTGTTATTATGGCAGATTTTCAACAAGGAATTGTTGCTTTCCTAATGATAATTATTGTTTCAATTTGGGGAATAATTGCTGCCGGCGGACCATCAACAATCGCAGTAAAATTAACTTCTATGGGTGAAGCATGGCGAATGAATCCTTTCGCATTTACCGGATGGTTTAGCGGTGATTTTCCCGTGGCGTGGTTTATTACTATGATGGTTATTGCTGTCATTGGCGGATTTGGTATGGGTACAAGTATCGATTGGTATGTTGAAGCACAAAGAATTCAAAGCGCTAAATCTGTTCGCGATGCAAGCTACTCAATCTGGTGGGGAACAGCGCTAGTATTAACACGCAATTCCGTATGGGCAGCAGCTATACTCGGCTTTTACGTTATGTTTCCGAATATTGCCGCACAAAGTGATTACGAAATGGGTTGGTTCCGCTTAGGTTTTGAATATCTGCCGGTTGGTTTGATTGGATTCTTCTTTGCTGCGATAATCGCAATACACGTTTCTACAATTGCATCACATTTAAATCTTGGTGCTATGTATTTTACACGAGATTTATACTTACATTATTTCAAACCGAAAGCTTCAGAAAAAGAATTAGTGTGGGTTGCAAGAATTGCAACTTTAATTCTTCTGCTTGGATCTTTCTTTTATGGTTTAATGATGGAAGATATAACATCATGGTTGATATTTGCATTGTGGTTAATGGCTGCCGGTATCTGGCTTCCGAATATTCTGCAAGTTGTTTGGTGGCGTTTCAATTCTTGGGGTTATTTATCATCATGGATTGCAAATTTGGGAATCAGCTGGCTTGTAGTTTGGATTCTTCCGCATTTTAATATTTTACCGGTACTACCGGATTATCAGCAATTCTGGCTGCTGATGTTGCTTGGCGCTTTAGTTTTTCTTCCGGTAACTTTTCTTACCAAACCCGAACCGATGGACCATTTAATAAAATATTATGTACAAGCAAGACCTATCGGCTGGTGGGGACCAGTTAAAAAAGAAGCGCAAAAGTTAGGTCTTCTTATTCATGTTGATTTGAAAAATGAAGGAGGAAAATAAATGAGTTTTATCAGAAGGAATTGGACACCTGGCGAAGCGGATGATTGGACAAAAGAGGATTGGATTGCTGTTGTTCTTTCTGTTGCTTCATATATTCTATTGATGATCGGAACTGTGTTAGCATTCCTCCTTAATATTTGGGGATTTATAATTTTGGCACTTGGAATACTAACAACATATTTAATGCATTGGGTTATCGATCCAAAATTAAAAACTGTTTCTGAGGAGTATGAAAAGAAGCAGCATGAATATCTGGAAAATTTAGAACGCAAAGTGCGTTGGGAGGAAATCCATGGATAAAGGTTTCGCTATGGTTATCGGAATGTCTATTGCGTATATCGCATCATTACTTGGATTAATACTCGCATGGTATTCATACCACAAACATCATAAAGGTGAAAAATGATTGCACAAATAGAACAAGCTCAACGCATTGGTGATGCTTCGCTCGGTATTATCATTCCAACTCTGATACTTGGTTTTTCTGTATTTTTAACATGGATTTTGTATAAAAGATTTTCAAAACAAAAATAGATTAAAATGAATAGTGTCTGACCTTATTGCTCAGACACACCTCTCAATTTAATTTACACATTTCTAATCTTAAAACTATTCAGTAAATTTCATCTAGTAATATTCCTTTTCCTCCATTTTGCCAACAATTGCGGAGGTTTTATGAAAATTGTAAGCGCATACGAAAAAGCCCGCATCTATATCGAAAAGCATTCAGAAGAAGAAATCAAACTTCAAAGACGGAAACAAAATCCCGGACCGATAATTACAATTTCCAGGGAAACCGGAATAGGCGCAAATGCTATTTGCGAAAAACTTGTTGAACTGCTCAATGCATCTGCTATTGAAAATTACAGTGATTGGACTTCCTTCGATAAAGATTTGATTAACAAAGTTATGGAAGATCACCATCTACCCTCTCATTTCAAAAAATATCTTGAAGAAGAAAAGGTCCCTAAAATTGAAGGTTGGTTTAGTGAAATTTTAGGTATCAGTCCTTCAAAAATTTCTCTGCTTCATAAAACTTCAAAAACAATTTTACGGCTCGCTGAATTCGGAAATGCAATTATCATTGGAAGAGGAGCAAATATAATATTAGCAAATCATACAAAATCATTTCACATTAGATTAGTAGCACCGGAAAGTTATAGAATTGAAAACGCTATGGAACTTTATCATATCGATAGAAAAATGGCAGTAGATTTCATAAAAAAAGAAGATGCTGCAAGAAAAGATTTTATTCAAAAGTATTTTCATAAAAATATTGAAGACCCATTAAACTACCACGCAGTTATTAATACCAACCTTCTCAAAACAGAAGAAATAGCAGAGATGATAAGTCATTGTGTAATTAAAAGGTTTCCGCAGTTCTTCAATGCAACTGAGATTGAATTGCCAGGAATTGAGTAACAATCTTTCTTTATGCAAACACTTAAGGAGTAGGAATATTTAAATCTTACTCCTTATTTTGTATTAAATAAATTTTCAACTATGGAGATGAAATGAAATCAAAAGTTAATTATATATTAATACTATTCTTTTCGATTACTGCTCATATTTTTCCACAGCAAGATAAACTTGAAAAAATTGATGCCTATATTCAGCAAGCAATGAAAGATTGGAAGATGCCCGGATTTTCTATAGCAATTGTAAAAGATGATTCGGTAATCTTTGCTAAAGGTTACGGTGTAAAAGATTTCAGAAAAGAAGATCCCGTTGATGAAAATACTCTTTTCGTTATTGCATCTTGTTCAAAAGCATTTACAACTGCATCACTTGCAATTTTAATTGACCAGGGCAGATTAAATTGGGATGATCCAGTTACGAAGTATCTTCCGTATTTCCAAATGTACGATCCATGGGTAACAAAAGAATTCACAATCCGGGATCTTGTAACTCACCGGAGCGGCTTGGCAACATTCAGCGGTGATTTTTTATGGCTAAGTTCCAACTACACACGCGAGGAAGTTATAAAACGTGCTAAATTTCTTAAACCCACTTCAAGTTTTAGAACTAAGTACGGTTATCAAAATATCATGTTCATTACTGCTGCAGAAGTTGTTAAAGCAATTACTGATACTGCATGGGCTGAATTTGTGAAAGTCCATATACTTGATAAAATCGGAATGGTAAACTCAAACACTTCTTATGCTGATTTAGAAAAAACAGTAAATGCAGCAGAAGCTCATTATGCAAAAAATGGTGAAATGAATATTTACACAGATGTTCAAAAAGATAATGCCGGCGGTGCACTTGGCATTAATTCCAGTGCAAAAGATATGGCTCAATGGATCCGGCTTCAATTAAATAAAGGAAAACTTGGTGAAGAAAGAATTTTTTCTGAACGTCAGGCAAATGAAATGCATTCAAATCAATTTGCTTTTGGTAATGCAAATTATGGTTTAGGATGGTTTATCAGTTATAGAAATGGTAAGAGAGTGTTGAACCACGGTGGCGGAATGCCAGGTATGATTTCAGACGTTACAATTGTACCGGAAGAAAAATTCGGTTTTGTATTGCTTAGCAATCTTGAAGTAGGAATGGTAAGTGCTATCCGCAGTTATATTTTTGATCTGTTTACCGGCGTTGAACCGAAAGATTATAATAAAATGATGCTCGATAGTTTTGCAAAAAGAATTGAAAGATATAATAAAGAATTAGAAAGACGAGAAGAAGTACGTGTAAAAGATACTAAGCCATCTTTACCTTTAGAAAAATACTGCGGTGTGTATGAAGATAAAATGTACGGCAATGCTGAGGTAACTCTTATTGATGGAAAGTTATTTATGCAATTTGTTCCAACTCCAACATTTAGAGGTGAATTGAAACATTACCATTATGATATGTTTTATATCGATTGGGAAGATGAATTTCTTACACGCGGCTGGATTAAATTTGATATGAATTTTAACGCCGAAATTACAAAGTTCACAATCGAAGTACCGAACTCACCGGATTTTATTTTTACGGAATTGTTATTTGAAAAGATAAAATAGTATAGAAAAAACTGTATTGAAATTTTCACAACCAAATTATAAATTAATTTTAGAATTGTGAGAGGCAGTTATTTAAGACTTTTACATTCATCTATTAAATCGGAATAATTATGAAAAAGTTAATTGCCTCAATTCTATTTTTATTCAACGTCTTTATAACTGCTCAAGAAGGATCAGATCTAAATACATTAAAGGGGACACCCCTTGACGTAATTACCGATGCAAAAACAATTTCTATGGGTGAATCTTTTGTAGCAAATAATAACTCATCAAATTCATTTTTTGAAAATCCAGCCGCTATATCTAACAATAGTTTATCATTTTTTTACAGTTACCGTTACCACGGCTGGGCTTCATCATTTGAAGATATGAATTATTCCAGCGTTGGTGTTTCTGTCTCCGCTCCGTTCGGTAAGTTTGCTTTTTCATTCTATAAATTTTCCAGCGGTGATATCTCAGTTGGGAGTGATGATTCTTATGAATTATCCAGAATCCTTTACTCTTTTATTTTCTCAAAAGATATTATCGATCATTTAACAATCGGTTTTGGAGTGAAATTTTTCAATTCAGAAACAACAAGTAGTCCTCCCGAATTAGAAGATTTTAAATCGAATACACCGACATTAATAGATTTTGGAATACTTTACGAGATTAAAGAAATAATAAATTCACAAGCATACAAGGATAAACTGAGTTTCGGTTTGTCAATTCAAAATTTTGGAAATGAATTGGAAGAGACAAATGCCTCATATCCCGATATTGTACTTAAAAATGAATTAGCAAAATATGCACGAGTTGGTTTTGTATATGAGACAAAAATGATTCTTGGTGAAAAAATGCAAGTAAATGTTGATGTTACTATCACCGGTGAATACCAGAAATTACTAAATCCGGGATACGACGAAAAATTTAATGTTGATTACTGGGGTGGCGGCGCAGAAATAAAATTTTTCAAAATAATTGCACTTCGTGCCGGTGTTATTGTACCGCCTACATATTCCGTACTTCATGAAAGAGGAAAATTGAATTGGCGCTTCGGTGCCGGTTTGAACTATCCCCTATTTATTTTAGATAAACCTTTCACTATAAGTTTCGATTATGCTTATATGCCTATTTCCGCCGATCAGACTGAAATTGATTTTATAAAAGCCAGGGATAACCTTTATGCATTCAGTTTGGGCTTAACCTACAACGGAAAGTTATTTTACTGATCAACTTTATTAGAACAATCCCTAACTTAAATCGTCAAAATTGTAACAGATTCGAGGAATTTGAATGAATAAGCAATTAAAATTCACCTTATTGGTTGTTCTAATACTCATAACAACTCTCACTATTATCTCTGCACAGCATAAATTTATTGTAAATCTAAACGACCGTGCAGATGATCTATTTAAGGTTACACTTATACCGGATAACATAACCCAACAGAATAAGATTTATCAATTTGCAGCAACAGCTCCGGGTACTTATCAAATAATGAATATCGGTAGATATGTCAGAAATTTTAAAGCATTTGATAAGAATGGGAATGAAATACCGGTTAATAAAATTTCTGTTAATCAATGGGAGATTTTAAATCCAGAATTGGTTTATAAAATAGAATATTCAATTGCAGAAACATTTGATACACAAATGGAGAAAGATCCGGTTTACCCGATGTGCGGAAGTTCATTGGAAAATGACCATGCTTTAATTAACGGCCAGACTGTTTTCGGATATTTTCATGGAATGCAGAAATACCCGATAGAAATAAAATTAGATTATCCGAATGAATGGACAGTTGGAACTGCTCTTTTACAAAACGACAAAGGATATTTCACGGCGCCCGATTATGATTATGTTGTTGATTCACCAATACTGCTTGGTAATCTTTCTAAAGCATCAACCAATATTGAAGGAACTACAGTTGATATTTTCACTTACTCCAAAACCGGGATGATCACCTCTGATAATATTATGATGATTTGTGAAGATGTATTAAATGCTGCCGGACAGTTTATAAAAGGATTACCTGTTGATAGATATGTATTCTTATTTCATTTCGAAAATTTTTCTGCCGGTGCATGGGAACATAATTACAGTTCAATTTATGTTATGAAAGAAGATCCTCTCAATGAACAATATGCATCTAATTTACGTTCAACTGCAGCACACGAATTTTTTCATATTGTAACACCTTTACAAATTCACAGCGAACTTGTAGAAAATTTTAATTTCGAAAAACCGGTAATGTCTCAACACCTTTGGTTTTATGAAGGAGTAACCGAATGGGCTTCCGACATAATGCAGTTAAGAGATTACCTGATTACACTTGACGATTATATAGCAGACATTAAACAAAAATTAACTATCAATGATAATTTTAATAAAGATTTATCATTAACAGAATTGGGTGTTAAATGTGTAGATCTACAAGATCAGTATTTTAATATTTATAATAAGGGTGCAGTTGTTGGAACTCTTTTAGATATCCGCATATTAGAACTTTCAAAAGGAACAAAAGGATTGAGAGAATTAATTATCCAGCTTGCAAAAAAATATGGATCGAATAAAGCCTTCAGCGAAAAAGATTTCTTTAATGAAATTACTAATATGACCTATCCCGAGATCGGTGACTTTATCAATAATTATATTGCCGGCACGAAAGAATTACCAGTAAAAGAATATTTCAACAAAATTGGAATAGATTACACAGAAATTGTGGGTTATGATTCATCAAAAATTGCACTCGGCATTGGAATAGGAGTAAAAGATAACAAGCTGGTTATTACGCATGTAGAAAACCAAAATGAAGATATTATACAGAGTGGAGATTACATTTATAAAGTTGATGGCGAAGAGGTTACTCTTCAGAACGCTCAAAAAGTATTTGGTTTCATTCCAAAGTTAAAGGTTGGTGATAAATTCAAGTTCAGCATTTTAAGAAATGGTGAAGAAAAAGAAGTTGAATTGACAATGAAACCGAGATTGATAAAACATCAGTTTAAGATAATGGAAAACCCGACTAAGGAACAGATTGCGCTAAGAGAAGTTTGGATGAAAAATCTTCTCACTTACGATGGTGATATTGAAGGGAAGCAATAGCATTTTTTTATAAGGATACTTTATCTTCAAATAAAATTGCTTCTTTATTCAAAGAAGTAATTCGTTTAGATTACGTTAAGATAATTTAAAGTTAAGGTGTCCAATGGATACTAACGAAACATTAAAAAAAATAGCTGTTGTTCTAATATCTGTACTGCTGTTTTCATGCAGCTCTGTATATGAAACAGTTTACCCTACTTTGATTGATGGGAAATATGACAGCGAATTCCCATATAAAAATTCTTCTCAGCAATTAGAAGAGATCAGTAATTCCATTAAACTTCTTAACAGTATTGCATTTTACACAAGTTACGTTTTCCCTGAAGAAAAACAATTTAGATTATCTGATTTGAAAGGTATGGATTTTAAAACCAGTGCTGTAGAAGAAATCTATTTCAATCGTTCTGCATCTGGTACTGCAACTATAATTCACGAGAATCAGGGTAATGTTGCTTTATTAACAGTTTCTCATATAGTAAATTTTCCTGATACAATAATTTCTTACTTTGTAAATGAAGAAGGTAATCCAACCAAAATTGTTCAGAGTATATCTATTAAATCAAAACAATCTAATTACGTCCCCGATCTGCCCGATGGCGGAGAGCTTGATATAATATTGATTGATAAGGTAAATGATATTGCTCTGCTCGGTCGAAAATATTCTCCCCTTTCTACAATCAATCTTCCGGTATTTAAATATTCGTGGGGTAAATCATCCGATCTTGAATGGGGTAGTTTTATTTATGTTTTCGGTTTTCCGATGAATTACAAAATGGTTTCAAAAGGAATTGTAAGCAGTCCGCAAAAAGATCGCCACACATTTTTAATAGATGCAGTTTTCAATCGCGGTTATAGCGGCGGTATTGTACTTGCAATACGCGACGGTGTTCCTAATTTTGAATTAGTTGGATTGGTTCGTTCTGTTCCGGCAGATTTTCAATATACACTTCATCCGGTTACAAAACAGAATGATATTGAGTTTAATCCGATGATTCCTTACAAGGGAGAAGTTTATGTTGAGCGCGAACAGATGATACGCACCGGTATAACTAAAGTTATTGGAATTGAACTTGTGAAAGAATTATTGGAAAAAAATAGATCCTATTTATTAAATAAAAATTATTACTTCGGTGAAGCTGAAAATAAATAATTAATATGATACGAAACTGTCATGCTTAATTTATTTCAGAATCTTTGAATAAGATTCCGGATCAAGTCCGGAATGACCTCTGAATATCAATTTCAGAAATTAAATTAATACTTCTTTTACTTCCCCTTTTGCTATAGATACAATTTTTTCTGCAAACAGATCAATTTCGGATTCTAGCGTATAAACATTCGGTGTGACTCTTATTCCTTTAAATTCTGCATGATTAATTGGTACAACAAATATTCTGTGATTATTTAAAAGATAATCCACTGTTTTCTGCACATCAGTTCCTTCAATGTAAAAATTAACGAGGCCGCACCAATTATCTTCATCATCAATGTTCACTCTGAATTTAACATTACTAAAATCACGTACTCTGTCAATCCATCTTGAATGCAAATATCTAAATCGTTCTGCTTTTCTTTCAATACCGATTGTTTCATTGAAAGCAAGCGCCTCACCAATTGCATTGTGTATAGCTGCCGGATGTGTACCGATCTCTTCGAACTTACGGATATTTTCATCCATCTCTTTCGGTGCCGCCATCAAAGGCCAAATCGTTTTTATCAAATCTTTTTTAACATAAAGCATACCGGTACCGATTGGTGCGTATGTCCATTTATGAAGTGAGGTTCCGAAAAAATCGCATTGTAAATCTTTCAATTTGTACGGGATGTGATTGAATGAATGAGCCGCGTCGCATATTACCGGTATTCCGTGATCGTGTGCAAGTTTACTAACTTCAAGTATCGGCAATATTTGTCCGGTTAAAAAGCAGATGTGGCTTACAAGAATTGCTCTTGTTTTTGAAGTGATTCCATTCCGGAACGCTTCAACATAATCATCTTTATCCATCAATGGAATTGGATATTTAACTTGAACAAGTTTTACTCCCCATCTCCGTTCGAGCTGGTTATAAGTTGTCAGCATACGAGGATAATCTTGTGTTGATGTTAAAACTTCATCACCTTCTTTCAAATTCATTCCTTGCTGAACAATTTGTAATGATTCACTTGCATTGCGTGTAATAGCAACTTCTTCAATTTCACATCCAAAATTAATAGCAAGTTTTTCACGGATAGTTTCAACTTGTGGTTCTACATGGCGCCACATGTAGTAAGAAGGTGCTTGATTGTAATAATCAGTGTAACGTTTGTATGCATCAATAACACTTTTAGGTGATGGAGAAACACCCCCGTTGTTTAAATTTATTATCGATCGGTCAACATCGAAAGAAGTTTGGATTCTTCCCCAAAAATTATCATCCGATGCAAGTTCTTTTGCGGAGCGATCCATTCCGAATTTTTCCACTGCATCTGCAGCACGTGCAAGTGCATCTGTTTTGAAAACAATAAATGTAGATCCGGCAGTTGTTAAAACTCTGTTGATAAATTGGCGGCGGGTTGTCATTATTTCTCCGGCTTTGTGCGATGAAAAGTTATAATACTGATGGCAAAATTCTAATAACTGATATTAAAAGCAAACAAAAATTTAACTAGATTGATTACTAACAATAATAGCATTTCTCTTTCCATAGCTTATTAACCGTTTCTTTTATACTTTTCAAACATAAAATTCAGTTCAATTCGGAATTAAAATGAAATCCCATATCAAAATATTCTTACCAATTTTACTTTTTCTACCATTCGTAATAACGGCACAAAATGCAGATGAAAGCTGGAAACTTTACGATGATACCGAAGTAACCAATATTTACGTTTCAATGAACTTTAACGATTACAATTGGATGATGAGCAACCCGGATAGCGATTCACTTCATAAATGTATTGTAAGAATTATCAACTCCCATTTTGATGAAACTATTGAAGATGTTGGAATAAGATTACGCGGTAATACATCACGCTCGGCACTAAAAAAATCATTCAAACTTTCATTTAACGATTTTGTACCAGGCAGAGAGTTTTATGGCGTAGATAAAATGAATTTGAACGGCGAGCATAATGACCCTTCAATTGCACGTGCAAAAATATGCTGGGATATTTTTCAGCAGATTGGAATGAAGGCAAGCCGTGCAGCTTATGCACAAGTTTTCATCAATAATGTATTACACGGTTTATATTTGAATCTTGAACATATTGATGATGAGTTCCTTCAAAAAAATTATGCGGACGATACCGGCAATCTTTGGAAATGTCTCTACCCGGCAGATTTAACATTTCGAGGTACAAATCCCGATGAGTATAAATATTATTCCAACAATCGGCAACCGTACGAACTTACCACGAATGAAGATGTGAACGATTACACTCAACTTGCCCGATTAATAAGAATAATTAATCTAACATCGCGTACTGTTCTGCCCGATTCTCTTGAATCAATTTTAAGAATAGATGAGTTCTTAAAATATGAAGCGATAAATGTGCTCGTTGGTAGTTGGGATGATTACTGGTCGCTCATGAATAATTATTATTTGTATTACGAACCGGCAATAAAAAAATTCCATTGGATTCCATACGATTACGATAATTCATTCGGAATAAGCTGGTGGGATATTGAATGGTCTAAATCTGATATCAATCACTTTCCCAAAATTGCAGATGGACCTAGACCGTTAATTGAAAGAATGTTTGAGATACCTGAATACAAAAATTTATATAACCATTTTGTACAGTTCTACCGGGATAATATTGTAAACACAAATAATCTTTATCTTAACATTAATAGAATCGAAAATATGATTGATGAATACGCAAATACAGACACTTACCGTACAAGAGATTACGGTTTTACGATGGATGATTTTTATAATTCCTACTCAACAATGTACAAAGCCCATGTACATAAAGGAATAATCGAGTTCATCAACGAGCGCTACAATTCAGTACCTCAATACATTATATATTCAACTGCAGATCCGATTATATATCAGATAGATTTTGAGCCAAAGAATCCGGGAGCTAACGATTCAATTTACGTTTATGCATCCGGTTTTGATGAAAGCGGTGTTGGTGAAATGACAATTAAGTATCATCCCGGAAATTTGACTGTGATATTCGATTACCCGATGCAATTCAAACCAGTTAATTCAAAAAAAGTAGAAGATTCGGATAGATGGGTTGGAGTAATTCCGCCGCTCGGTTCAAACGGTTATGGGAGATTCCAAATAGAAATAAAAGACAATACCGGTAATGCAGAAATTTTTCCAAGAGGAAGTTTTATTGAACTGAAAGCTGCAAATGAAACATTGACCGATCACATTGTGATAAACGAATTTCTTGCTGATAATGTAAACTCATCTTCCGATCCAGTTGGTGAGCATGATGACTGGGTTGAACTTTACAATCCAACTTCAAATCCAATTACATTAACCGGAATGTATATGACTGATAAAAAAGACAACCCAACCAAATGGCAGTTCATAGATGCGAATGTAATTTTGAATCCGGGTGCGTTTATAGTTGTTTGGTGCGATGAGAATCATAATGATAATCAACCGGGGATTCACTCTAATTTTAAATTATCAAAAGGTGGCGAGTTTATCGGTCTAATTGCGAGTGATGGTGTTTCGTGGATCGATTCTATAACGTTTGGCGCACAGCAGACGGATATATCTTACGGAAGATTCCCCGATGGAACGGTAAGTTGGCGTGCATTAGATCCAACACCTGGTGCAGCTAACATTCCAACAGATGTTGATGATAAAATTATAATTCCTACTGATTTTAAATTGTCTGCATATCCTAATCCATTCAATCCGGGGACAACTATTCAATACACGCTTCCTGAAATTTCTAATGTAACTGTAATAATTTATGATTTGCTTGGAAGAGAAATTTGGTCGAAAAATGAGCAGACAAAAAATGCCGGCACTTATTCTGTATATTGGAATGGTGAAAACAATTCTGGAACTAAGGTATCCAGCGGTACATATTTATGCAGAGTAATTTCTGATAAATATAATTCTTCTATTAAATTACTTTTAATAAAATAAGAAAGTGAAAATGGAACGCCCGAATAAAAATGAATATGCAGAATATTATCATAAGTATGTTGAAAAAGTCCTTGATGGAAATATTGTAGAAATTTTAGAAGTTCAGCTTGAAACTATGATAAATTTCTTCTCAAAGATTACCGAAGAGAAATCTAAATTCCGGTATGCACCCGGTAAATGGAGTATCCGCGAAGTCCTCGGACATATAATCGATGCTGAAAGAGTTTTTTCTTACCGTGCACTCCGCTTCTCACGTAATGATAATAATCCTCTACACGGTTTTGACGAGAACCACTATATCCAGAATTCAAATTATGATATTATTCCACTTCAAAAATTAATAGAAGAGTTTGCATCTCTACGCAGAACGAACATATACATGTTCAAGGGATTCACAGAGAGGATGTGGCTCTCAAAAGGAATAGCAAGTGATAACGAGGTCAGCGTACGTGGGCTTGCGTATATTATAGTTGGTCATGCAGAACATCATTTGAAAATTGTAGAAGAGAGATATTTGTAACAATTAGGAATGCATTAACAGCTAATTTTTATTTTGAAAAGTTACAATTTCCACTCATAAATTATTCCTAATTTTAACTGCAATCCCATTTTGTATAAATGTTTTATTCTATAATAATCGGGCCCGCCAGCTTGTTCTGTATAAATTCCATAAAATCCGTTGTTCAATGGAGCATTTAGTTCAGATGATATTCGAATATTGCTATTCAATCTATAACCGTATCCAATCACTGCAAATGGAATAATTATATTTTGTGGTGCATAAGTATGTCCGCCACCTTCTAAATTAAAGTGAGTATTTAAACCAGTTATTAAATAGCTGTTACTGCTTAAATTATAATTTAATAAAATACCGGTATCTAAACCTTGGTATAGTTCACCAAGGAAAGCAGAAAGACAAAAATCAAATTCAATATAATTATCAACTTTAACACCAAACAGTAAGCCTGGACTAATTCCTATATTTACTTTATTCTCTTTTGATATTGATTGTAATGTTGAAATCTCTTTATTGAGGATTGAATTATAAATAAATGGATTTACGCAAAATCCAAAGCTAGTTTGGCTTAATACAATCCCAGTTAATAATAAGTAAAAAAATAAAGTTTTTATACACAACATTTATTCACCTAGTATAATTAATATGTAACATACCTAGTTTCAGTTGTTGGATTTTCAATTCCTAATAAACATTATCAATGTAAAAGAAAGTGAGTTAGTAATACAAGTTTGAGTTAACTTTTTCATATTGATTCACTCTTAAATAATATAAAAATTTACTTCCGTTTTCAATTTGTCTAAAGAATTTTTTAAAAATCAAATACAAAAATCTATATATACTTCAATACGAAATTTATTTTGTCTATTATTAGAAAATGTTTTATAGTTTGTTTATGTAAATAAAGGCGTTTTATGTCATTACTAGTTTTGGCATACCCGGCAATTGAAAAAAAAGATTACGACTGGATTCAGTCGATCCGTGCAAAATATGATGAGCGGTATTTTAATATTGTTGAGCCCCATTTCACTATAGTCTTTCCCGTAGATAATACTGATGAAAAAAAATTTATAGCACACGTAGAAAAAATTACTAAAAAACTTAAGACTTTTTACTTTGTTTTAAGATGTGCTCAGGTTGTAAAAGATTCCTTCAGTGATTATTATGATGTATTTTTAATACCCGAAGAAGGATACAGAATTTTTGTTAAACTACACGATTCTCTTTACACCGGCATCCTTGAAAAAGAACTCCGGCTCGATATTCCATTCATCCCCCACTTGGGATTAGCTAACAGCACCATCCCCTCGAAATGTAAAAACATCGCTGATGATGTTAATTCTAAAGGAATTGAAATTGTAGGTGCTGTAAACAAACTTGATATTGTGTCTTATGCTGATAATCAGATAAGGCTGATCCACCAGGCATTTCTTGACTGAAATTATACCAATACATTAAAACATTATAAATTAACACACGACTAATGTAGTGTGCTTGATTCAAAATAAAATTTAAAGTATTATCAAAGCGGTTATTTTTTATCAAATGAAAAGAATCGTATACTATATAAAATTTATTGAGTGGGAAGCCGTTTTATGGTTTATTGCTCTTTCCTATCTCCTATTCATTAATCCGTACGAAGTGCAGCAATTTACGTTATGCCCTTTTCATAATCTTGGGATTGAAAATTGTCCGGGATGCGGTTTAGGAAGATCAATCTCCTTTTTTTATCATTTCGATTTTATCAACTCAATTAAAACTCATCCCTTAGGTTTATTAGCATTTATAATAATTTCAATACGCATTATAAGTTTAACCAAAAAGATGGTCAATAAATATCAACTAACAAAAAGAGGTGCTGTATGCCAACCGTTTACGAATTAATGCCGGAAATTATGGGCGAAGAACAAATGTATATCAGTACTGTAATCAAAAACATGGATGAAAAACAAGCTCAACAGTTTGCAAACATTTACCGGACAAGAAGAAGGGATCCGCAGACAATTCTACTTGTTACACTTGTCGGTTTTCTCGGAATTGCCGGGATTCAAAGATTTCTTACCGATCAGGTTGGGCTTGGTATTCTTTATCTACTTACCGGCGGTATATGTATGATTGGCACAATCATCGATCTTGTAAACTATAAGAAGATTGCCTTCGAATATAATCAGAAGCAAGCTGCTCAAATTGCAATGATGATGAAAGGGTAAAATAGTTTTATTCTAATAATAATTATTATTAAGTTTAATTCGTGAACAGTAGAGCTAAACAGAATATTCAAACTTGTTTAGATATTTGTTCATTTTAGGTAAGTTATTCAAGCAACATTATTAAGGAGTTTTTTCCAATGGCTGATCGTGAAAATGGAACCGTAAAATGGTTTAATGCTTCCAAAGGTTACGGTTTTATCGAACGCAAACAAGGCGGCGATGTATTCGTTCATTTTAGTTCTATTCAATCGGAAGGATACAAAAGTCTTGAAAAGGGTCAACAAGTTGAATTTACAGTTGGCGATGGACCAAAAGGACCTCAAGCTCAAGACGTTAAAGTTGTAAAATAATAGAAGAATTACTTTAGCAGCGCCCCGCCTATCGGCGGGGTTAAATTTACTTTACTGTTAACATATCTTGTACAATCGGCTTCATTCCCGCAAATACAAGCTCAACTGCTATTACCATAAGTATCAAACCCATTATTCTCATTAATACTTTATTTCCATTATCACCAAGAAATTGTAAAATCTTTCTGCTGCTTACTAATATTAAATAAGTAATTAACAAAACAACAATAATTACAGAAAGCAGAATAAATTTTTCTGCAGTTTGATCTGCATCGTTGTAAAGTACCATCGTCATAGTTATTGAACCGGGACCGCAGATAATTGGAATACCGAGTGGAGTAATAGCAAAGTCATTTACATACTCGGTGAAACTTTGTCCCTCATCTTTCATTCTTCCAACCTTACCTTGAAGCATATCATAGCCGGACATAAAAAATAAAATTCCGCCAACAATTCTTAATCCATTTACCGAGATATGAAAAAAATTGAAAATGAATTTACCGGCTAATGCAATTAACACCATAATAATAAAAGCCGTAAGCACTCCTTTGAATGCAATTTTATGAACTTGCTTGAAAGTCATTTTAGATGTAATAGAACTGAAGAGTGGAATCACTCCAAAAGGAGTTACCATTGTAAATAATGATGTAAATGCTAACAATGTATATTGTAAAAGTTTTTCCATAAATTCCTATTCCCTACCCTTCCCACATTGTGGCAATGCCAATGAGAAGAATAATTAAATCTGATTTCTGGATTCTTATTTTTTAATAAGTTTCGTTAATTCCTCACTGATAATATCCCATGCCAGATTAACGTGTCTTTCTTCCGTTCTCAATCCGGAGATCACTAACCTGATTGTAAATTTTCCGTTAAGTTTAGTGTGCACTAAAAATACTTTACCGGTAGAATTAATTTTCTCTAGCAGTTTCTCATTAAATTTATTCAGTTCATTTTCGTCATTAATATTTTTTGGTTTAGCCCTAAAACAAACAGTACTAAAATAGACTGGTGATAATCTTTCAAATTCAGGATCATCATCAATCCACTTAGCGAAAAGCTGACCAAGACGGAGATGTTCGCGTAATCTATTCTGTAATCCTTCAATTCCAAAATAGCGGAGAACAAACCAAAATTTTAATGAACGGAAACGCCGGCCTAATTGTATTCCGTAGTCCATATAATTAATTGCAGAATTATCTTCAGCAGTTTTCAAATATTCCGGCACAATACTGAATGCGCGTTTCAATACTTCCGGTTTGCGGGTGTACAGTATGCTGAAATCAACCGGAACAAAGAGCCACTTATGCGGATTAACAACAAATGAATCTGCATTATCCAATCCGGTAAAATATTTTTTCATTTCAGGAAGCATTGCTGTAACGCCGGCATAAGCACCATCCACATGAAGCCAGATATTTTCTTTTGTACAGATTTGAGCAATCTCTTCTACCGGATCTACTGCTGTAGATGAAGTAGTGCCTATTGTTGCCACGACGCAAAAAGGTATAAATCCTTTTTTCCGGTCTCCGCTGATTGCATTTGCAAGTTCGGATGGAATCATTGCAAAATTCTGGTCACACTTAATTTTCCGAATTCCCTCTAGACCGATTCCGAGAACAAGAGCACTTTTCTCAACAGACGAATGAGCGTGTTCACTGCAGTATAATTTTAATTTGGGCAAACCGCTTAATCCATGTGTTCTTATGTTCAAACCTGAATTCTCCCGTGCTGCAGCTATTGCGTGCATTGAACTGACGGAAGCTGTATCGTAAACAACACCGAAGAAATTTTTCGATAGTCCTATCATATCACGGAACCAATTCAGAACGGTTTCTTCAAGTTCTGTAGATGAGGGATTTGATTTCCACAACATTCCATTTGTATTAAATGCAGCAGATAGCAATTCACCGAGTATTCCGGGACTGCTTGCCGTGGAATTAAAATACGCCATAAAATTTGGATGCTGCCAATGGTTAATTCCCGGTAATATTATTTTATTCAAATCATTAATAACATCTGAAAAATTATCCCCAGTTACTGGAGCTTTTTCTTGCAGCTCAGATTTAATATCGCCGGGTTTTATTTTTGGTAATACGGGATAAGATTCAACATTCTGCAGATAATCAGCAATCCAATCAATTAATTGGTATCCGTATTTTTTGAATTCATCTTTCGGCATATCGTCAATATTTTTTATGCTCTTCATATTTTTACTCTTTTTACCATTTAGCTTTTTGAAGCCAGTTGGAAATTAACCGGGCTAATTCAATTCTTTTATCTGCAAAAGAGTGACCGCATGATAAAATATGATCTTCTAATTTTTCAGCTTTTAATAATCTGAGTGCTCCTACCAATGGAATGTGGTGAAGTTCGAGAGGTGAAATATTATCATATTTAGCACCGATCAATAATAGATTTTTCTCTTTTAATTTTTCAAGATGATTAAGAAGATTCCATTCTTTTTTGTTTATTATGCATTCATTAAGAAGATTTTCTGCTGTATTATTTTTAACAAATGCGATAGCCGGTTCAATTGTCTGTACGCTGTAATCGAAAATTGTTTTGTTAATATTCAAAATCTCCCCGAACGACCCGGCATTAAATTCTCCAATAGATGCAATATGTTTTATCTCATCGTGATAAATGGAATTGTAAAGTGATGAAAATCCACCCATGCTATGCCCGATAAGAATAATTTTTTTTTCATCAATGCGAAATTTTTCTAAAGCATAATCCGATTTCATAAATTTAATTGCAGCATCGGTGTCGTTTAGAAGATTAGCCCAAGAATAATCACCCTCACTCCCCCAACAGCCGCGGTAATGAAACACAAAAACATTGAATCCTTGTCTTCTGAAAACATGTGCGAGATCGTAATTAACTTCATTACCGGGAAAACCATGTTGTAAAATAATAACCGGTTTCTTTTCAATACCTTGTGCAAGAAACATCGTTCCCAAAAGTTTAAATCCATGATTTACAAAAACAACCGGCAGCATCGAAGCTGGATATTCCGGATCAATATTTAACGGGTCTTGTATTACTGGGTCAAAAGTTTGCATGAATGATCTCTCACACACCCCTTATATTCCCCTACTGGGAGGGGATACAGAGCGGGTAATAATTTTTTATTGTATAACCGCATCAACTTCAATTTCTACCAGACATCTATCATCGATCAATTTGCTTATCTCGACCATGGTAGCTGCCGGTTTTATATCTTTAAAGAATTCTGAATGTGCTTTTGCAACAGCTTCCCAATTCTTAATATCAACAACAAACATTCTTGTTCTTACAACATCATTTAATGTTGCACCGGCTTCTTTTAATGCACGCTCTATTTTTAAGAAAATATATTTTGTCTGCTCGTAATAATCACCAATACCGTGTATTGTTCCTTCAGCATCAACAGCAACTGTTCCGGCTACAAATATTTGATTGCCTACCTTCACAGCCCTCGAAAAACCTACAACCGGTTCCCACGGAGAGCCGGAGGAGATGTTTTGTCGTTTAGTCATTTATTACTCTATAATTCTAATTCAAAAATAACATTAATCTAGTGAACAATAAATTTATCTACGAATTTCCAAATAGATTCATCATTTCTTATCTTTGCCCTTAATTTTCCAATAAGAGCGTAGTTAGATGAGATTCAGTAAATCTTTTATACCGACATTAAAAGAAGTGCCGGCAGAAGCAGTAATACCAAGTCATATTTTAATGATACGTGCCGGACTTGTGCGTCAATTATCAGCCGGAATTTATAGTTGGCTGCCGCTTGGTTACAAAGTAGTTAGAAAAATTATAGATATCATCCGTGAAGAGATGAATGCAATCGGCGGACAAGAATTCCATTACCCGGCACTTAATCCAAAAGAAATCTGGGAACAGACCGGACGCGTTGAGGCATTCGGCGATATTCTTTTTCATATTAAGAACCGCGAGTATGTTTTAGCACCTACCCACGAAGAGATTGTAGCACATCATGCAAAGGGTGCTGTAGTCTCCTACAAAGATATGCCGCAAATATGGTATCAGATACAAACTAAATTTAGAAATGAACCAAGACCGAGAAGCGGAGTAATACGCGGCAGACAATTTATAATGAAGGATTCATACACACTTGATAGAAATTTTGAAGATCTCGATAAAGGTTATGATCTGCACGATAAAGCATACAGAAAAATTTTCGATAGATGCGGATTGAAATATTTTGTGGTTGGTGCATCAAGCGGTGCAATGGGCGGAAGCAAATCCGAAGAGTTTATGGTTAAGAGCGATGCCGGTGAAGACACGGTTGCATATTGCGAAAAATGCGGTTATGCTGCTAATGCAGAAGTTGCTCAATCAGTTGCCAATGGTGCAATTAGGCATAATGAAAGTAAAAAATTATATGAAATTTCTACACCTAATGTGAAATCGATAGATGAACTTTGTGAGTTCTTAAAAATTGATGAGCATGAAACCGCTAAATCCCGTGTGTATATGCATGATGGAGTTCCGGTTCTTGTATTAATGCTCGGTAACGATGAAGTGAATGAATCGAAACTCGGTTCTGTGCTCGGCGGAAATGTACGTCCTTGCCATCCGGATGAATTGAAAGAAATTTCCGGTGCAGATGCCGGCTCGATCGGTCCAATTGGTTTTAAACATAGAATCATTGCAGACAATCTTTTAAAAGATGCAAACAATTTGTACAGCGGTGCCAACAAAAATGATTTTCACATCGGCGGTATTGATTTGAAGCGTGATGTATCCAGTATTGAGTACTTCGATCTTCGAATTGTAGAGAGCGGTGAAAAATGTATCCGCTGTGGATCAAATCTGGATGTGTTCAAAGCAATTGAACTCGGGCATATTTTCAAACTCGGCACAAAATATTCTGAGGCACTCGGTGTTCTGTATCTAGATGAACACGGTAAAGAACATCCAATAGTAATGGGTAGTTACGGAATCGGCATTGAAAGAATATTTGCATGTTTCCTTGAACAAAATTATGACGATAAAGGAATAATCTGGAAAAAACCACTTTCACCTTTCGATCTGCATCTTATCGGTTTGAATATGAAAAATTCTCTCGTGAGCGAAACATCAAATAAAATTTATGAAGATCTCACTAAGAATGGTTTTGAAGTATTATTCGATGATAGACCCGATGTAAGTGCCGGGTTCAAATTTAATGATGCAGATCTACTCGGTATGCCGGTACAAGTAATCATTGGTGAAAAGAATTTGAAAGATGGAAAAGTTGAAGTAAAATTACGCTCAACTAATGAGAAACAAATAATTGAGTTAACACGATTAACCCAAAAACTAAAAGAGCTGAAATAATTTTCACGCAAGGAACGCGAAGAATAAGCTGTGACGCAATGAAAAACTTAGCGATCTCTGCGTTTAAATTTGCGGACTCTGTGTGATAATCTTTTATGAACTCCAAACTTTTCATAGTATCCACTCCTATTGGTAATTACGATGATATTACACTCAGGGCAATAAACACTCTGAAAGAAGTAGATTTTATAATCTGTGAAGAATTCAAAGAAGCAAGAAGATTACTTTCCCATCTAAAAATTCAAAAAGAACTTTTCCCGCTTAACGAACACAATGAAGAAGAAACTACACAAGAGATATTTGAAAAAATTAAAAACGGGAAATCCGCAGCATTAATCTCTGATTGCGGCACACCTCTTTTTTCCGATCCCGGCACACTGCTTGTACAAAAATGTCTTGATGCTAAAATTGATGTTATCCCGATTCCAGGTGCAAGTTCTATAATGGCGGCGTTGGTCGGTTCCGGTTTTAAACTCGATAAATTTTATTATGCCGGCTGGCTTTCACCCAAAACCGATTTTCGTAGAAAAGAGCTTATTAAACTAAAAGCAATAAAAGAATTAATTGTTCTAATGGAAACACCATACCGTTTAAAAACCATCTTAATCGACATTTCAAAAATTTTCCATCCAAAGACAGAAATTGTTATTGCATTTGATTTAACTTTACCCACGGAAAAATTTTTTAGAGGTTCTATTCCAGAATTATTATCAATTGTCAATAAAATTAAGCTTAAGGGCGAGTTTGTACTTTTAGTTAATAACAAATAGTAAATTCAAATTTTGTTTATGTTTTTCAGATTTATAACTTTATCAAAGCGATAATTATATAAGTATATTTACAAGGGTTGATTATCATTTTAAAAACAATATTACTTAAGAGGTGAAGCAATGAAAAAAACTACGATTTTATTACTCTCACTTTTCTTGATAATTGTTACAACTGAAAATGTTAATTCTCAAAGTTTGGGACGTCGTAATTCCACAGAAGTCAACGACGTTTATTTACCATATACTGCTGACGAATGGATTATTTCTCCTAACGAAGAACCGTATGGAACAGATGATGAATATGACATCGAAGAGTGTGATATTTATGGTATTATTTCGTGTTATGATGATGATTTTTTACGTGTTGATATTTTACTTACCAACAGTATTACATTCAAATGGCAGACAGTTTACGCTATAAAATTAGAATATGAAGGGATGAGTGAGTTTTACACTTACCATACCGATAGCAAAAAACTGATTTATGAAAAAGAAATTGGTGGTAAAATTGTTAAAACAGAAACCCTTTCTTCAGATAACGGAAAAGATTTAGCCGGTGTTACTAATTCCGGAGATGTAGAAAACTCAGATGTCTATTTCTTTATTAATAAAGTAAAACATATCGGCGGTGAAAAAGGGAAAAGATACTATTTAACTTGTAAGTTTTATTCCGGATATATGACTGTTAACGATGAACTAAAAATTGTTGATGACACTGAATTTGTAGATTTAGAGTTTGAGTTTTGATAAAAAATCACACAAATACTAAGATTTTTTAGTCACTTGTATAGTATTTATATTTTTTATAAGATTGTAATAAGTTGAACTTATATTTTAAGTTTTTGGTTAAACTGATAAGAAATCGGAGGCAGTAATGTTAGTAGTCCAAGATGTAGATTTAACACCCAATCCGCAAGCACTTAAATTTATTTTGAATGAAAAATTGTTGAACAAAGAGACGCGTCATTTCAAGAGCAAAGAAGAAGCGGAGAGTGATCCCCTCGCAAAGGGTATTTTTGAAATTAACGGTGTGGTTTCAGTTTTCTACATGGATAAATTCATTACAATTGAAAAAGATCCTAAAGTTCAGTGGGGATTAATACAGAGACCGTTTGTAGAATTCATGAAAAATTTTGATAAATCACTTATTCCGCCCGAACAAGAAATTAAAGTTAGCAAAGAAGAAGAGACTGAACTTCTTAAAAAGATAAATGATATTCTTGATGTGCGTGTCCGTCCGGCACTTGCCGGCGATGGCGGCGGATTGGAAGTACGCGGTTTGGAAGGATTAACACTTAAGATCCGTTACCAGGGTGCGTGCGGCAGCTGCCCCAGTTCTATTCGAGGTACTTTAGTTGCAATTGAAAATTTACTACGCCGTGAAGTTAATCCGGCAATTGAAGTAATATCAGATTAATTTTTAAAATCATTTTTACATTTTAAAATGGCTGGCATATACCAGCCATTTTTTTATTCAAAGTTTTCTGATTCATCATCATAAACATGTTCATGGAAAATATTTTCTAATTCTTCTTCAAAGAAGAATTTTTGTTCACCAAAAGCCGGTTTTAACTCATCCAACCAGATAGCTTTTTCATCAAATTGTGCAAAGAATGGCCGTGCAATCCAATCAGGATCCCTACCTTGTAAAAATCTCATCACAATTATTTTTTCACCTTTTAATTCACTAACACCAAGAACTTGTATTTTTCCGGGTGTCGAACTCATACTTGGTCCGCGTACAGTACGGCATACACCGCTAACTTTTTGATAAGCTTTTCTAAAAACATTCCATGCCTCAACAAGTGGAATTCCAAAGAAATGCTGTGCTCCGGTATCGCGTGCAACAAACATATAATACGGTATGCAGTTATGATTCACTTGCTTTCGCCACATCTCAGCCCATACATCGGGATTATCATTAATATGTTTTAATACGGGTGATTGTGTACGTATCTGTGCGCCGGTTGAACGGATTATCCGTATTGCATCTATAACAGCATTTGTAGAAAGTTCCACCGGATGATTGAAGTGCGCCATTATTGCAAGATTTTTCCCTTTCCTTACAATTTTTTCAAATAATCTAATTAGTTCCTCGGAATCTTCATCTGTGGTAAAGCGGTAGGGCCAATAAGCTAATGCTTTTGTACCTATTCTAATAGTTTGAATATTATAAAGTTCATCATCAAGTAACGGTTCAATATAAGCGGCAAGTAATTTTGTTTTCATAATCATCGGATCGCCACCGGTAAATAAAACATCCGTCACTTCTCTGTGCTGAATTAAATATTGATATAACAGATCACTCTCTTTCATTGCAAATTTTAATTCACTTATTCCTACAAACTGGGGCCATCGGAAACAGAATGTACAATATGCATGGCAAGTTTGTCCCTGACTTGGAAAAAATAAAACGGTCTCTCTGTATTTATGCTGAACACCGGTTAATTCTATTCCATTAATAGTTGGTACGTTGTATTTCTGACCGGCTGGATGCGGATTTAGTTCATACCGTATACTATTTGAAATCTCATTAACAACTTCTTTGGACAATGAATTCTTCAATGCATTATTAATCTTTTCATAATGATCTGGTATCAACATTTCTTTGCGTGGAAAAGTGAGTGTATAGATCGGGTCATAAGGGATATTATCCCAATCAATTAAATTATCAGTTACATAATTATTCGTTTTGAACGGAAGTACAGATCCCACAACTTCTAATGCGTTTTTATCTTCATTATTCAATTTTTCAATCTGTTTAATCTGTTCATAATTTCGAAGGGTGTAACTCTTATAGATATTATTTCCCATGACACTTCTCCTTCTAGTTTTATGATTAAATGAGTGTTAATTATTAATGCTACGCAGAAAAAACTACGAGATAATATTAGAGAGAAACTTAGAATGTAATTACAATCTGCAAGATAAAATTTTTTACTGGAAAGTCAAGTTAGGTAAAAATTTATGATAGGTATCCTTATAAATAAAAAACCACCGTTAAAGGTGGTTTTAAATTACTTAAGTGTAGTAACCTTATTTACATCATCAAGTTTAACAAATTTCTCGTGAAATTTATAAGAACCGTTCGCTGTTTTTACAGTTTTAATGAATTTTACATTCACGCCGGTTTGCTGTACTTTTTTCTTAGCTTTATCACCAAATGATTGTTGTTTTGCCATTTAATAACTCCGTTAAATTTTGAAAGCAAATTTATGCAATCTCCGCCAAATATGAAAATTCCTTTTCTGCGAATTAAAATCAAATAATCACTGTAATCCAAATTCGGCAGCATTTTTTATCTGAGATAATTCCCTTATTGATGGATATGAGCGATTAATCCATAACTGCATAAAACCTGAGCTTCTATTCTCACCGTAATTTTTTAACCACGCTGCTGCCAATCCATTCTCATCTTTTGCAAAAATCATATTAACTTTATTAGATGTAACGGCAGCCATTGGTATCCAAAATCCTTTCAATCCTATTTTTACACCATCGGGTGTAACGTAACATGGGATCAATCCTTTCATAGAATCAGTTAGTTTACCGCCATAATTAATTCCAAAATATTTTGATGCTTTTCTATAATCTAATTCTACAAGCTTGCCGGTTTTGTCTTTAATATATGCTAAAGGATTTTCACCAAGCATAACAATTTTACTATCACATTTAAGATATTCACGAAGCAGATCTGTATTTGATGAATCGTTAATAATTACTGACGGGAAATCATTCCTTGCAAAAACGACTGCACTTGGTAAATGATCCTTTATTCTCTCTTCAAAAAATGATTTCATCTAGACATTCTATATCCATAGATAGAAAAAAATTAATATAATAAAATGTAAATATTTGGGGTTAAATTAGATCAGCAATTTCAATTTTTATTACAGAAGCAAGATTATTGGGAGATATTTTAATCTGTTTTCCTCTAACACCGGCACTAATAAATATATTTTCGAATAGAAGAGCAGTTTCATCTAAAAATGTAGGATATAATTTTTTCATACCAATCGGTGAACATCCGCCTCGGATATATCCAGTTAAATCCAGAATCTCTTTTACTTTTACCATTTCAACATTTTTACAGCCAGCTGCTTTTGCTGCTTTTTTTAGATTAAGTTCATAATTACCGGGAATTACAAAGACCAATATTTCTTTTTTTTCATTGCGTGTTAGAAGTGTTTTAAATACAGTTTCCGGTTCTGCATCTATTTTCTTAGCTACTGATACAGCATCAATTTCGTATTCGTTAAATTTGTATTCAATTGATGAGTGTGGAATATTATTCGATTCAAGTATGCGAATTGCGTTGGTCTTCATATTTAAAATCCATTCTTAATCTTCCCTTTACTTATCCTAAATTAATAGAAAATAAAGGGAATGATATAGAAAGATTTCAACCTACTTTTGCTAAAATCAAATCAGCTAAAATTCTACCACTCTCTTTTAATTCATAATCGGTGATAATAGATTCTTTAGTTGAAACTTCTTTTTTATCATCTATCTTAATTCCGGTTATTTTAGCTTTTTCTTCTTCCAATTGTTTCCTTTTTTCTTCAGCCTTATCGCGTTCTTCTTTTCTTATTTTCTGATTCAAAGAAAATTCTTTCTTCTCCCGATTATCTTTATAATCTTGTATTTCATTTATCATAAGTTGGTATTCAGGATCTTTACTAATTCTCTCAGCATGTTTACTATATAATTGCGGGATGAACTTACTGATGTCGTCATATTTATAATACTGTGCCGGTTGTATTTGGTCCCATGGCAAAGCACTTTTTTGAGAACTCTCACCAAATTCATCGTGTGAATAAATTGACGGAAATTTTATATCGGGAACAACTCCTTTGTGTTGTGTACTTCCACCATCAACTCTGTAAAATTTTGCAATTGTAAGTTTCAATTGACCTAACTTTTTATTAGAAATCGGAATTGATCGATTTAAATCAATTAAATTCTGCACTGTGCCCTTACCGAATGTATTATCTCCAAGAATAATTCCTCTGCCGTAATCTTGAATAGCTGCAGAAAAAATTTCTGAAGCGGAAGCACTTGAACGGTTTACCAGAACCGCAAGCGGACCATCATATAATATAGTTGGATCCGGATCTCTATTAACTTCAATAATATTACTGGAGTTTTTTACTTGAACTACCGGACCATCTTTAATAAATAAACCGGTTAATTGTATTGCTTCTTGAAGCGACCCTCCGCCGTTATTTCTTAAATCGATAATAACACCATCAACATTTTCCTGATGGAATTTTTTTAATATTTCTTTTACATCTCTGGTAGTGCTTTTATAATCAGGTTTACCATTTCTTTGTCCTTCAAAATCAGTATAAAATGATGGAAGCTTTATAACACCAAGTTTAAAATTAACATCGTTCTCTTTTATATTCAGAATTTCACTCTTAGCCGCTTGTTCTTCAAGTTTAACTTCGTCACGTACTATCTTAATTTCTGTCGGTGAAGCATTAACTCCATCGCTCGCTTTCAAAATTTGCAGACGAACAACCGTTCCTTTCTTTCCGCGGATAAGTTGAATTGCATCATCGAGCCTCCAGCCGATAATATCGATGAACTCACCTTTATCACCTTGTGCTACTGCTATTATCTTATCTTCTTCTTTTATCAATCCGCTTTTATATGCCGGTCCGCCGGGCACTATTGTATTAACAACAGTATAATCGTTTTCTGATCTCAGCGTTGCACCGATACCTTCTAAAGAGAGCTTCATCGAAATATTGAAATTATCTGATGCAATCGGTGAGAAATAATCTGTATGTGGATCGTATACTTGTGTAAATGAATTAATATAAAGTGAAAAAACATCCTCCGCTTCGTACTGCAGAATTATTTTATGAAAATTCTGGTAACGTTTTAAAAGTACATCGCAAGCATCTTTATATTCTTTGCCAGTAAGTATCAAGTTTAATAGATCGTTTTTCAAACGTTTCCGCCATACCTCGTCTAATTCAGAATTAGAAACTGCCCATGGTTCTTCTGTACGATCAAGAACAATCGTTTCTTCTGCATTAAAATCAAACTCTTCCTTGAGCCGATTATGAATATAAACCATTCTTTCGTTCATTCTGTTTTTGAATAAATTGAACATTTCAAATGGAGCATCAAGTTTACCGGTTTTCAAATAATCATCAATTTCAAACCGGTATTTTTCAAAAGATTTAATATCATCGGCTAAAAAGTAAAGTTTGTTGTGATCAAGATTATTTAGTAATTGATCAAAAATTGCTGATGATAATGAATCGTTAAGATTCTGTTTTCTGTAATGATAACTGGAGAGTAGCTGTGTTATCACCTGATTTATTCTAACATAACTGTTTTCAGGAACAAGAACTTTGGCTGTATCTATTTTATGATCTTTGTTTAGAACGATTTCAGGATTCTGTGGGAAAACGGTTGCTGCAGCAATAATTAAAACGAATAGTGTTTTTTTCATGTCTCTTCTTTTCTAAATGTGATTTCTAATACAACAAGATAAGTGTTTTGTTTCAAAAAAATTATCCTATTTTTTAGTTGCTATTATTGTTATTTAATAGAAATGGATCCTGAAAAGATTAGAAAATATTGTCTTCAGAAATTAGCCGTAACTGAAAGTTTTCCTTTCGATAACGATACATTAGTGTTTAAAGTAATGAATAAAATGTTCTGCCTTCTTAATCTAATTCCTCCCTTCAGTATTAATTTAAAATGTGACCCTGAATACGCAAAAGAATTACGCGAACAATATGAAGCTGTAAAACCTGGTTATTATATGAATAAAAAACATTGGAACACTATAGAGCTTGATAGAAGCATTCCTGAAAAAGAAATTACAAAGTGGATTGATCATTCATACGATCTGGTTATAAAAAGACTTCCTAAAAAACACAAAAAAACTAGTAAAGTATAATTAATGTTTTATACTAAATGATATTTACCGTATCTAAAATCATTCAGTGTATAGATATCGTTTTATTTTTTGAGTGGGTGTTTTTTCAAAAGGTTCCCGTTGTTCAATAATTTTATTAATTCTCGAAAAAGTATTTACTCTTAAATTAATTTTAGTTTGTAAATCACTTAGGATTTTATTTATTACTGATCTTGCATGTGCCTCATTTTCTTTATTAAATTTTGAATCAATATCATCATAATTCAAATAGACTTTTGCAATTAAATCATTACCTCGTTCTATAACTAATGATTCCAATACAAATGGCTGCTCATTAATAATTGATTCTATCTCTTCAGGGTAGATATTTTTACCGTTAGAACCAATTATTACATTTTTTGATCTCCCTTTTATAAAAATATATCCATCACAATCAATTACACCCAAATCGCCGGTCCTAAACCAACCGTCTTCATCAAATACTTCTTTAGTTTTGTCGGGGTCTTTATAATATCCTTTCATAACATTATCACCTTTAATCAGAATTTCCCCTTCGCCACTTTTAGGATCAGGATTTTTAATTTTCAATTGAACACCGGGAATAGCCTTTCCAGCCGATCCGAAGCGTACAAATTCCGGTGTAGTACCGGTAGCCAGCGGCGAAGTTTCTGTTAATCCATAACCAATTGCATAAGGAAACTCAGCTTCTTGTAAAAATTTTTCCACATCTGTTGCAAGCGGTGCACCGCCAATACAGAGCATTCTTAATTCGCCGCCGAAAGTTTTTAATAATTTCTTTCCGGCAATTTTATTTAGCCGTTTTCGCACTGCTGGAATTTTATACAATCCCTTTAAAATTAATTTTTTATTAAACTCTGGTAAAATTTTTAAACGGTAAATTTTTTCTATTACTAATGGCACAGCAAGCATAACAGTCGGTTTTACTTTTTCGAGTGCCGGCATTAATACAGCGGCAGTTGGAGGTTTTTCTAAATATGTTACTGATGCACCGGCAATGAAAGGTGTAATCAGCCCAAGCGTAGATTCTATGGTATGAAAAAGTGGAAGAATCGATAACATTCTATCCTTAGAGCCAACATCAACAAAACTTAATGTAGCGATTGCATCAAATACAACATTTTTATGTGTAAGAACCACCCCTTTTGAATGCCCCGTGGTACCGGATGTGTAAAGAATTTCAGCAATACTATCTTCATTCACTTCATCCGGTATTATACCGATTAATTTTAACGCTGCCTCTTTAATCTTTGCAAACTCTTTTTTACTGCCTTCAACAACTTGTTTTAAAAGATCATTTTTAGTTTCGGGTGGAATTATTGAAAAGTCATCCAAAAGAACTCTTGTTCTAAGATTATAGTTGGTGAGATCTTCAATTTTGTAAAAATATTTTGCCGAAATAAAAATAGCTTTGCTTTCAGAATGTCTGATAATATGATGAACTTCTGTGGAATGAAACTCCGTCATAATCGGTACGGCAATTGCACCAATAGTAGTAATTGCAAAAAAAGCGATAGCCCAATTCGGTTGGTTCTCGCTCAAGATTGCAACTTTATCACCGGATATAATTCCTTCGTTTCTTAAAAAACTCTTTATCGTATCAACTTTATTTTTGAATTCTTTGAATGTTAGCTTCGGATAATTAAAATAACCTACTGATAAATTATTAGGATATTTTTCAGCTGCTCTTTCAAGAACAGCTTGTAATGTAAGTTTTTTAAGATCCATTAGGTTCCTTTTAAATAACTATACAATAAAAATTAAAATCATACCGGATCAATATGAACAAAAGCTTTTTGTACTTCCTCTAATTTTTCAAGCGTGAAGCGGACGTCGTTCCCGATATCGTGAGAAATTTGTGTTGAATGATCTTTATCTACTTCAATATGAATTTCAATATGAAATTTATCGCCTACATAATGTGATCTTAAATCATTAATACCTTTAACACCATTAATATTCATCGTTATCTCTCTAATTTTATCATAAAGCAGAATATCGGCGGAATGTCCCATTAAATAATCAATATTCTGCTTACCCACTTCGTACCCAGTTTTAAAAATAAACAATGCAACTAATATTCCGGCGATTCCATCAATAAATCTAAATCCGAATCCGGCGCCAATTACACCAAACAAAGCAATTGATGAAGAGAGAACATCATTCATGCTATCCACAGCTGCTGCTTTTATAGCCGGACTGTTAAAAACTTTTCCTATATGATACTGATATCTATTCAATACCACCTTTATAAAAATTGTAATAATTAATACAATATAAACCGGCATTATTGTATTAACAACTTGCGGATCCATGATTCGTTTTATAGACTCCTCAACTATATTTATTCCAACAACAAAAGCAAAAACTGATACTATGAAAGCTGCGATTGGCTGCGCTGCACTATGGCCAAACTGATGTTTATCATCTGGTTTTTGAGAAGATATTTTTACTGCTTTTTTTATAGCCGCTGAAGAAATAATATCTGTGAGTGAGTTTAATGCTTCTGAGATTACAGCTATAGAATTTGATAATACACCAACAGTTGCTTTTATAACAAAAAGAAAAAGATTAACAATGAGAGAAATATTAACTGCATGCTTTAATTGATGAATCATTAATCTAAATAAAACTCCATTCATTAGAGATTAAAAACCCGTTACGATAATCCGAAACGGGCTGTTAAAAAAATCTATTAATCTTTTATTAGGATTTTTCTTCCCACACTTGAATGAGCGTAACAATATTTTTCACAGATGCTTCCATATCCTGAATACACACATATTCAGTATAAGCGTGGAAGTTATGTCCACCGGCAAAAAGATTTGGTGTGGGCAATCCCATAAAACTTAAACGCGAGCCGTCTGTTCCGCCTCTAATGGATGAGTTGAGAGGTTTTATTCCTAGACGATTTAAGGATTCCACTGCAAATTCTTCAACTTGCGGATGTTTATCCAAAACATATTTCATATTGCGGTATTGTTCTATTACTTCAAATTCGTATGAAGAACCCGGATATTTAGCTACTGCTTTTTCTACCAGCTCTTTAAGATAACTTTCATATTCTTTCAGTTTATCGGCATTAAAATCTCTTATAATAAATTTTATAATTGTCTGCGATTCATTACCGTTAATTGTTGTCGGATGAACATAACCTTCTCTTTTCTCGGTAGTTTCTGGTGATAATTTATCTTTTGGAAGCAGTTCCAAAAAGTATCCGGCTATTTTAATAGCATTGATCATTTTCCCTTTTGCATATCCAGGGTGTACATTCTTTCCATTGAATTTAATAACTACAGCATCGGCACTGAATGTTTCTGTTTCAACTTCGCCGCGTGTAGAACCATCAATTGTATATGCATATTTAGCACCGAATTTTTCTACATTAAATTTTTCCGTACCCCTTCCAACTTCTTCATCGGGTGTAAAACAGATGCGCACTTTTCCGTGTTTAATTTCGGGATGTGTTATAAAATAATTCATCGCATCAATAATTTCAGCAATTCCGGCTTTATCATCTGCACCCAATAATGTAGTGCCGTCTGTTGTAATTATATCTAGACCAATCATATCTTTTAATTCGGGATTACTTGCAGCATCAATTACTCTGGATTTATCACCCGGCAACACAATATCGCCGCCTTGATAATTTTTATGAATTACCGGCTTAACATCTTTTCCGGAAACTGCCGGTGAAGTATCTACATGTGATATAAATCCGATTACCGGCACATCTTTTTTTGTATTAGCCGGTAAAGTTGCGGTTACATAACCGTATTCATCCATTTCCACTTCATCCAAACCAATTTTTTTCAATTCTTCAACCAATGCTTTTGAAAGCTCTAATTGTTTAAGATCGCTGGGGAATGTTTTAGATTCTTCATCAGATTGTGTATCATATTTTACATATTTCAAAAACCGGTCAACTGCCGTAAATTTGTAATTAGGATCGAACATGATTACCTCTTTTGTGTTAAAGATTATATTTGCAATTGAAAGTTAATAGAAATTGATGCTGAGATTCAATGTATGAATGATTGATAAATTGTATTAAAAATTAAAAATCTATTATTTGGAGTTAAAATGAATCCCGTTGAAGTGATCAGAAAAAAAAGAAATGGCTTGGAACTTTCACAAGATGAGATTGATTACTTTATAATTAATTATACTAAAGGAAAAATTCCAAGTTACCAGGTTTCGGCTTTACTAATGGCTGGATTTATAAATGGATTCAATAAAAAAGAGACTGCTTGGCTTACACGTTCAATGCTATTCAGCGGAAAAATTATAAATCTAAAATCGATCAAAGGGAAAAAAATTGATAAGCATTCTACCGGCGGAGTTGGTGATAAAACTTCCTTAATAATCGCACCTATCGCAGCAGCTGCCGGAGTGAAAGTTCCGATGATAAGCGGTAGAGGGCTCGGGCACACCGGTGGTACATTGGATAAACTTGAAGCAATCCCCGGATTTAGAACTAATGTTAATCTTACCGAATACAAATCAATTATTAAAAAATGCGGTGCCGTATTAATTGGTCAAACAAAAGAAATTGCGCCAGCAGATAAATTAATTTATGCGTTACGCGATGTTACGGCAACAGTAGAATCGATACCTTTGATTACAGCCAGCATTATGAGTAAAAAATTAGCCGAAGGAATTGACGGACTTGTGCTTGACGTTAAAACCGGAACCGGTGCTTTTATGAAAAGTTATGAGGATTCATTGGCTCTTGCAGAATCTTTAACACAAACGGCAAAGGCATTTAAAAAAAGAGTTATTACATACATAACAGATATGAATCAGCCGCTCGGTAATTACATCGGCAACTGGCTCGAAGTTTATGAATCAGTAAAAGTTCTGCAAGGCGAAGATGTAACAGATTTGCTTGAGCTGAGTCTGAATTTATCCGGTGCAATGATCTATCTTGGCGGTAAAGCCAAATCAATACCCGAAGGAATAGAAATTGCGAAGAAAATGATTTCAAGCGGAAAGGCGATGGATAAGTTTTTGGAAATTGTAAAACTACAAGGCGGTGATACATATTATTTGAAAAATTTGGAGAAGTATCCTAAATCAAAAAATCATGAAAAGGTTTTTGCTGATAAATCCGGTTACATTAATAAAATTGATTCATTTGAAATCGGTGTGGCATCAGTAGAGCTTGGCGGCGGAAGATTTGAGATGGAAGACAAAATTGATCCAAAAGCCGGTATTATTTTCTATCCTAAGATTGGACAGAAAATTAATAGAAACGATTTGATTGCAGAAATATTTACGAATAAATCTGAAAGAATAGATAAGGTGAAAAAAAAATTATTGAATACCGTTTCTGTAACAGATGAAAAAACATCACCGGTAAAATTGATAAAATCAATATTTATCCATGTTTGACTTTCACCCGAATTTTACTTCATTACTCTGATGGCGTTTAGTATCGCAATTATTGCAACACCCATATCGCCAAACACGGCTTCCCACATTGTTGCAATTCCAAAAACACCAAGAAGAATAAAGAACAATTTTACACCCATTGCGAAGCCGATATTTTGCCAAACTATTTTTCGGGTTTTCTTAGCAACTTCTAACGCGGTTATAACTTGCAGAGGCGAGTCAGTCATCAATACAACATCGGCAGTTTCAACGGCTGCATCTGAACCGAGAGCACCCATTGCAATGCCAATATCCGCCCTTGCTAAAACCGGTGAATCATTTATACCATCCCCGACAAATGCTACTTTATTTCCTTTAGCAGTTGATTGTAAAATTTCTTCAATATGTTTTACCTTATCTTCCGGCATCAGTTCATAATAATATTTATCTATCCCAAGTTTTTTAGCAATGATTTCAGCGGCAGTTTTATTATCGCCGGTTAGCATCACAGAATCAATATCTTTCTTCTTTAGCAAAGCTATTGCTTCTTGTGCGCCTTCTTTTAATGTATCGGAAATAATAATATATCCGGCATAAACCGAATTAATAGCCACATGAATTACAGTCCCCTCGACTTCACACTTATTATGCTGGATATTTTCTGCATGAAGCAGTTTATCGTTCCCAACTATTATC
>CAYXKL010000016.1:0-37415 GCA_964464825.1 uncultured Melioribacter sp. | reverse complement strand
GGATATAGATAATGAAGTAAAATTGATCGTTATGAACTGTATGACAAGAGCAGAAAATATTTTAAAAGATAATATTGAATTACTCCATAAACTTTCTAAAGAACTTTTAGAGCGTGAAATTCTAGATTCTGATGAGATTGAAAAAATTATGAAGGGAGAAGAACTTCCCCCAGTCAAACGTAACGGAGCAGAATCTGAAAAGAAAAACAGTTCTGAATCAGTTCCTGAACATGTTAAAAAAATGCTTGAAGAAAAACAAAAACGAGATTCTGTAAAGCACGTTGAAAAGGCAGATGGTAGCAATTGATCGTGCAACAATAGATTATCAAAGTGAGGTTTTAAGAAAAGCCATTCATCTTTGTTCATTGTCTATTCCCGTTGTTTATTATTTTATTACACGAGAATTAGCCCTTTCCATTTTAATTCCACTTACAATTTTGTCATTATTCTTAGATCTCGGTAGATATTATATAAAACCGTTAGGTGATTTTATTTATCAATATCTTGGATTTCTTCTCCGTCGGCATGAAAGAGACGAAAAGAAAAAAAGTTTAAATGGCGCAACCTATGTTCTAATTTCTGCTGTTGCAGTAATAATACTTTTTCCTAAAATATTTGTTGTTACTGGTTTTGCAGTTTTAATTATTGGTGATATAGCAGCTGCATTGATCGGTAGAAAATTCGGTAAAACCCAATTTCTACTGAAAAGTTTAGAAGGAACTCTTGCCTTTTTTTTCTTTTCATGTATCGTAATTCTTTTTACTCCCAAAATACAAGGTAACCTTACCGAGTATATTATTGGATTTGTGTCTGTTGGCGTTGGTGCTATTGCCGAAAACATTTCTGTCGGTTGGGCAGATGATAATTTAACTATTCCAGTTAGTATTGGTATTACAATGTGGATTTTATATGCAATATTTTTACCTAATCTTTCACTTGTTCTTCCGAGTGTACCCAATTAAGTAGGAAACTTAATATATTTATTTCAGTATAAAAGATGATTTTATTATGAATAAAAATCAGCAATTAAAAATGAAAATAAAATATTTTATTACAGTTTTAATAACAATTTCATCTCTGGTTATTACTGCATGCAGTGATGCTAAAAAACCCGCTGTAGGCCAAGAAGATGAAATTATTGTTTTTGCAGATTCTGCCGAGTTTTACAATCTCGAGAATTCATTAGTCTCTGTATTTGGTAAAATTATTTATACACCGCAGCCCGAAAATCTTTTTTACTTAACAAGAAAAAATCTATCAGAGTTTGAAAAATTCAAGAATAGAAAAAATATAATCTTTATTGCTCCTTTAAATTCTAAAACTGATGTTTCTAAATTTATTGATGAAATATTAAGTCCCGATGTTAAGAATTTAGTAAATGCCGATTCTGTTTCTGTAATTAATAAATATAATCTCTGGGCAAATAATCAACTGGTTATGGTTATTACTTCTTCCGGTATTGATAAACTGAACCGAAATATTATTAAAGAGCATCAGAATTTACTCCACTATTTTCAAAAGATTTCGGATGAGCGGTTATATCAAAGTTTATATAATGAAAAATACGAGCAGAAAAAAATTGAAGCACAATTTTTAAAAGATTATGAGTGGCTGATCTATGTTCAATTAGATTATTTTTTATCTAAAAATGATCCTGAGGGAAAATTTGTATGGCTGCGAAGATCACCGGGTACTGATATGGAGCGGTGGATTTTTGTTCATTGGATTGATAACGCTTCACCTACTATGTTAAATAAAGATTCTGTTTATACTTTACGTAATAAATTAACAGAAAAATATTTTAAGTCGATGGATGATTCAAGCTATGTTGTAATTTCAGATGACTATAAAATGACTACCGAGGTTAATTTTTTAAATCGTTATGCTTTATTTACTCAAGGATTATGGAAAATGGAAGACGGTTCAATGGGCGGTCCTTTTATAAATTATACTTTCTATGATGAACCAACAAAAAGATTGTATATGCTTGATGGATCAATTTATGCCCCAAAGTATTACAAGAAAAAATTAATTCAGCAAGTTTATGTAATTATGCAGTCGTTTTTAACCGGTAGAGAAGTTAAACCGGATAAAAGACAAGAGTTAATGGATGAACTTGAAGATTAGAATTATCTAATTGTATATTTTTGATAAAATCTCTTGCGGTATCAGATATTTAGGATAATCTTTTTGAATCTTATCTAAATATAATTTTGCTCTCTCTTTTTTATTGTACTGCATTTCATAATTGGCTCTATAAACAAGCATTGTGGCAACTGCATTATAAATAAACTCATTGTACTTATTTGGATTCTTTGAAAAACGAATTTTAAAATTTGGTGCCGGTGCCGGCACATATTCATTACCTTTTATAACTTTGAACAAAAATAGATGCGGAACAATTTGATATCCTTCAGGTAGATTAAATTCGCCGCGCTGCATCTCGTTTTGTATTAATTCAAATCCGATATAAAAATTACGCTCCTGATAATTTTCCGAAATTAATTTTGTCATTATTGTTTTATAATACATTTCAAGTTTAGCCGGGTCAAAAATTTCATCTCTTTCGAATGGTCTTAATGCATCAAGAAAGTTATCAATATCAGATTGAAGCTTTTTAATAACTGATGGATGATTTCTTTTCAATTGATTGTAATACCACGAACGGCGGAGTAATTCTTTGTCGATAATTACAGCATCCTTCCTAAAATATTCTACATGCTGAAAGTAATATGAAGCAGAAATAAAGTAATCCCATTGATATGATAAGATAATTGAACTTTTTTCCGTACTACTGATGAGCGCTTTTGTGTAATCTTCAAATGTATATTGATCGGATTGATTTACTTTAGAGAAATTAACAATTAACGGAATTATTGTGATTATAAAAGCTGTTATGAGTATGATATTAGTGCTCAACTTAAGTTGCCCGATAAATTTTAAAATGAATTTAACACCAAATCCTACAAAAAGTGCAATCATGAAATATGAAGCAAGAAAATATGAATCGATATCAACTATATCGTAATTTACGGCATAACCAATTGAGAGAAGTAGTGTAACAAATATTGTCCAAAATATTTTTTTTGAGCATTTATATAACTCAAACATTCCTAGAATAAAAAATACCAATCCTATGTAAGCAAATTCAGCCGGGAGATTTTGAAAATAATATCCTAATTGTTTTTTTACTGCCTCTATTGATGCAAAAAGCCAAACCTGATATTGCTTACCGGTAATGTGACGTAAAAAGTTTTCTAAGTTTATCGGGTTTCCCCAATTCAAAATTGGATTTGAAGAAGCACGTAATGGGAGATAAAAATAAAAAAGTGCAGTAGTTAAAATCAGAATAGAAAAAAGAAATCCCAATTTTTTGAATATTGAAGTACTAAACTTTTCCTTGGTAAAAAATAGAATAGCTGTAAAAGGAATGATAAGTAATGAAGTCATATGATTAGAAAAACCGAGACCGAATGAAATAGCAACAAAAACCCAATTCGTAATTTTATTTTTATCATCGTAATAAGCTTTTAACGTTGTGAATATTATCAATGCAAATAAGAATATTTGAAGTGAATAAACTTCAACGGATGTTGATTGCATCCAAAATGTTTTAGATAATCCAAGTATTAATCCGCCGGTAAGAGAACTAATTAAAATTATATTCTTCTCATTATCGTTTGTAATCTTAACATTCTGCACTTTTTTTTTCTTCGCTTTTTTTATTGATGTAGACGGTAAGAGATTGTTATCTAATAATAGCTGCAGTGATTTAATAAAAACCACCACACCAGCAGAACACCAGAAAGCGGCTAACAGATTTACAGAGTAAATTTTTGTGAATGGTAGTGGTAACAATAGAAATAAATATCCAACTATGGTAAATAATGGATAACCGGTTGGGTGTGCAATACCAAGTGTTGATTGTACTGCCGCAAGTTCACCTGAATCGATTTGAATAACAGTAGGCGCTAATGTAAAAATATAGATTATAAAGACTAAAAAACCGCATATATATGGTGAATATTTCCCAAGCAGTGCAATAAATTTAGTCGACATATTTTTCAAACAGTTGAATATTGGTTTTTATTATTGAGTTCAGTTCTTTATTTAATTCATTATTGTCTTTTATATTTAAAAAGGAAGCTAACAGCCTGTATTTTTCATCCATTAGTCGGATATTAAAATTGTTCGTATTAAAAATGTTTTGCAGAGAAAATTCTATTGTACGAAGCCGGTAATAATTATTCTGTAAAGTTTTAAAATCTTTTGAAACACCATTGATTAAAAAATTAAAAATCAGTTTAGTTTTTTTACCGATAACTTCTTTAAATATTATATGATTGCTTAGAATTATCGATTGATTTATAAAATCTATTGTTGATAAACCACCACGCTGTTTTTTTATATTAAATGTATCTGTACTAATTATTAATTCTTTTTGGATCGAGTTCAGCATTTTTTTTATATCGGATTTTATAACACCGTGATTTAATTTTTTTACACAACCGATAATCTCTTTTTTTATTTCTTCGAATAATTTTTTATCTCCATGGATAAATCTTAGTTTTGTTAATGACTGGAATTCCCAAATCCTAGCACGCGAATTTAAGTATTCTTTATACTCATTAATACCCCACGCCAATGGAGAATTTTTACCTTCCGGTCTTAATCGGAAATCAACTTCAAACGGTTTTATTTCTTGCTGGAGTTTAGCTGTAATAGTTTGGAATTCTTTCTGGACATCTCCATTTTCTGTTATCTTATCGATAATAATTATCAAATCGATATCGGAAGAAAAACTTACACTTAGCGAACCATAACTTCCAAGAGCTGCAACAAAATATCTGCAATTTATTTTTTGTTCGGAGAAAAGTTTGTTTATCCGCTGATCAAAATATCCGCATAAAATTTCTGAAACCATAAAATTATCAATCATTCCTATTGCAAACTGAACCGCTGTTATAAATAGTAACTGGATTGTTGATAAAGAAAAGTAACTTTCTTTATTCAGCTTCATGAGAATTCTACGCGTCAATAAAAGCTCGGAACAATATTTATCCGATTGCAGAATCTCAATCGCTTTATCTGAATAAGAACAAACATTTAAGAAAATTGTAAAAAAATTATTATCCAAGAATTCATTGTACCAGATTGAGGGGAATTGAGATATCCTGATTACCCTCACAAAATTTTCTATTACTTTATCTGGGGCGGATGAGTCTTCAAGATATTTTAGTAATTCCGGCTCAATATGATTGAATAAATTTATTGTACGTGTATCGAATTCCTTTTGGTTAAGTAAACCGATACCTGAGCGGAGATACTTAATATTTTTTTCTGCACGATTGTTATCCTTAAAAATAATTTTGCTGTATCGATTTGCTTCGGGTTGTTCTTCACTTTTAAGTATATCGTCATAAATTTGTCGTACTGATTTGCGGTATTCATTTAATCTTTTCTTAAACTCCGTTGTTGAGTTCATTCGTAAATAATTGATCAGCTTGTTTAGAAGTTCACCATCTTCAGGTATAAGGTGAGTTTGCCTATCATTCATTAACTGCAAAAAATGTTCAATTCTTCTATAAAAAATGTAAGCATCAGTTAGTGTATCATTTTCATTTTGTGATATTAGACCGTGTTCTTTCAAAATTTGTAATGCCGAAAGAGAATTTCCGGTACGCAGTTCTTTTATTTTTCCTCCATTTAAAAGCTGCAAAGCTTGTATGGTAAATTCAATATCGCGGATCCCTCCGCTGAAAAGTTTTACATTTTCATTCTCCTTATTACTACGCTCAATATTTGATTTCATTTTTTTTATCTGTTCTTTCAACGGTGAAGAAAATGAACCCGGAAAGATATAGGGCTGGAGAAAATCATAAAATTGTTTGTAGAGATTTTTATCACCGGCAACAAAATCCAATTTAATCAGCATCTGCCGCTCCCAATCCTCGCCGCGGGTCTCATAGTATTTGATATATTCTGCCAATGTTCTGCAAAGTGGTGAATAGAGTCCGTCGGGACGCAGACGGAAATCAACGCGGTATATATAACCCCGGTCAGTTATTTCGGTTGATGATTTTACAAATAGAAGTGTTGTTTCAATCAAAATCTCTTGATAGTATTTTTTTATTTGATCAATATGGAAATCCTTTTCAAAGAATAAAATTAAATCAACATCGGAACTGTAATTCAACTCGCCGCCGCCAAGTTTACCGAGTGAACAGAGACAGTAGTCTCTTTTATCAATTTTTAATTTGTATTTGTTTAGTACTTCATCGAAACAAAGATCGAACAGAACGGAATTAATCGATAAAGCTAAGAATGATAATTGTCCGGTAATCGATTTGAGTTTATCGATACCGAGTATATCTGTCAAACCGATTTTCAGTATATATCTTTTTTTAATCTGTTTTATAAAATTCAGTTTTGCTTGTAGTGTAGTGTATCGTTTAACTCCATTTCCGATTTCATTTTTCAACTCATCTAGATTCAATTTCCGTTCAAGATACTCCTGGTCAAAAACCTGGTAAAGATATTCCGGATTGCGGACGATGATATCGGTTAGATAATTGCTGCTGGCTGTAATCGCAATTACAATTTCAACGTGATGCGGATATTTTAATAGATCATAAAAAAATGCTTTGCGGTCGTACAATGAGTTTATTGTACGGAGTAGGTTTGCTTCCGAACTTCTTGTGAAATGAAATTTAACTGCTTCCGTTTCCATTAATTTGATTATCTGCTCGAACGATTCGGGCGAGATCAATCCTTCCGAATGTTCAATCATCTTCGCAATAAAATTATTTGAAAAGGAAAAACTCTTCACTTGTAATAATGGATTTGTTTACAAAGACTAAAATAGTTGATGGTAGGATAAATATCAGCATAATCTGATATATAAAAAAGGTGGCGCATTGCCACCTTTTTAGATATTTACCCGCCAATAGGCGGGCTAGATGTTAGATGCTGGATACTATTTTAAAAGCATCATCTTCTTTGTTAATGATTTGCCATTCGCTGTTAAATTGTAGAAGTAAATGCCGCTTGGTAAATTGGAACCATCAAATGGTATTTCGTAACTACCGGATTCATGATGAGTATTTAACAACTCTGCTACTTCTCTTCCTAATACATCAAATACTTTTAAAGTTACTTTACCAGAGTTCTTGATTGTGAATCTGATCAACGTTGTTGGATTGAATGGATTAGGATAATTCTGGGTTGTTAGTTCTTCTGTTATAGTTTCATTTGAATTATCAGTTTTATTTGCTTGTGCTTCATTTATTACTGTAATATTTGTGAAATCAAATATATGTCCTAAACTTGCAAATGCTGTTGACTTTGGTATTATACCTTTTACTTTTAATCCTATATCAATTTTATCAAATCCTCTTTCGGCTGTTAGTGAACTCAATGGAATTATTTCTTGTAACTTGGTCTCTGTAATCTTACCATTGTTAATAATTACAGATTTTATTTTTTCTGCTTTCTCGTTTTTTGTTGTTACGTTTAATCCAAAGGATAAATCAATATTGGCAACGTTACCTTCTATTACTTTATCTATGTTTTCTCCTCTTACAGTGAAATCAAAAACAAGTTCATCTGCACCTACCGGTATTGTTAAATCTTTAATTCCTTTCATCAAATCCCAGGCATTGTTCGTAGTTAAATCGAAATCTTCTTTTGTTTTTAATTCTTCCAAATCAGCCGGTAAGAAATCTACCCTTTGTGTTGAACCGTCCTTCATCTTGAAATACATCTTACTAAGTACTATTTCAAGATATTCTTCCGGGTTGTTCATTATTGCAATTGAACGCGAGTAAACATCGGGATTGAATTCTGATTCTTTACTAAGTGTCTCACCGCTCAAGGTTACTGTGTAAGGAGAAACTGTTCCGCTTGTGTAAACATATTTTGCTGTTGTAGAACCTATAGAAACTGAAGGGTAAACAGCATTAGAAGCAACAAGCGTTGGTGAATTCCATGATGTTCCATTGAACCTCATTTTGTAAACTTGATTATCCATTGATGGAATTAATTGAAAAAGTAAATCAACTTTATTTGTTGCCAAACCTGATAATGATGGTAGTTGTTGACCTTCATAGTAAGTAGCAAAATATTGAGAAGGCCATGAACCATTATGTGTATCTTTTTTTCTATGATATATTACTGATGCGCCATTATCTGCTATTCCTTTCCAGGCCACATGTACTTGACTGCTCGAAGGAATTCCCGTTATTGTCGGTGTTTGATGAGATGATCCAGGTATATTTGACATGATGTTCTCTGCACTACTCCATACTCCACTCGTATTTTGGTAGCGATAATAGATTTGATTGTTATTTTGATAAGTACATAATATAATTCCGGAACTGCCGGTAGAAAGTGAGGGCTTTTGATCATTTCCAGTAGAACCAGACAGTGAAGTTTCCGTACTCCAATTACCTATACCGCTTGGATTTGTTGCTGTTTTATTTTTTAATGCTGTCGATGTATTATACAGTACTGTATAAAAGTTGGTTGTTTTATCTATTGCAAGAACTGGATAAGGAATTAATGATGAACTTACGGATGATGTAAGAACATATTTCTGGGGCCAGGTAGCTCCTTGATCTGTACTTCTTGCAAAATAAATACTGTAAGTATTAGTTGCCGTTTGTCTCTGCCATGTTATTGCAATATGATTTGTTTGTCCAACTTCAATTGAGGGTGCATCATTAGAACCGTTATCAAAACTTATCTTTACAGGGTCTTGCCATGTGCTACCAACTTTTTTCTGTAGAATATTTCACCTCCGGATGAAAATACTGTATGAAAGTTACCGCTCGCATCTTTTACAACTTTTCTTTGTCCATTATTTGCTGTTGCTGTTTGTGAGATTGATTTAGGATTGTTTGTAGAATAAGCATGTGTTAAAAGTAGTGCATTGTAAGCGTTTATTCTACCATAACCCATGTATTGATTCCACCCATTTGCATTATAACTATACTGCCCTACTTTATCGGCAGAATTTTTTATAATATTACCGACAGTACTAGGAGACAATGTAACATCTAATGATTTTATTAATGCTGATAAGGCAGAAACCTGGGGTGCTGCAAATGAAGTACTGCTTGTTTTATCTATGGCATTCGTGTAGCTGTTATTTAGATCGGTAGACCATAAACCAGTACTTGCATCAGTTTTACCTTGTGCATTTATATCAACAAAAAAACCATAATTCCAGTCATCAACAAAATCATTATTTTGCATTGAACCGCTGACCGCTATCACATTTGAGTATTGTGCCGGGTAACATGGATATGGAATATTCTCACACGCAATGTCATTAAATATTTTCTCGCTCTTATTACCCGCTGATGCAATAACTACAGAGTTTTTGCCTATGGCATATGTAATTGCATCGCTCACCAAAGGATAATGCCAATTATAATAGTACGAAGGTAACAACATTGAACTGTTCATTTTATCCTTTGTCAGAGACAACAATGAACAACTTGTAAAGCCGGTTTTGATTGTTCTAAAACTTAAATTTATAACATTAGCACCAGCATCTGCTGCATCTTTAATCTTTTGACCTAACACTGTGCGATATTCGTCGTCATTGGTAGGTTGATATGTTAATAGTTTAATGTTCCATCCTAATGAAGCAACACCTAAACTATTATTTGTTACAGCTCCAGCAAAACCAGCAACCCTTGTCCCATGTCCTCCATCAATACCTCCCGGATTATTATCACCTCCGATAATTTTCGATTGCAGATCAGAATGTGATAACTCTACACCCTCTGTTTTAATTAGTGCTATCTTGACGCTAGTACTTCCTTTGGTTATTCCCCACGCTTCCGGAGCTTTAATTGCATTCAAGTACCACTGCCCTCCATTACTATAATAAGTATCATTTGGATATTCAGCACAATTAACCAGCTGGACTGGCCCGTGTACATATTCCACTTCCGCTCTTTTTTCTAATTCGGAAATAATTGTTTCAATATCAACTTGTTTTGGGAATTTAATGATAAATACTCTCGCAAGATTTGGCAACTTCTTTATTTCACCAGTTTTATTATCGGTAAATAAAGTATCCTCTTCTTTAGCATTCGGTATTGCCTTACTAATTTTTAATTCTGATAAATCAATCTGTTGACCTTTACAAAAGTCACGTAAAATACTACGAATGTTTGAGAATTTGTTTTATATAAAATTTCCATCAACATATTTATACCCTTCAGGTATTTCTACATAACCACTATTTTTTACTTTTATGTAAATCATGGTAGATAATCTTTCACCTTTATCAGATATTGTTACCGGTGCTTCGCTGAAGATTTGAGCTTTCAAAGAGAAGTTAATTTGGATGAAAAATACCGTAAAAATCCAAAAACAAAATAGATTCTTTCTCATTTTTTGTTATCCCCCTCGATTAATTATTGAATTACTCTTATATGTGGAAATTGATACTTGTTTGGGAACCAGTCTAGTTTTGGAGTATGCCCTCTATGTAATTTATACCATTCAAAAAAAATAAAATTCTCGAACACTGAGTAAGGACTTCTCAGTCGATCTTCTATAAATAAATCTGCGACAACTATATATTCGTCAGGCAAAAAAGGTTCACTGTTAGCGCAATAATAACGATCACGAATTCTATATTTGACTGTTCTTTCATAATAACCACTATTTAAATCTATTTCCAAATCCGCTGAAACGGGATCACAAGGTGATAGGGAAAATGCCATATATTTATCATTATAAAGACCCACATAACCTAGTTGATTAAAAATGCTATAAATAAAAATATGTACAGTTCTATCAGTCATATTTGTAAATCTTGCTGTAAATTTTATTGTATCGCCTATTTTATATTCTTGTTTGTCAGTCCATCCTTCCACGCGTACTATTTGTCTCATTTCCTTTGTTTGTATTTTCCCTTCACAATTAACATCAAGTGTATCAAGTTTTACTTTCCCTTTTACAAGCATAATCTTTGCGGAATCCATATCGTAGTCATTCAAGAAATAGCGAATCTTAAATTCTCCATTGTAAACCGAATCTTCTTCATTAAATAAAATCTTAAAGTTACCATTTGAATCACTACTAACACCCCGATTTAAACTATCTAAATAGATAAGAGCATTACTATGTTCTTGCTGATTTTCTAATATCACACTACCCGTGATCACATTAGTAAATTTACTTTTTTCAATAGGTGAGGTAGGATTATCTTGGCATGAATTCGTTGAAAGGGAAATAATTATTACAATCAAAATCACTGAATATTTCTTCCACATAAAAGCTCCGTTAGATATTTATCAATAAGAGCTTAATTGTTCCTATTATAATTTTATAATTGTAAATAAGATTTCCAAGCAAATTTTTTATTAACTCTGAATTGACATTCTTATTTTATTCAAAAAACAAATAGAGGTAAATTTTTGCAGCTAATAGGATAACTCCGCTTTTGAAATTATGTAAAAATGTTTAGAAATATTTTTACGCTTTGCTTCATTAATCTAAAATGATTAGAGGATACATTAAAGTACTGCCTTGTTTCTTTGCATTTCAAAACCTCTTTATATAACTTGGTAACCCGAAAAACCGGAGAGATTATTAATGATTAACAATTTGCTGAAAAAGATTTTCGGCGATAAGAATGTGCGTGCAGTTAAAGATTTATGGCCATTAGTAGATCAAATAAATGCTGAATACGCGAAATTAAAAGATTTAACGGATGATCAATTACGTGCAAAAACCGTTCAATTCAAAGAAAAAATCCAAAATGATACTTCTGAACTCCGCACACAAATAGATGAAATAAAAAATCAGCTGCAAAATGTACAATCTGCCGAGGATAAGCATTCCCTTTACGACGAAATCGAAAAATTGAATGACGAACTCGACGCAAAGTACGAAGAAATCCTTTGGGAAATTCTACCTGAAGCATATGCAGTTGTAAAAGATACATGCAGAAGATTAGTCGGTAAATCCTGGGAAGTAGCCGGTTCAAAAATGACGTGGGATATGATTCCCTACGATGTACAATTAATCGGTGGTGTAGTACTTCATCAAGGCAAAATTGCAGAGATGGCAACCGGTGAGGGTAAAACTCTCGTTGCAACTTTGCCGATCTATCTTAATGCACTTACCGGTCGCGGTGTCCACATTGTAACTGTTAACGATTACCTCGCCAAACGCGATAGTGAATGGATGGGGGAAGTATTCAAATTCCACGGGCTGACTGTTGGCTGTATTTTGAACACGATGGATAACGAGCAGAGATTAAAAGTTTATGGTTACGATATTACGTATGGAACCAATAATGAGTTTGGTTTCGATTATCTCCGTGATAATATGGCAATTGATAAAGCCCATTGTGTTCAACGCGGACATAATTTTGCTATTGTTGATGAAGTTGACTCGGTATTAATTGATGAAGCAAGAACTCCGTTAATTATTTCCGGTGCAGTTGGTAAAACCGATCAGAAATTTGATGAGATGAAACCCCGTGTTGAACGATTATTCCGGAAACAAGCAAATCTTGTTGCCTCTATTGTTAAAGAAGCTGAACAACTACTGCAATCAACTAACGGGAAAGATAGGGATAGAGCTGGTATGCTGCTTCTACGTGCACACCGCGGATTTCCAAAGAATAAAGCATTGATGAAAATTTTATCCGAACCTGAATACAAAAAATTAATGCAGCAAACAGAACTCGAATTTTTAAGAGAGAATGCGAAACGTATGCCGGAGATTGACGAAGAACTCTACTTTGCAATCGAAGAAAGAAATAATCAAATAGATTTAACTGAAAAAGGAAGAGAAGAGCTGGCTATTGGTTTATCAGAAGGAAAAGAATTATTTGTTATTCCAGATTTGGGTACAGAAATAAGTAAAATGGAAAATGATCCTTCAATCACTCCAGAGGAAAAATTAAAAAAGAAAGATGAACTTTATCATTTATATTCAGAAAGATCGGATAGAATACACACACTTAATCAATTGTTAAAAGCATATTCACTTTTTGAGAAAGATGTTGAATATGTAATTACTGAAGACGGCAAGATTGCTATAGTAGATGAATTTACCGGAAGAATTTTACCCGGCAGAAGATACTCCGATGGTTTGCATCAAGCTATTGAAGCAAAAGAAAATGTAAAAGTTGAACGCGATACACAGACACTGGCAACTATCACTTTGCAGAATTATTTCCGGCTCTATAAAAAGTTAGCCGGTATGACGGGTACAGCAGAAACCGAAGAAGGTGAGTTTTTTGAAATTTATAAATTGGAAGTTGTAGTAATACCAACTAATAAACCGGTAGTGCGTATTGATGAAGATGATGCAATCTATCGTACTAAACGGGAAAAGTATAACGCAATAATTGATAAAATAAAATCGTTAAAGGAAGAAAGACGTCCGGTACTTGTTGGAACAACCAGCGTAGAAGTTTCTGAAACGATAAGCAGAATGTTAAAACGTCAAAATATTCAGCACAATGTTTTAAATGCAAAACAGCATCAACGAGAAGCAGAAATAGTTGCCTTCGCTGGTCAGCCCGGTGCAGTTACAATAGCAACTAACATGGCTGGTCGCGGTACCGATATAAAACTTGGTAGCGGTGTTAAAGAAGTTGGAGGTTTGTACATTTTAGGTACAGAGCGGCACGAGGCACGTAGAATAGATCGTCAGCTTCGCGGTAGAGCTGGTCGTCAGGGCGATCCCGGTATGTCTAAATTTTATATCTCACTCGAAGATGACCTGATGCGTTTGTTCGGAAGTGATAGAATCACTTCTATAATGGGAAAATTAGGAATGGAGGAGGGGGAGGCAATACAGCATCCACTGATAAGTAAATCGGTTGAACGAGCTCAAAAGAAAGTTGAAGAAAATAACTTTTCCATTCGTAAACGTCTTCTTGAATATGATAATGTAATGAATCAACAGCGCGAAGTTATCTACTCAAAAAGAAAACAAGCTCTTGAAGGTGAAAGATTAAAAGCAGAGGTAATGGAATACCTTGATGAGTATATTCAAAGTCTGCTCGATAAACATTATGAGAATGGGGAAATAGATGAAATACATGATAGTCTGCTTCAGCATCTGCTGGTTGATTTTAAAATTGATCCCGAAGCATATGAAAAATTAGGAATAGACGGACTTAAAGAAAAATTATTAGAAGCAGCACATGATTTTTATAAACGCAAAGAAGAAATGCTTGGTGAAGAGTTGATGGCTCGCCTGGAAAGATATGCAGTGTTAAGTGTAATTGATGAAAAATGGAAAGAGCATTTACGTGAGATGGATGATTTGAAAGAGGGGATTGGTTTACGTGCATACGGCCAAAAAGATCCTTTGCTTGAATATAAAGGCGAAGCATACAATTTATTCTTACAACTGCTTGAACAGATACGTAATGATGTTGTATCGTTCTGCTATAAGTTTTGGCCTCAAGCTCCAGCAGAAGTTCAAGGTAGAAGAACAACACCGGCACAAAGAATTCAAACTATTAAAGATACTTCGGATAATTTAGGTTTGCGTGCTCAATCTCAGGGTCCTGATCCTTCTCAAAGAGGAAAAGTACAGCCAGTACGTGTTGAGGAAAAAGTCGGTAGAAACGATCCTTGCCCTTGCGGAAGCGGTAAGAAATACAAAAATTGCCATGGTAAAAATGAGTAGTTTGGTATTAGTATTTAAGCGGAGAGGTTTACATGAAAAAAATTGAAGCTGTTATTAGACCTTTCAAACTTGATGAAGTAAAAGAAGCATTACTGGAAGTTGGTATTAGAGGAATGTCTATTACAGAAATACGTGGATACGGCAGACAAAAAGGACACAAAGAAACTTACCGTGGAAGTGAATATCAAATTGAATTTGTACCTAAAATAAAAATTGAAATTGTTGTTGATGATTCAATTGCTGAAAAAGTTATTGATGCAATCCTTACTACTGCAAAAACCGGACAAGTGGGAGATGGAAAAATTTTTGTTTCTGATATTACCGATGTAATTAGAATTCGTACCGATGAATCAGGTCCGGAAGCTTTATAAATAATAACTAAACCAAGGTGGCCGCATAATAGTTTTTACAATTCATTAACAACTATCATTCTAATATTATGCTAAACATAAGAGCAAAACAACTATTTGCGACTGCAACCTTAATACTTCTTTCAACTCTATTCATTAGCTGCGGTGTTTGGAGAAATTTTACCACTTATTTCAATACCTATTTCAATGCTAAGACACTTTTTGATGAAACTGAAGAGATAATTTTGAAGAATCAAAAAGATGTATTTACTTTCAAGGATGAAAAACTTCAAACTAAACAGATTCAAGATTTAACTAAAGTAATCGAAAAGTGTTCGAAGATTCTACAATTCGAAAATGAATCTGCCTACTTTGATGATGCTCTCTTTATAACTGGTAAAGCATTTTTCTATCAGGAAGAATATTCTAAAGCACAGAGAAAATTTCTTGAACTAGCATCTATACCCGAAACAGATTATGCATTAGAAAATAAATTATGGTTGGCAAAAACATATCTGCATCTCCGCAGTTTTGATGAAGGTCTTGCATTATTAGATGAAGTAAAAAAAGAATCTTTAGCACTGGAAGAGGAAGAATTATTTAATAAAGCATGTATAACAAAGATCGGATTTTTTGTCTACCGGGAAGAATATTCAAATGCAGTAAATGAAGCAACTGCATTTTTAAATTCAGTTCAGGATGAAGAAGTAACCGCACTTGTTTGGTATCAGCTAGGGAAAATTTACCTTCTTCAGAAAGAAGAAGAAAAAGCATTGGAAGCATTCTCCTCGGTTCTTAAATATTCTCCGTCATTTGAGGTTGAATTTGAAAGCCGTTTGGAATATGCAAAATTGCTAAAAGACTTAAACCGTTTGGATGAAAGTGAAGAAGAATTGTTTGATCTACGTGATCAAGGAAAGTTTAACAATCAAATGGATCGGATTTTAATCGAAGTTGGTAAACTTCACATTGCAAAAAATGAAAATGAAGAAGCTATCAAAGTATTCAAAGAAGTTGATTCATTGTACAAACAAAATCCAACATCCGGTGTAGCATGTATGATGCTTGGTGAAATTTATGAAACTAGAATACGCGACTACGACAGCTCATTTAAATATTATACAAAAACTGTAAACTCTCTTGCACCAAGAGAAATTAAACTTGAAGCCGGAACACGTTCAAGAAATTTTGATAAATATTTTCAACTAAGAAAAACTTTAGTATCAGAAAATCTTCAGTTGACGTATATCAGTAATCCAGATCGATTCTTACGGGATTCTATTGATTTTGATATTGCTTATGCTCAATTCTTAGAAGAAAACCGATTGAAAAAAGAAGAGCTTCAAAAATCCCAACCTAATTTAACAGAGCAGCAAGCATTTCAAACATTACAGCAACAGCAGCAAGCTGCCAATCCGAGTCTTCAACAAACAGTTCCAGATAAAGAATTTACATTAGTTCAACTTATTGCTCAAGGAAAAGTTACCAAACCGGTTAGACCAAAAATATCTGAAGATTCTGCTAAAACAATAGTTGCACAATCATATTACACAATGGGAAGTATGTTTTTTTCAGAATTTGAAGTTGTAGACTCTGCAGAATTTTATTACTGGAATATTTTAGAAAACTATCCATCAAAAAAACAATATTATGTTCAAACACTTTATGCACTTGGAACATTATACGAAACCATAAACGACTCTACACTTGCAGACAGTTTGTTTAATGTAGTTTATAATGAATATCCGAATGATCCATTAAGTAAAGAAGCAGCAAAGAAATTAGGTTTAATAAAAGAAGAAGAAAAAATAGAAATTGTTGCTACTAAAGATCCGGCAGAAAAAATTTATTTAAAAGGAGAAGAACTTTATTATAATAAAAATATTAGTGCGGCTATAGATACTTTCAAAACTATTTATCTAAAGTATCCGCGTTCTAATTTTGCACTAAAATCGGTCTATTTTATCGGGTTGATTTATGAGGAACAGATGCAGTATGATTCAGCTGCGTTTTTCTACCGAATATTATCAACAAAAGAAAATTCTCAAACTCCATATGGTAAAGCTATTGCTGCTAAGTTTAATGAATACAAATTAGAAATGGAAAGAATTGAAAAGGAAAAGTTAGCAGAACAACAAAAACTTGAAAAGGAAAAAGTAGAAAGAGAAAAATTAGAACAAGTAAAAAAAGATTCATTAATAGCCGATACACTTAAAACTGACAAACCAGAGAAAGATTCTAAAATTATCCCCGTTCAAAATTTGAGCGATGAAATTGTATTACCTGATTCTGTTGCAAATAAAGAATTAAAAGAGCGTAAGCAATTTTTAGAAAAGATGAATGCATTAAAATCCGATACGGTTAAACAGAAAATAAAAGAAGTTGAAAGACCAAGTTCAATAAAACCGGATTCGGTAAACAAAATAAATCAAAAAACTGCTCAACCAGATTCCTCCAAACCGCCGATACAAAAACCGGATTAATGATATTTCATATGGAGTATAAAAAAATTCTTCACCTTATTGAACAAGGTGAAGGACTACGAATAGAATTTAAGCAACGCTTTTCTACTTTCGAGAAAATTGCTAAGGAGATGATCGCATTTGCAAATACCAGCGGTGGATACATTCTATTTGGTATAGATGATGATAAATCGGTCTATGGTATCGCAAGTGAAAAAGCAGATATAGACCTAATAAAAGAAACAGCGGAAAAATATTGTGAACCTAAAATTGATTACAGAATTAAATCTGCAGAAATTAATAATAAAGATATTCTGATTGTTGAAATAATTGAATCAAAAAATAAACCGCACCGGTTACAAGATTATAAAAATATTCTCGATCTGAACACTGCACAAGTATATGTACGGATTAATGATAAAAGCATTCTGGCAAGCAAGGAAATGATCAAGTTAATGCAAACCCAAACGAGCGGAAAATCACTTAACAAATATGAGGTAGGACCTAAAGAAAAATTTGTATTTGAATTTTTAGATAAGTATGAAAAAATAACTGTAAAAGAATTAAGTAAATCTGCAAACATTTCCGAGAGAAGAGCATCACGCACATTGATAAAACTTGTAAGAGCAAACCTACTTTTAATCCATACTAAAGATAACGGCGAAAATTTTTTTACTTATACCGGATGATCTAAAATTCTACGCAAGTCGAAAACAGCTATTCCGTAAGCTACCGCAACATTTAATGACTGCTTAATTCCAAATTGCGGTATCTCGATCGAAAAATCGCAAAGATCAATTAAATCTTGGGATACACCGGTTATTTCATTTCCAACAATCATACATAGAGGAAAATCAGTCTTTTTAATTTCATAGTAAGGAAAACTTTTATTAGTCATCTCAAGTGCGCAGATTTTAATGCCGCTTTTCTTTAGCTTAATAATGACTTCTTTTGGATCTTTAATATATTCCCATTTAACACTATCCTGAGAACCAAGTGCGGTTTTCAAAACTTCTTTTTTATTTGGGGTTGGTGTGTAGCCGCACAAAAAAAGTTTTTCAATCATCACACCATCCGAAGTTCTAAAAATTGAACCAACATTATAACTGCTTCTGATACTGTTTAACAAAACATAAACCGGCAATTTTTTTATTTGATGAAGTGTTTCAATGGTGCTTCTGTTTTTAGAGATTTCTTCGTGGGTGAGTTTTTTCATTTATTTTATGAAGCAGTTTTGTATGATAATTTTAATCCGATTATCCCTACTACAATTAAAAAAATAAAAAATATTCTAATTAATTCTTTTGGTTCATTGAAAAATAAAATTCCATAAATAGCTGTCCCGACTGCGCCTATTCCCGTCCATACTGCGTAGGCTGTGCCGATGGGAAGATGCTTACTTCCCATTGCTAAAAAAATATAACTTAAAATCATTGTAATTATAGTGAAGATTGAGGCCTTTAATTCTGTAAAGCCATTACTGTATTTTAATCCAACAGCCCAGCAGATTTCAAAAATTGAAGCTACGAAAATGTAGAACCACTCCATTAAAAAGTATCCTTAGCCAATGAAAGGTAACTATCTAAAGATTGATTGTTGATATAAAAATTTACCTTTTTTAAATCTGTGAATTGCTTTGATGTTTCATACAATTGTTCCTGAATTCTCGGAATGTCGCACACTCCGGAAATATTAAAATCACCTTTTAGATATACATCAGCAATACCATTAGCAATTGTAACTTGAACAAGCATTAATTGGGGACCTTTAATAAAATTCATAATTTCCCCTTGAGGTGTAGCTGTAAATAATTCATTAAGTGCAGCTTCTAATGGCGAACGCTCAACGATTACATTTTTTTCTTCCCTAACAAGAACATCGTTGCAGCCGATAGTCTTGCCGGATAAATTAGTTCCTTCAAGAGCAACATAATAAACATATACGGTTTTTTCTTTTGATACTTCTTCAGCATCATTTTTATTTTTTGAGCATGCACAAATAATTAGAATTGAGAAAAGAATAATTAATGATTTATTGAGAAGTGTTAAATACTTTTTATGCATTTAATTTACCTCTTACAAAAATTGGCTGGTTTATAACTAAAAAATAGGTTAAACATAACAATAATAAAAGTAAAGCTTCTTAAATCTATTTTATAATTTTGAAATAAACGGTATCTGTTATTGCAGATCCAAATAGACCGATACCATCTCCATCGATATTCATTCGAGGTTCATGAAAATTACCATCAAACTCCTGTACATTTTTATGAGTTTGTGCAAATAACCGGTAATTTTCATCTGCGGCATAAATTATCATTCTGTAATTCCTGTAAAACCAAGTATCGAGCCATTCAATTTTATATTCTATGCTTGATGAAGTTGAATTAACATTTTGAAGCCACTTAAATTGGTATTTATATCTATCAAGTTCTTTCTCTAGATCTTTTTCCTCAATTTCAAAATATGGGTTATCGTAAATAAAATTTTCTATAGATGCTTCAAGTGCAATTATTGAAATTGCATAATACTGTGTACCTAATGATGGTGAGAATTTTACAAAGAGTTGTTTGTCATTTCCACTTTCGTCTTTTTCTAAATATTGAATTGTGTCAATGTAAGATTCTGAATCAATAATTTTAAAACCTTTTGCTGGTGTTTTAGTAACTGAACTGGCTTGCAACAATTTGCCATCAACGTATGCTGATACAGAAAGTTTGTAAAATTTATCATAATCAATAATTAAATCATTACCGTTATATTCAAAAGCAAAAGTATTCTGGTTAAAAAATAATTGATAAATATTTCCGGTTTGTAAATCTTTAATTTTTACATCGGCAGTAAAAAGCACAACTTGTTCCGGCTCTAATTTTGTATTAAGAGGAATATTTCTTGTAATGCGGATATTCTCAACTTTATTTCCCGGGAAAATAAAACCATCAATTACAATTTTAGGGGAGTATGTATTTTGACCAATCTCTACTACACTTTCACCACACGAGTAATTTATAAATATTAATAAAAATCCAACAATGATTTTATTCTTCATAATAAACTCCAAACTAAAATTTAACGCTTATACCGATACTTGGAAGAATTGGAAACATATTAATATTATTTACTTTTTGATTGAGCATTCCTTCTTTAATTTCATTTTCATATTCTATAAACCAAACATTTTTTCTGTTTAACATATTGAATATTTGAAGATAAGGTGATAACGACCACCCCTCATATTGAATTTCGTAAGTTAAACTGAAATCTAAGCGTGCATAATATGGAAGACGGAATTCATTAATCCCCGATGGATAGATAGCAACACTATTTGTATTTAATTCCCAATCCGGTGCTTGATTAACAATGTAGACAGATGCTGGTAATGTTATCGGCTGTCCTGAAAAATATGTAAAGTTAAAACCAAGGAGCCATGATTTATCTTTTTTTATAACCGCTTTTCCGGTAAAATCATTAAAGATATTATTCAGATCAAAATTTACAATTAGATTTATTGCATGTGTACGGTCGTGTCTGGGCGGATACGGATTCCCATTATTAACTCTATCAATTGTGTATTCTGTTTTTGCAAATGAATATGCGAACCATCCGGTAATTGCACCAATATCTTTTCTGATTAATAATTCTACACCGTAAGAATTACCATCTCCACGGTTGAATAATCCACGACTTGAATTGAAAAGCGGTTCATTCTCATCGCTATATCCATCTGCATTTATATCTGCAAGAAAAGTAGGATTGTAGGAATAGATATTGTTATATTTTTTATAATATGCTTCAATTTCAAATTCGATATTTTGAGCAATCTCCTTTTGATAACCTAAAATGTAATGTTCAGCTTGTGAACCTTTAATATATTCATCTGCGCTTGTCCAAATACTTACAAAAAACAGACGCGGAATTCGGTTTGCATATTGGTGAAAAATACCGGATGAAAATTTTAAATTGCTCGATTCAGTGAGCCTGTATTTAATTGTAAATCTTGGATCGATATTGCGGTAATCTTTATCGGAGTTGAAATATTCTCCTCTTAAACCGAATTCGATATCCCATAAAATATTTGGTTTCCAGTTAGAAGTGAGGTAAACAGAATAAAGTTCGCGTCTTTTTGATACATCAACTTTACCTCCTATAAAATCTTGCTTTAATCCGCCGCTCACAAATTTATTTTCGAAGCCAAATTTGAATATCCAATGATCACTGAAGAAATAATCTACAGCTCCTTTAAAAGTTACATCTCTAATTCTATTTTCCTCGGTGAATTCAACATCATCAAAATTAAAGTCAGAAAAAAAACGGCTTCCAGTAATCCAGAAGTTACCAAATATTTTGGGATTGAAAATATGCCGCCAATTTATACTTGCAGTTTGATTTCCCCATACATAATCGAATCCGAGTGATTGAGCGCGGTCTTTATCAAGAACAAAATTTAAATCATCGATACCACCGTAAAAACTTATACTCAATTTGTTTGAGTTATCAATATCAAAAAATGCTTTTAAGTTACCATCAAGAAAATAATAATCAGGAACTTCATCAATTAATTTTGCAAGGGTTTGATCAATATAAGTTCTTCTTAAAGAACCGGAGAGCGATCCAATTTTACCAATGGGCATTTGCAAAGTTGTATTAAGTGATAATAAACTTAAAGATGCTTTCCCTTCAAATTCATTACGATTACCGTCATTATTAGTAATGTTTATAACAGAAGAGAGCCGTCCGCCATATTCTGCACTGAATCCTCCTTTGTAAACTTCTACTTTTTTAATTGCATCAGTATTGAATGTTGAAAATAATCCGAATGCATGTTCAGGATTATAAACATCGGTGCCGTCAACAAGAAAAAGATTTTGATCGGGTGTTCCTCCTCTAACATATAATGCAGAAGAGAAATCTGATATAGGAACAATACCGGGTAATGACTGCAATGTTCTTAATAAATCCGATTCAACAACTTGAGGAACTTTTCCAAGTTGAACCGGGGATAAATCGATTTTTGATACTGGTTTATTAAAAAGTTTTTGAATAGTTCTTATAGAATCGGCAGTTACAATAATTTCTTCACCAATTAAAATTTCGGGATTCAAAATTATATTGATCTGTTTTTCTTCGTTTTCCTTTAAAGTAATTTTTTGGTTTAATGTTTTGTAACCGACATAACTAACCGTTAGTTCGAAGGTACCGGTATTTAAATTAGTAATAACAAAATATCCGCTGATATTACTGCTTGCACCACGGTTCAATTCTTTTATGTAAATATTGGCTCCTATTAATGCCTCGCCATTGGTGGAATCATATACGAATCCGCTAACTGAAGATTCATTGCTTTGTGCATACGAGCTTGTTAATGTTAATATGTAGACAAACAAGAATAAAATTTTGAATTTCAGAATCATAGTAGTTTAATTAAAAAATTTAATGAACATTTATTTCGAAGCAATTGCAAGTTGTCCGCAAGCAGCGGCAATATCATCACCTTGTGTTTCACGTATCATTACAGTGATATTGTTATTCCTCAATCTATCTGCAAAGTCTAAAATTTTATTATAAGGTGTTGGTTGTAACTCTGCCGAAATTCCGCCTGGATTCATGTGCTTAATACTATTAAAAGGGATCAAATTAATTTTAGATGCAAGTTTACTGCAAAGTTTTGCCAATGCTTTTACATCTTCATCCCTATCATTTAAATCTTTCAGCATTGTATATTCAAACGTGATTCTTGTTTTAGTTTTTGCACTATAATACTGCAGTGCATCTATATTTTCTTTAAGTGGATATTTTTTATTAATTGGCATAATTTTATTTCTGATTTCATCAAAAGCAGAATGTAATGAGAAAGCAAGTTTAACACGTAAATTGCTATCAGCAAGTTCTTTAATTTTTTTTGGAATACCGGCAGTAGAAATTGTAATTCGGTTACGGCTTAATCCTTTAGTTAATTCATGTGTAAAAATCTCAACAGATTTTAATGTAGTATCAAAATTTAGAAGCGGTTCACCCATACCCATAAAAACGATATTTGTAATATTTTTTTTCCCGTACTCCTTTGCTGCAAGCAGATATTGATCTACTACTTCTCCGGTAGTTAGATTTCTTTTGTAACCCATCAATCCGGTTGCACAAAATTTGCAGTCGAGCGGACAACCCACTTGTGTTGATATACATAATGTATTCCGGTTCTTTTCAGGTATAATCACAGACTCGATATTTTTTTTATCGGAAGTTTCGAATAGATATTTTTTTGTTCCGGTTGATGACGAATTTTGTATTGTTTTAAGTGAAAGAGTCTGAAGTTCACATTGCAAATCTAATTTATTACGGAGCTGCTTAGAAAGATTTTCCATTTCATGAAAATCAAAACTGATATGGTTGTAAAGCCAATTGAATAGCTGATTACCGCGGAATTTTGGTTCACCTACTGAATTACAATAATCTTGCAGTTCGGATAGGGTGAATCCTTTAATTAATATTTTCTTTTCTTTGATATTCATCGGGTGCAAATATAATTACATCAATTTTTAGATGCTTTTTATAAATAATCAAACAAATTTGTAAAGAAGATGTGAAATAAGTAAATACTAAATTGAATTTTGGAAAGGCATTCTTTAGTTTTGAATCCACAACTCAAAGAATTCTTCTTCACAAAAAGAGGATATTATGAACTTCGAATTAACCGAAGATCAATTAATGATTCAACAATCCGCAAAAGAATTTGCAGAAACGGAAATTGCACCTACAGCAGTTGAACGTGACAAAAAAGCTGAGTATCCAGCAGAAATTGTAAAAAAATTAGGTGAACTTGGATTTATGGGAATGATGGTCTCTCCTGAGTACGATGGTGCCGGTTTAGATACTGTTAGTTATGTATTAGCTATGATTGAAATATCAAAAGTTGATGCCAGTGTTGGAGTAATTATGTCTGTTAATAATTCACTTGTCTGCTATGGTTTAGAAAAGTGGGGATCGGATTACATTAAGGATAAATATTTAAGACCGCTTGCTAAAGGAGAAAAATTAGGTGCATTCGCATTATCGGAACCCGAAGCCGGAAGTGATGCCACTCAACAACACACAACTGCATTTAAAGATGGAAATTTTTGGGTACTTAATGGAATGAAGAATTGGATTACCAATGGTTATTCAGCGAATTATCATTTGGTGATGGCACAGACTGATAAAGAAAAAGCACATCACGGTATTACTACATTTCTTGTTGAAAAAGAAACGCCTGGATTTGGACATGGTGTGAAAGAAGATAAACTTGGAATAAGAAGCAGCGACACGTGTTCACTAACTTTTGAAAATTGCAGAGTACCGGAAGAAAATATTGTTTGGGAAGTTGGTAAAGGATTCAACTTTGCAATGAATACTTTAAATGGCGGCAGAATTGGTATTGCTGCTCAAGCGTGCGGTATTGCTGAAGCATCATTAGAAGCTTCTCGTAAATATGCAAAAACACGTAAAGCATTTGGGACAGAAATTGCAAATCATCAAGCCATTCAATTTAAAATTGCTGATATGTCTGTTAAGGTTGAAGCTGCAAAATTACTAACACTGCAAGCAGCCGCACTTAAAGATGCCGGTAAAAAATATGTAAAAGAATCTGCCATGGCTAAATTATATGCATCTAAAGTTGCTGTAGAATGTGCTCTGGAGGCTATTCAAATTCATGGCGGGTATGGCTACGTACGTGAATATCTTGTAGAAAGATTTCTACGCGATGCAAAGATTACTGAAATTTATGAAGGAACATCTGAAATTCAGAAAATTGTTATTGCAAGAGAGTTATTGAAAGATTAATATTTAATTAAACAAATTAAAGATTTGTCTCTGTGGAACTCGGTAACTTCTCGGTGATACTCTATAAAATGAAGTAATAAATACGGAGTATCAATAAACTTGCGTGATACAAACATAATTTGAGAATTTTTCCCGGCTATTATGAAAAAATTATTTTTGATTATACTTTTTTTTACAAAGTTAATTGCTGCCCAGACAGATTGGGTTAAGTGGGAAGCACAAGAAGTTTCTTATGAACTAAAGACAGATTTTCAGACAGAAGACATAAACAAGAACTTTACAACAAAAGTAATTTCTGGTCTTCAAAAAACATATAAATTTCTTGTTTCTGATCTTGATGGTGATAATTGTCCATTTTATCCTTCGTGTTCAGAATTTTTTGTCCATTCTGTAAATGAAGCTGGTTTGATTAAAGCAAGTTTGATGTTCACTGATCGGTTTATACGTGATCTTAATTTTTTTAAAGGATTTAATGATTATCCATTACACATCAGAGGAAAATATTATGATCCAGCTTTCAACTACACATTAATATCAGAAAAAATAAAATACTACTCTGGTGGTGATATTGTTAATGAATAAATTTAAATCTCATTTTCATTTATCACTCATAGTCTATAGTTTGTTTCTCGCATCAGTTGTATATAGTCAGCAGTTAAATGATGATCTCTTTTCACCAAAAAACAGATTGAGCTTTGCTAATTATCTATATGAGAATAAAGATTATTTACGCGCTCTTGATGAATACCGATCATATCTTAAGTTCATGAATAATGATACTGTCCGCTACCATTTTGCAGATAGTTTTTTTCGTATAGGAAGATATGAGGAAGCTGCAGATAATTTTAAAGGACTCTTCTTTGGTTCACCACTTTCAGATGAAGCAAAATTAGGATTTTATAAATCAAAATTTTTCAGCGGTGATAGAACATTATACGAATCTGCTAGTGTACCGAGCTATTTTTCTGAAAAATATAAAACTGAAATCGACCGTCTTTTTTTCATATCACAAATTCAAAATAATATTCTTCCTAATGATACCGCTGCATTCTTTTCTGTTTTTCCAGATTCAAGTAAGGGCGATATAAAAAAATATTATATGGATTTAAAAAATCCTAAATATAAAAATGAAGGTACCGCAGCGCTATTATCTACGTTGGTTCCCGGTCTGGGTAAAATATATACTGGTGAAATTGGTGATGGAATTACATCATTCTTAACAACTGGTCTCCTTGTTTTTTTATCAATTAATAATTTTAATAACGATCACCATCTAAGGGGAATGTTTTTTGCCGGTCTTTCAGCTTTGTCGTATGTAAGTGGAATTTACGGTTCAGCCGCATCAGCACAAATTTATAACGCTGGTGTTAAATTCAATTTAGATAATGATATTAAATTTTATTTTGAAAAACGGAATTATTTTTTACCCAAACTGGATTTTTAAATTATCATGAAAAAAATATTATTTACATATCTCTTTGTATTATCCAGTTTATCAAATTATGCTCAAGATAATTTATCAATTCAGTTTGATTACGCCAATTCATTATATAAATCCGGACAGTATTTTGATGCAATTACAGAATTTAAAAGATTACTCTTTTTTGATATTGAGAAAAAATATTTTGATAAAGCAAATTTTTTAATAGGGAACTGTTATAAAGCCGGAGCAAAATTTGATGAAGCTATTAAACATTTTTCAATTGCAGAAATCAATTCTGATTCAAATAAAATTAAAACAGATGCAAAATTTCAAATAGTACGTACAAATATTTTACGAAGAACTACAAATAGAGCATTAGAAATACTAAATGAATTAGAATTTTCAATCAGAGATAGAAAATTAGCTGATTCAATAAATTATTGGAGAGGTTGGGCTTATATCTTTGCCGATGATTGGAAAAGCGCATCTAATTATTTTGCTAAAATTGATTCGAACCATCCGCTAATTAAATTATGCAATGATCTTGATAAGGAGAAAGTTTCCGTTACTTTTGCAAAGGTAATTTCTTATATTTTGCCGGGCTCGGGACAGATTTACTCCGGTAATCTTTTATCCGGAATTTTGTCACTGGGTTGGAATTTTCTGGGAGGATATTTTACAATCAATTCATTTTTAGAAGATAGAATTTTTGATGGTGCAGTAATAGGAAGTTTGATTTGGCTTAGATTTTACCGTGGGAATATCCAAAATGCTGAAAAATTTTCAATACAAAAGAACAATGATGTAGCTAATAATGCATTAAGATATTTACAATATGAATATAAAGGAGCTAAACCTTGAAATTGTCTGAAGACGAGATTAGAAAAATAACATTTGAAACAATTCAGGAATTAGGTAATAGAGCTACACCTGAATTGGTAAAAGAAGAAGTTAGAAAAAAAGTTGAATCAGCACGCAGCGACGAGTTAATACTTAAACAGAATGATTCTTCATCTGGCAGAGTTATACTAACTTCTTTTGGATTGAATAAACCGGGGATTGTTGCTGCTGTTACCAAAGCTCTCAGCGAATCTAATTGTGATATTCAGGATATTTCTCAAAAAATTATGGGTGATTTTTTTACAATGATTATGATTATTGATATTTCTACATCTCAAAAGGAATTAAAAGAAATTCAAACCGAATTAAGTAAAGTAGCCGATGATGTTAAAATAAAAATTTACTTACAGCACGAAGATGTTTTTCGTTATATGCACAGAATATAAAGATTGTTTTTTGTTTATGGTTAGTTGTTAGTAGTTGGTGGTTAGTAAATATTTAAAGGGAAAATATGGAAAGAACAAATTTTGAAAAATTGGATGTATATAAGTTATCTGAAAAATTAGCAGATTTAATTTGGAATATAGTGATTAAATGGAATTTGGTAGCTCAAGATACAGTTGGTAAACAACTTATTAGGTATTGCAATAGTATTGGTGCAAACATTGCTGAAGGTACTGGAAGAGGAAGTTCAATTGAGAACAAAAGATTTGCTCGAATTGCAAGAAGCTCATTATTTGAAACTAATCATTGGCTTCGTAGAACTTTAAAAAGAAATTTACTTAATAAAAAAAATATTGATGAAATAAAATTAATAATTGATGTATTATCACCACGATTAAGTGCATATATAAATTCAATAAAGACAACAAACAACCGTCAACAATCAACTAACTACTAACAAATAACAAAAATATGCAATACGAATTTGAAGAAATACTTGAAACTATAAGAATGACGGAGATTGAGCATTTTGATATCCGTACTGTTACACTCGGCATAAGTTTGCGCGACTGTAATGACCGTAATCTTGAAATTACCAAACAAAAAATTTATGATAAAATAATACGTTACGGAAAAAATCACGTTAAGAATGCTAAAGAAATTGAATCACGTTTTGGAATTTCTATTGCAAATAAGAGAGTTTCTATAACACCAATATCTATACCGTTCGATTCCTACAAAGCCGAAGAATACGTTGAGATAGCAAAAATTCTTGATAAAGCTGCCGAAGAAATTGGCATTGATTACATTGCCGGATTTACTGCATTAATACAAAAAGGCATGACCAATGGTGAACGCGAACTAATTAAAGCCATACCTTTTGCATTATCAGAAACTAAACGTGTCTGTTCAAGTGTTAATGTTGCTTCTACAAAAGCCGGTATTAATATGGATGCTATAGTGTTGATGTCCGAAGCAATTAAATTAACAGCAGAAAAAACAAAAGAGAATGATTCAATTGGCTGTGCAAAATTAGTTGTCTTTGCAAATGCTGTTGAAGATAATCCATTTGTAGCCGGTGCATTTCATGGTGTAACCGAACCCGAAGTTGTATTAAACGTAGGTATCAGTGGTCCGGGTGTTGTACTCGATGCAATTAAAGAAGCCGGCCATGTAGATTTACAGCAACTATCAGAAGTGATTAAGAAAACAGTATTTAAGATTACACGAGCCGGTGAATTAATTGGTAGAAAGGTAGCAGAAAAAAATGGAGTTCCATTTGGAATAGTTGATATATCATTAGCACCAACTCCAGCTGAAGGAGACAGCATTGCAGATATTCTAATTGCAATGGGACTTGAAGATGTAGGTGCACCCGGAACAACTGCCGCTTTAGCTATGTTGAATGATGCAGTTAAAAAAGCCGGATTAATGGCAAGTTCATCAGTCGGCGGTATGAGCGGTGCTTTTATTCCAGTAAGTGAAGATCAAGGTATGATCCGTGCCGCACAAGTTGGTAATCTATCACTGGAAAAATTGGAAGCAATGACGGCTGTCTGTTCTGTAGGATTAGATATGATTGCCGTCCCAGGCGATACACCGGTAACTACAATAGCCGGTATAATTGCCGATGAATGTGCAATTGGTGTTATTAATGATAAAACTACTGCCGTTAGAATTATTCCAGCATATGGTAAAAAAGTTGGGGATTTTGTTGATTACGGAGGATTACTTGGAAGAGCACCGGTAATGGAAGTTAGAAAATTGAGTGCAGAAAACTTTATTGGACGAGGTGGGAAAATTCCAGCACCAATTAGAAGCTTAACAAACTAAAAAAGTTTATAAATAATCTTTAGGAGGATAAATGAAAAAAGGATGGATTATTGCTCTAGCTATAATTGCAGTTATAGTTGTTATTGTTATTGCAGTTGTTGGTTGGGGAGTGGGTGTTTATAATAATATGGTCGGAATGAATGAAGGTGTTAACCAAGCATGGAGTCAAGTTGAAAACCAATATCAACGCCGCTATGATCTAATTCCGAATCTTGTTGAAACTGTAAAAGGGGTAGCGGAATTTGAAAAAACTACCTTTACTGCTGTTACTGAAGCAAGAGCTAAAGTTGGACAAATTAAATTAAGTGCTGATCAATTGAGCGATCCTCAGGCATTCCAGCAATTCCAGCAAGCGCAAGACGGTTTGAGTAGTGCGTTATCAAGATTACTTGTTGTATCAGAAAATTATCCGCAGCTTAAAGCCAATGAAAACTTTTTGCAGCTTCAAGCACAATTGGAAGGAACAGAAAACAGAATTTCTGTCGAAAGAATGAAGTACAATCAAGTAGTCCAAGATTATAATACACAAATAAAAAGATTTCCGGCAGCAATAATTGCTGGCATTACCGGTTTTAGTGAAAAACAGTATTTTAAAGCTGCTGCCGGTTCTGAACAAGCTCCAAAAGTTCAGTTTTAAGTGAAGAGTTAAGAACGATGAGTGTAGAGTGAAATGAAAAAATTTATGGTAATATTTTTTATTCCGTTGATGATTTTATCAGCTCAAACGGAATTTCCAATTTTAAAAAATTATGCAAATGATTTTACTACAACTCTTTCTAATTCTGAACTCTACACTCTGAACTCTACACTCAAGTCATTCGATGATTCAACTTCTAACCAAGTTGTTTTTTTGATGATCAACTCGTTAGATGGTTATCCATTGGAAACATATACCTATGAAGTTGCTGCCAAAAATAAAATTGGATCTGCAAAAAATAATAACGGCGTATTATTTTTCGTGGCTAAAGACGATAAGAAAATGAGGATTGAAGTCGGTTACGGTCTGGAAGGAGCTTTGCCTGATGCACTAGCAAGTTCAATTTTAAGAAATGAAGTAAGACCCTACTTTAAACGCGATGACTATTATTCTGGTGTGGCAGCCGGACTTAATGCAATAATGGCTGCTACAAGAGGTGAATATAAAAATGACGCTAAGGATACAGATGAAGAGGGGATTGGATTCCCATTTATCTATATTATTCTTTTTATCATTTTTATAATTTTTAGCGGTAGAGGCGGTAAAGGTGGAAAGGGTGGCAGTGGAATTTTACCATGGTTAATACTAAGCTCTATGGGTAGCGGTAGAAGTAGTCGTGGTGGTTGGGGAGGTAGTAGTGGCGGTTTTGGCGGTTTTTCGGGGGGTGGTGGATCTTTCGGAGGCGGCGGTGCCAGCGGTAGTTGGTAAAAGATAATCTGTCTTTATTTTTTAATTTTTTCTTTCCTTGAAGTTATTAGCATCTTTTATTATTATTTCATAGAGATTGAAAGACATTTTACAAGGTATTACTTTATTTAACTGTGCGGATTTCTTTTGTGCACATGATTATTTTGAGGAACTTTGGTTTAATTCTGATAAAGATGATCAAATGTTCTTTCAGGGTTTAGTTCAGGTTTCTGTTGGATGCTACCATCTTATATCCGGCAACTATAAAGGTGCAGTTAGTCAACTAACAAAGTCAAAAAAGAAACTTATGAACTATCTACCTGTTCATTACAATATTGATCTAAAAAAATTAATAATTCAGATTGAATTACTTATTGATGAAATAAACCAATTTAACTTTGATAAAATTCCAAAAGTTGAATTGAGTAAGATTCCGGTAATTCAAGTTGTTGAATAAATTTTTCACTAATCTAGGAGATTTATACTATGGCAATAATGATTACAGACGAATGTATCAATTGCGGTGCTTGCGAACCAGAATGCCCCAACACTGCAATCTATGAAGGCGGCGCTCAATGGGAGCTAGCCGGAAAACATTATGGTGAGGGAGATGCTGCTCCTTCTGGCGCTGAAGGATTTTTTTCTAAAGACTTTTTCTATATAGTACCCGATAAATGTACTGAATGCGTTGGATTCCATGATGAGCCGCAATGTGCCGCTGTGTGTCCGGTTGATTGCTGTGTTCCTGATCCGAAACATGTTGAGGATAAAGATACTCTATTAAAAAGAAAAGAATATCTCGATGGTATTGGAAGATAGATTTTAGTTAGTTTATACTGCGATACAGTTTTAATTATTTATTACTACAATTTGAAAATCCCGATTTTAATCGGGATTTTTTTATTTATAATTCAGTACTGCTTTTACCGGAAAATGATCTGATGGATATTTTCCATTTACATTTGTTTTATCAATAACCGATTTCACAACTTTGAACTTATCATTGATGAATATGTAATCAATTTTATTGCCGGTATCTTCACCTAAAAATGAATTAAATGTTCCATCTGTTGTTGTTTTTTTGTTTACCAGGTAATATGAATCCATCAAACCATTTTTTTTGATAACTGAGATTGTTTCTTCTGTTTCGTCGGTATTAAAATCTCCAGTAAGTATTATTGGTAGTGCTTTGTTTAATGAGTTGATCTTATTGATTACAGCTTGTGCACTTTTAATTCTTGATGGAACTGATTCATGATCAAAATGAACATTAAGGACATATAACTGTTTACCGGTGAATTTATCGAAAAATTTTCCCCATGTGCAGATTCTTGTGATATTATTTCCCCAATTTTTGGAACTAGGAATGTTGGGAGTTTCTGAAAACCAAAAAGTTTCTGTAGTATCTAAAATGAATCTATCTTTTGCATAAAGAATAGCAGAATATTCACCTTCCGTTTTCCCATCGTCTCTGCCAACGCCAATAAAAGTATAGTCGGGCTGCTGATCTATAATTTCTTTGATTTGAAATTCAAGCGCTTCTTGTAATCCTACAAAATCCGGATTGAAATTTCTAATAACTTCAAACACCATATTCTTGCGGTGTTGCCAGCTATTGCTGCCGTCATCCGCAGTTCCGTACCTAATATTGAATGTCATAACATTTAAATTCTGTTCTAGCTTTTGTTCTTCTTTAACAATATTGGTGTAACTATTACAAGAGTGAAAGAACAAAAAGATGAGAATCGTAATAAATATTGAAAATGTTTTTTTGAACTTGTTAAATTTTATCATAATATGAATTGTGAAAGTTTGTTTATAAATTTATTCATATAAAATTTATTAATAAATAATTTAAGAAGCATTTATGAAAATCGGGAAATATGAGTTAAAGGTTATTGAAACTGGAGAGTTTAAATTAGATGGCGGTGCAATGTTTGGAATTATTCCGAAACCGCTCTGGCAAATCAGCAATCCAGCAGATGAAATGAACCGCGTCACTCTCGGTGCAAGGTGTCTTTTATTAATAAGTGATTCAAAAAAAATATTGATTGATACCGGTTTGGGTGGATATTGGGATGAAAAATTTAATCGTATTTATAATGTAAATCAGAATGAAAATTCATTAAATGCATCATTGAATAAAAATAATGTTACTGCCGGACAGATAACGGATGTTATTTTAACTCATCTTCATTTCGATCACACCGGAGGATCTACTAAACTTGTAGACTCAAAATGGGAACCGATATTCCCGAATGCAAAATATCATGTGCAAAAAAAACATTATGATTGGGCTCTAAATCCATCTGATAGAGATCGCGGCAGTTTTGTGCAGAACCGTTTTGTACCACTTGCTGAAGAAGGTGTTTTAAATCTTATTGATAATCAATTACAATTTGATGACGAAATCGAATTTATTCTAATTAATGGCCATACTTTTTATCAGCAGATGGTAAAAATATCAGATGCGTCTAAAACACTCGTTTACTGTGGAGATCTACTGCCGTTTTCATCACATATCCCAATTCCATACGTAATGGGATATGATCTCCAACCGCTTGAAACTGTTAAAGAGAAGAAAGAATTATATACTAAAGCAGTAGATAATAATTGGATTTTATTTTTTGAACACGATCCCGAAATAATTGCAGCAACTGTTATGAAAACTGAAAAAGGATTTACGGCAAAAGAAATTTTTAAGGAATTAATCTGATGAAAGTACCGGATGCATTTGTAAAAGTATGTAATTATTCTGACTTAAAAGAAAAAGTTGGGAAAAGATTTTTTGTCGATGATATAGAAATAGCTTTATTCAAAGTTGATGGGTCGGTTTATGCTATTAGTAATATTTGTCCACACCAAAAAACACATCTGATGCATGAAGGTTTAATTGAAAATGGTAAAGTTATTTGTCCCGTGCATGGGTGGGAATTTGAACTTAGCACCGGTAATCTTGCAAATGATAGAAAAGGTTTAACTATATATGATATAAAAGTTGTTAACAATGAAATTTATGTTAAAGTTACAAAGAAAGAATTAAAATGGTAGTATGAACATTACAAATGAAATAGTAATAAGTAAAGCAAAAGAACTAGGTTTTGATTTGATAGGATTTGCAAGAGCAGATAAATTGATTAATGAAACAGAAAAATTGAAATTATGGCTTGATAAAAAGTATCATGCAGATATGGATTATATGGAACGTAATATTGAAAAACGATTAGATGTTAATAACATTTTATCTAATGCAAAAAGTGTTATCTCTTTAGCTATGAATTATTACACTCCTCATAAATATTCAAATGAAAATAACATAGGAAAAGTATCAAGATATGCTTGGGGAAAAGATTATCATTTAGTAATATGGGAAAAACTCGAAATACTTGAAGATGAACTTAAAAATATTGATCCTGATTTTGCGAGCATAAGTTATGTAGATACCGGACCAGTTATGGATAAAGTATGGGCAGTTAAATCCGGTATCGGCTGGTTGGGTAAACATACAAATGTAATTTCAAAAGAATTAGGCAGTTGGATTTTCTTGGCAACAATTATTACCAATTATGACTTTGTTTATAATAATCCAATAGAAGATTTTTGCGGAACATGCACTGCTTGTATTGATGCTTGTCCAACAAAAGCAATAGTAAATGAATATGTTGTTGATGCAAATAGATGCATCTCTTATTTAACTATTGAAAATAAAGGTGAGATATCAAATCAATACAAAGGCAAATTTGATAATTGGATCTTCGGCTGCGATGTCTGTCAGGATGTTTGCCCGTGGAATAAAAAATTCTCTACTGTAACAGCTATTAAAGAATTTGAACCAATTAATAAAGAATTTCAAATAGAAGATATAGCTAAAATTGACAGTGATCAGTTTAAAAAAAGATTTGAAACAAGTCCTATAAAAAGAACAAAATTGAATGGAATAATTAGAAACGCTGAATTTTTAAAAGTGAAATAGTGTTTATATATGTTATTAATTGTCTATATATGTGAATCTAACTAACATTTCATGAATCTAATTATTTAGTAATTTTGTAATAATTATTGAAATCAATGGAGATAAATACATGAACGGAAGTCATCATAAAGTGATAATTATTGGATCAGGACCGGCTGGATTAACAGCAGCTTTGTACACAGCACGTGCAAATCTTAATCCAGTTGTTTTTGAAGGATTGCAGCCAGGTGGTCAATTAACAATTACAACAGAGGTAGAAAACTTTCCCGGATTCGAACATGGAATACAAGGTCCCGAATTGATGGATATTATGAGAAAACAAGTTCAGCGTTTTGGTGCGCAATGTTTTTTTAAAATTGTAGATGAAGTTGATTTTTCGAAAAAGCCATTTACAGTAAAAGTTGGTAGCGAAATTTATACAGCTGATTCAATTATAGTTGCTACCGGTGCATCAGCAAAATTACTTAATATTGATAGTGAAAATACATATATGGGCTACGGCGTATCTGCGTGTGCTACTTGTGATGGATTTTTTTACAAAGGATTAAAAGTATTAGTTGTTGGCGGCGGCGATACAGCCATGGAGGAGGCAACATATTTAACAAGGTTTGCATCGGAAGTAAGCATTGTACACAGACGTGATGAATTCCGTGCTTCCAAAATCATGTTGGATCGTGCTAAGAAAAATCCTAAAATCAAATTCATTACAAATGCTGTTATTAAAGAAGTATTGGGTAAAAATGAGAATGGTAGAAAATCAGTTACCGGTGCTCTAATTCAAAATACAAAAGATGGAACGACTTACGAAGTTCAAACTGATGGAATTTTTGTTGCAATTGGACATCAACCAAACACAAATATTTTCATAGGTAAACTTGATATGGATGAAACCGGCTACTTAAAAGTTAAACCCGGTACCACACATACAAGTGTTGAGGGTGTTTTTGCTGCTGGAGATGTTGCCGATAAAATTTATCGTCAAGCTATTACAGCAGCCGGTACTGGATGTATGGCTGCCCTTGATGCTCAAAGATGGCTTGAAGAACATGAACTTGCATAAAATTAATTTAAAAAAATCCCGAAGTAATTTCTTCGGGATTTAATAATGTTAAATGTCCTACTTATTTTCTTTTTCGAATTTTCTTTCTGCTAGATAAGCAACAATAAATCCTACTCCGGTTAACGTTATCATTAAGAATGGAACCCATTCCTCTACATAGGTATATTTTTGGATTAATAATCCTACTCCTAATCCAATACCAAAAAACATTACTACAATACCTAATTTTAACCAGGTATAAGGATTACGTTTTGTTTTGAGGAATTCAATCATTTGTTCATACGACATTCCCTTTTCGATCATCATTTGTTTTTCTTTAGATCTAAAGAATATGTATGAAACTAATACTACACCTATAACCAAAAACATTATAATGGGTATAAATACTTCGCCACCGTCCATTTTAATTCTCCTTTTTTTTATTTCAGACTATTTATTAAACTCAAAGGTTACAGCTTAAAATTAAAAGTTGCATATTATTTTCTTTTCTTACTTCTTTGGACAAATAAATTGCTTAATAAGGTTACAGAACCATATTTATAATTTTTTGTAACCTTTATATTGATAGTTATAGTCTAAATTGACAATGAAACACTTATCTGATTTAGAAATAATCGATTCTATTAACCGTGGAAATAGAGCAGATTTTGCCCTTTTGGTTAATCGTTATAAAGATAAAGCATTTTCTTTACTTAAAAGAATGCTTAAAAATGAAATGGATGCCGAAGAAGTTCTGCAAGATAGTTTTTTAAAAGCATACAATTCTTTGAAAGATTTTAGAAAAGACTCAAAATATTCTACATGGTTTTATAAAATAGTATATAATACAGCATTAACAGTTATAGCTTCAAAGAAAAGAAAAATTGAACAAGAAATGACATCTATTGATGAAGATTTTGATCTTTCAAATTATGATAATCAAATTTATGCTAATGCTGAAAATTCGAGAGCGTATATTTTAAAATTAGTTGATAAATTACCATTGAGGAATGCATTAGTGACTATCTTATTTTATGTAGATGGATTATCTTTGAATGAGATAAGTCAGGTTTTAGGAATTTCATTAGTTAATACAAAAGTACTGCTTCATAGATCAAGAAATGCTTTAAAAGATTTGCTGGTAAAACATAATTACCAAGAGGAACTGTTATGA
>CAYXKL010000015.1:0-38157 GCA_964464825.1 uncultured Melioribacter sp. | reverse complement strand
ACTGATCATTAACTAAGAGAACTCCGTCTAAATCAAATAGAAATAGTTTAATGGTTTTTACTTTTTTTAGAATTTCTTTTTTCATTTTTTGATAAGGGTATCTATTTCTTTAATTATTGTTAGAAGATCTCTTAAATTTGAAAGAGGTAATTGACTCGCTGAATCGCTTAATGCATTATCCGGATCGGGATGAACTTCTAAGAATAATCCGTTAATACCAACAGCAGCTGCAGCTTTTGCAAGTGTTGGTATATATTTTCTTTCACCTCCGCTTACACTTCCTTTACTTGGAATCTGCACTGCGTGGGTAGCATCCATTACTACTGGATAACCGGTTGATTTCATTATTTCAATGCTTCGCATATCAACCACAAGATTATGATAACCAAAAGTTGTACCCCGTTCTGTTAAAAGAATTTTTTTATTTCCGGTACTTTCAATTTTTTTAACTACATAATTCATATCATCAGGTGCAAGGAATTGACCTTTTTTTACATTTACAGTTTTACCCGATTTACCGGCAGCGACTAATAAATCTGTTTGTCTGCAAAGGAATGCCGGTATCTGAATTATATCGGCTATATGTTTTATCTCATTAATTTCATTTTCTGTGTGAATATCAGTTAGTAAAGGAAGATCAAACTTATCCTTCACTTTTTGTAATATATTAATAGCTTCCTTAAACTCTAAGCCAATAAATGAATCTATACTAGTTCGGTTTGCTTTCTTATAGCTTGATTTAAAGATATAAGGTATGCCTAAATCATCAGTAATTTTTTTGATCTTCTCAGCAGTGCTGAGAGTTATAGATTCATTTTCTACTACGCATGGACCGGCAATTAAAACAAATGGATTGCCGTTCCCGATTTTAATATTTGATATTTCAATTATCATAATTAATTAAATAGTTTTTCCTGGTTATTAATATTACCACGTTTCTTATTGAAACGGTTATAAGCTAAATCTGTTGCTTCTCTACCTCGAGGTGTCCTTTGAATAAATCCTTGTTGAATTAAAAATGGTTCATACACCTCTTCTATTGTACCGGGATCTTCATTTACGGCTACGGATAACGTATTAAGCCCAACCGGTCCTCCGCTGAATTTTTCAATTATTGTTAGAATTATTTCCTTATCCATTTCATCTAAACCAAATTCATCAACCTCTAAAGCATTAAGAGCTTTCTGTGCAATTTCCACATCTATAGTTTTTTTATTTTCAAAATCAGCAAAGTCTCTTGTTCTTCTCAATAAACGATTTGCGATTCTTGGCGTACCTCGTGAACGTTTGGCCAGCTCTTTAGCAGCATCGTCATCAATCTTAATATCTAATAATTTTGATGATCTATGAATTATGCCGTCTATCAAATTATTTTCATAATAATCTAATCTCGATTTAATACCAAAACGATCACGCAGCGGAGCTGTTAATAATCCAGCACGTGTTGTTGCACCAATCAAAGTATATGGTGGTAATTTAATTTGAACAGTTCTTGCATTCGGACCGCTGTCTATCATAATATCTAATTTATAATCTTCCATTGCCGAATAAAGATATTCTTCTACAACCGGACTTAACCGGTGAATTTCATCAATAAAAAGAACAGATTTTTCTTCAAGGTTTGTTAATAATCCGGCAAGATCACCAGGTTTTTCGAGTACCGGACCGGAAGTAACTTTTATTTTTACTTCAAGTTCATTTGCAATTATATGTGCAAGTGTTGTTTTTCCAAGTCCGGGAGGACCGGTTAACAAAACGTGATCCAATCCCTCATTTCTTTTTTTTGCAGCACCGATAAATACTTTCAAATTATCTGTAATTTTTGATTGACCGATAAAATCATCAAAAGTTTTTGGACGGAGAGACAATTCAATCTTCTTTTCTTCTTCGGTTATAGCTGGATTTAAATTTTCTGATCTTTTTTTCAAATTAACTCCGTTTCAATTACCATTACGATGTCACACTAACTTCAGTAATTTTATTTCTTCTATACAACTTATATTTTTCCAAGAGAATAACGATTAACGCCATTAAAATTACCATAATAATTGCAGAAATGATTGATGTAAATGGATCCATTCTTTTGGAAAAGATTAAATTTAGACCGGGTACCCAGGCGCTACCATAAAGAATTACGACATGAACTGCATAGACCAATAAGGTATGTCTCCCTATTTGCTTAATAAATTCCGGAATTCTTTGAATTCTTAAAGCAATAAATGACATAAAAGAATTTAATAGTAGCAATACCCCGCACCGTAAAAATATTACATATAAGTTATCTGTCCAGATTTCTTCACCATTATAAAAAATGTTTTCAATACCTTCTACAATAAATGCTAAGCCAAGTATAATTATAGCTAAAATCAATAATCTAAAACTAAATTTAGGAGATGTAAATGCTTTCGGATTATGTGCTAAATATACTCCCAATATTCCGCCGCTAATAACATATCCAGCCCAGGGAAAAAATGGAAAGTAAGAGCCGGTTCCGTTGTAAAGATATGCAGCAAAAGGAATGGGCATATAGTTTGCCCAATTAATATTTTGTGTTACATTCATCATACCAAAAAAGAAAAATGCTGCAAATAAAAATACTATGTAATCACTGATTTTTAATTTCTCAGCTATATATGTAAGAATAATGATAAATAAAATTCCAAAGCCTATTAAATGCAATGCATCCACAACAAAAAAACTTAACCACTGTTCTTTGGTAACAACACTAAAATCAAATACTGTAAAGGTGGGATATCTTAAAAGATAACCAATGACTAACAAAGTAACGAATCTAATTATTCCTTTATTAACCCGCGGATTTTCGAAAAATGGTTCTTTGTTCATTCTAAGTAAATATGTAAATACTACACCGGACGTAAACATAAATATAGGTGCTGTAAAACCGCGTATGGTAAACCAGATGTTATATGTTATGGATGAATAATCCCGGTATTGTTCTGCAAGAAATGTATCAATTGTATGACCTTCAACCATCATAAGTACGGCGAGAGCACGCATCATATCGAGAAATATTATTCTTGTCTTTGAATTTTCAGACATTAACTATCCTTAAAATCATATTAAAAATAATCAAAGTAACTGTATTATTAAACATTATGGTTTGCATAAAAAACCCGCCTTTTGGCGGGTTAATTCTTCGGATGTTTTTCGACCCATTCTTTCAGATATTTTATGATTTCTGTTGTAGTTGTACCTGGAGTAAAAAGCTCTCCAACACCCATACTTTTTAATTTGATTAAATCTTCTTCGGGTATAATTCCGCCGCCGAATAATAAAATATCATCAATCCTTTTACTCTTCATTAGATTTATAATTTTGGGAAAGATTGTCATATGAGCACCCGACAAAATGCTAATCCCAATAGCATCCACATCTTCCTGAAGAGCTGCTTCAACAATCATCTCCGGTGTTTGGCGCAAACCGGTGTAAATAACTTCCATACCAGCATCCCTAAGTGCAGCGGCAACTACTTTTGCTCCTCTATCATGTCCATCTAATCCGGCTTTTGCTACTAAGACTCTTATTTTTCTATCCATTACTTCCTCTAAAAATTAAATTTATAATGTAAAAATAGCATCAGTTCAATGAAAAGACAATTGCAATTATTTCATCTTTTTGTGGATCTATCACCGGATTTACCAAATCTCTCATAATATCGGCGGGCAACTTCTAAATCTCTTGGAGTATCAACTGATAAACTATCAAATTCTGTTACAACTATTTTCATTTTGAAGCCATGCTCTAAAAATCTTAACTGTTCTAATTTTTCAATCTGTTCAAGGTCGGTTGGTTTTAATGATGTAAATTTTAATAACGATTCTTTTTTGTAAACATACAATCCAATATGTTTATAAATTTCTCCGGTTTCAATTCTTTGCAGATTAGATCTAGCATCACGTACATAAGGAATTGGTGAACGAGAAAAGTATAAAGCAAAATTATTGTAATCAAAGACAACTTTTACAACTGAAGGAGACTTCATCTCCTCTACACTAGTAATTCTTCTAGCTAGAGTTACAACATTAACTTTTCTATCAAATAGGAGCGGTTCTATTGCTTCATCAATCATTTTCCCTTTAATGAAAGGTTCATCACCTTGAATATTAACTATAATTTCTGCTTCTTCAATTTGCTCGGCAACAATAGCAATTCTATCAGATCCGCTTGCAACATTTTGCGGTGTCATATAAACTTCGGCACCAAAGTTTTTTGCTATCTTAAATAATTTTTCATCATCAACGGCAATAACAACTTTATCCAGCAATCTGGATTTTTTAGCGTTCTGCCAAGTATGCTGAATCATCGGTTTACCACCGATATCGGCAAGCGGTTTTCCCATTAATCTTGTTGATGCAAATCTGGCTGGTATGATTCCTACAATCATTTAGTTATTTGCGGGTTACTGATTTATCACTTTAGGCACTTTAAAATATTCTTCATTACTATCGGGTGCATTTTTCAATGCATTATCACGTTCAATCGATTTCTTTTTTTCATCATGACGAAAGACATTTGTATTTTCAACCGGATGTGAAAGCGGCTCAACACCATCCGTGTTCAATTCATTTAATTTATCTATATAAGCTAAAATTTCATTCATTTGATGAGTAAAGTTTTCCAATTCTTCATCAGAATATTTTAATTTAGCTAAGTTAGCAATGTATTGAGCATCTTTCTTTGTTACAGACATTTTCCCTCAAAAAAAATTATTGTGAAGAAAATCCGCCGCTATTAAATGTTCCGGTTATATACGAATTATCACCTATATGAGGATTATCTTTAATTCTTATAGTTAATGTATGATCAAAGTTACCGCGCTTAGGACTTTTATATTCCAATTGGTAGAAACTGTTTGCATAATCCAAAATTTTGTTTTGAATTAATTGAAATTGAGTTTGAAGCTGGTTCACATCTGTAATTGGATAATAACCGGCAGTACCAATTGCATCAAGTATATCAGGCTGTATTTCCGAACCGAGTCCAACTGTATAAACAACTTTATTATGAACCGCACTTAAAGCAGCTGCCAATGTTGAAGAACCTTGTGTATCTCTACCATCTGTAAATAATATCATAGTTCCTTGTAGTATATCATTGATTGAATAACGGTCTTCCCAACGGGATGCACCTTCAATAACCGATCCGTATAAATTAGTTGTAGCAAATCCAAGCTGATATTTCTGTAAAGTAGCAATCAAACTGTCTTTATTATTTGTAAAGTCCCGTAATAATTCCGGGTATTCCGAAAATTGATAAATGGCTACTTCTTGTTCAGCAGAAATATTTCTAACAAAATTTTCTGCAGCTATTCTAATTTGATCTATTTGTGTTTGTAAACTTGTACTATTATCAAGCATCAAAACGGTTCTTAATTTGAAAGGAACTTGTGTGTATTTGCTTACTTGCAATTCTGATTCAGAAGGTGATAATGGTTGTCCGTCTTCATATACTTCAAAATCATTTACTACCAGATTACTAATTCCCCTATTTGTTAAATCTGTTACTTGAAATAGAACGTGAACATTGCTTGGCGGAGAAGTATCAATATCATGTTGATATAAAGCATAACCGTTTGATGTTGGAATATTTCTATGTAGAGTAGTAAAATTCCAGACCGGACCGTGTACGGTTGAACCGTCACTTAGTTTTGAAACAACTTTCCAATAATAAACAGTGCCGTAGTCAAGTTGAGTAAGAACAACCGGCTGGTCTCCTACATCGGATACTAAAAGAACTTGTGGCGGATTTTGAGTATCAAAATAGATATCAAATTTACTTACATTTTCAGCAGTCCAATCTAATGTTAAAACTAATAGCTGGTCCTGTGCATTATTAGCTGGTGAGGGTGAGTGAGGAATGGTTTTATCATCAGGCGTTACCGGGTCAGTTCCATTTGTATCGGTAATATTAGGATCGTCAAATGTACATTGAACTGTAAGTAATAGTACAAAAATTATAGGAGATATTTTTTTAAGTAGATGATACATTAATGAAATTAATGCCCTCTTTCTTTAACACAAATATAATTAATAAATTCAATTTTGTTATAGGGAAGTTAACTTCTCTATTGAATCCACCCTCTTTTTTATTGAGGGATGGCTGTAGAAAAACCATTCTATTAAGGGATGTGGGTCACGGTCGCCTAAGTTTTGGTCTGTGAGTTTATTCAGTGTTGCAATAAAAGCTTCTTTTTTATGAGTGGATTTAATTGCGTACTCATCAGCTTCATATTCATATTTCCGTGAAATAATATTTGAAATTGGGCTGATGAATAATCCTATTAAACTTCCCCAAAGTATTATCAGAGGTAATGCGGAAATTTCTGTTATACTCCTGAAACCAAATAGTTGGATGGATGCTGAGTATAATTCTGCAATTAAATAAAATGTAAAAAAACTGAATATTGTTCCAATAATAAGATTTTTAATAATGTGCTTTTTTTTATAATGACCTAATTCGTGTGCTATTACAGTCTCGATTTCATCTTGTGAATAATTATTGATTAAAGTATCGCCAAGCAAAATCCGCTTTGTTTTTCCAAGACCAGTAAACGCGGCATTCGCTTTTTTAGTATTCTTACTCATATCAAATTTGAAAACATTTTCCACATTCATTCCAGCTAAGGAACCAAGTCTTACAATCCGTTCTTTTAAGTTCTTATCCTCAATTGGTGAGACTTTGTAAAACAATGGTAATATGTAAATCGGTAATATTTTAGCCAGCACAACAGAAACCACAAACATTACAATTCCAAATGGGAGCCACCATAAATTTTCAAAAGAGCTAAGAATAAAATAAAATGCCATTAATAAAGGAATACCTATTACTACTCCGACTAAACTTTCTTTTGTGTTTTCCCAAATCCATTTCCAAAAAGTTTGGTTTGATAAATTGTATTTATGTTCAAGATAAAATTCTAAATAATAACTAACCGGAAAAAATATTAGCGACGAAATTATTCCTATCACAAAAACATAAAACAATAATACCAAATAATCATTGGCAACAAAGTTTCTTAAGTACATTTCCAGTTTAGAGCTGTAACCAAAATAAACAAATAGAAAAAGTAAAATAAACGATACAACAGCTTTTGTAATTCCTATCGATAGTTTGATATTATTATATTTTTTTGCTTGAGACTGCATTATGCTCGCGTATTTTCTAAATAGATATTTTCTGAGTATAAGGTGAGTCTAAATCTGCTCAAATGAACCTTTTTGAATCCAGCCGACTTTTCCATCAGCAAGTTTAATTTTAACCCAATCATTTACCTTATCTTCAACATAAAATTTTATCCCTTCATGAATTACAAAGGAGTCGTTACTTTTTATATCCGGTGATGCTTTAACTGAATAAATTTGTTCAATTAATATTCCATAATTTGCGGTGGATTCATGTTGATATCTGGCAAATAATATTACAATTGATATAATTAAAACTGCAAGTGTGGAAGAAGCCGTCATAAAACCAAACCTCTGTAAATTAGCCTTTCGTGAAAGTAAATAAAATGCTATTCCACCTAAGAAAATGATATAGATTATAATTACGAGAATTGCCCATCCAGAAAATGAAAAAGTGGTAACTAAAATATCCCACCATTGAACAATAAATAATTTTGGAACTTCTGTAATTTTATCAACAGTACGGGAGTTAGCTATTCTCAAATTAAATTCAAGATCTTCATCACCGGGTGATAATTTTAATCCTTTTTCATAATAAAGAATTGCATAGCCTAATTGACCGTTTCTGAAATACGAGTTGCCGAGATTATAATAAAGAGATGAACTTTCGAATCCTTGTGATAATATTTTACGATATGCAGTAATAGCTTCATCAAATCGAGATTCTTGATAAAACCTATTACCTTGTTTTAGTAATTCTTCAGGTGATTGAGCTAAAGAGATAGCAGTAAACAAAAAAAGTAAAAATGTGATCAATCGAATTATATTAAAATTTTTTGTAATAAGATTTTCTGTCATTGTATTTTTCAGAATAATAGATATCATCGTTTCCTCATTAATGAAGAATCAACTTCAACAATAACTTTAACAGTTTCGTTATATATTTCAGAAGCAGAAGTGGATGTTTCACCTTGTGGTGCAAAACGTACAAACTCACACTTTTCCGCTATAGCTTTAACTCTATCAATTAATTCTTGTGTAACTTTACCTTGTTCTAATTTTTCCAATGCTAACTCTAATGTAAAATCTGATTTTTGTATACCAAGTTTATCTTCTAAGTATCCATAAAGTGCAAGAGAAAGTTCTGAATAAAAATTAGATAATTGTTTAGCATCCAAAGCACGTTTAGCTGTTTTTAAGCGCTGTTTGGCAGCCCGTTCTGCTTTCTGATATTTCATTAATTGAATATCACCATAAATTATATTTTGTCTTTTTTGAATTCCTATTGCTGTAAATAATGCAATCAACGGAACAGCAAATGAAATCCAAAACCATGGTTTAATTAATGAGATTTCTTGCTTCCTCTGTAAATCAAAATCTGATGTATTGATAAACCTTATATCTTCACTCAATAATTTTACATCTTCTTTAGAATAACCCCCGGCTAAAGGTTCATACTGTCCTTCACCTTTTACTACACTAATCTTAAATTGTTGTGATTTATCAGTCACATATTTTTTTGATGATGGATTGAAATATGAAAATTCAATAGATGGAATCTCTTTTTCACCCGGTGTACGGGGTACAATTAAATACTCAACTATTTTTTGTCCTGAAATTACAGATCCTTTATTAACATTATCATAAGTCTTAGGTTCATATTTTTCAATTCCGGCTGGGAGCTTAAGTTCTGGAAGTTTTAATAATTTTATGTTTCCTGATCCGGAAACAGTCATTCTTAATGTTAAACTTTCATTTGTAACTGCCCGATTTTTATCAAGTTCAACCTTAAAATTGAAATTACCAACAGCACCATTGAAAGAAGCCGGAACATTTGATGACGGCAGAGGATCTACGTCAATCTTAAGTGTATTTGAGCGTGCTTCGTATTGTATTGTTTCCGATCTTCCGAAAAATGAATCATTAAAGAACTCATCGAAAATATCGTTACCTGTTTTCTTTTTCTTTACAATTACCGGAACATTCAATTGGAAAGGTGAAACTTTTAATGAACCAGTTTTAGTTGGAAAGAGAGCAACACGTTTAATTGTTGCTACACGGAAGCGTTCGCCTTTGTACATTCCTATTTCGAATGAAATATTTTGAGTCGGCTCCATTTCTTCCGCCCAGAATCCTTCGTACTGAGGAAGTTTGGTAATTTGAGGCGAAGCAATGTTTAATTTTGTGTATAGTTTATAAGTTACATTAACTTGTTCACCCAACAAAACATGGGATTTATTTGTCTCGGCTACAATAAAAACATTTTTTGCAAGTTCCTCTTCTGTATATCCACCGGTGCTTTCTTTCTGCTGCTGTGGTGTCCCTTTTTCAACTTTTATTTTTAGCGGATTTGTTTTATAAGATTTACCATCATAATCAACACTTGCTTGTGTAATAGTAAACTCGCCAATATTAATCGGTTGAAGAATGTATGAAAAAGTAAGTGAACCGGAAACTTTGCCGTTAATAATCTGCATACTTGTAGATTGATTCGGTCCGCTTAATACTCTAAATCCGGTGAATGCTGGCGGACGGAAATTGGCAACGCTGTTTACATTTTCTCCATTGAAAGTAAAATAAACTTGAAATCGATCGTACTGTCCAACTGTAGTTCTATCGACAGTTGCAGTAAATTCTTGCGGAAAAATATTAAATAATCCACTCGAGAAAATAAATATTAATGTTATTAAAACTTTTTTACGTTTAACCACAAACATGTGTGTCTTTTAATAATTAGTTGTTAGTTCTTGGTTCTGATTTCTTCGTTCATTGTTCTTCGTTTTACACTCTTTACTCTTCATTCTACACTATAAACTCTTCTCTCTGCTCTCTACACTCTTAACTAAAATTTACCAGTCTTTTTCCCTTGCAACCGGTTTACCTTTAACTTTTCTTAATTTCTTCTGCAAATCTTTTTCGTTGTTTTTCATCGCTTCTAAAATTCTTTGAGCATCATCTTTTGAAATTTGATCTTTCTGCTGCTGCTGTTGTTGATTCTGTTGATCTTGTTTGTTTTGATCTTTATTCTGTTCATTTTGATTTTGATTTTGATTCTGCTGCTTATCTTTATTCTGATCTTGTTTGTTTTGATCATTTTGCTGCTGCTGTTTCTGATTTTGCTTCATCATGTTCAACGCATAAGAGAGATTATATTTTGTTTCAAGATCATCGGGATTCAATTTCAAAGCATTTTTATAAGCTTCAATTCCTTCTTTATATTTCTGCGATTTTAGTAATGCATTACCGATATTATGATAAACTTTGGCTTGATTGTATTTATCCTCTGTGAATGATAGTGAATTTTTATATGACTGCATTGCTTCATCATATCTTCCTTGTTTATAATACGCATCACCAAGATTAAAATGACCCTGAAATAATTCCGGATCTTTTTCCAAACTTTTTTTGAAGTTAACTTCAGAATCAGAAAATTTTCCTTCTTTATATAAATCTACACCATCATTTATCAATCCTCTTTTACTTTGCGCTGAAATAGTAAAAGTGCAAACAAAAAGTATAAATACAAATATTTCGGAAACTATTTTCATAGCTCAGCCTTTCTTAATATTTCAAATCGCATTAGCCATTTAGATTTATTCAAAGAAATAAAAAACTCGGCAATCAAAAGTAAAATGGCTGGAAGTAAGAAATAATAGAATCGATCTTCATATTCGGTAATTTTTTTTGTACCGTATTCTGTTTGTTCTATTTGTGCAAGGTCTTCATAAATATTTTCAAGTTCGTCTTCTGTATTGGTGCCACGATAATATTTTCCATTTCCTTTTTCAGTTATAGTTTTTAAAATTGTCTCATCAAGTCTTGTTAAAACAATATTCCCTTGCAAATCTTTTTTAAACCCGATTTGATTACCGGATTCATTATAAATCGGTATTGGAACACCGGCCGGTGAACCGAAACCGATTGCATAAATTGCGACATCTTTTGAATTGGCTTCATCAATAGCAGCATCTAAATCGCCTTCATGATCTTCGCCGTCAGTTATAACAACAATTGCTTTTTTGGTTCCGTCATCGTATCGGAAAGATTTTAATGCAAGGTCAAGTGCTGGACCGATGGCAGTACCAGCTTGAGGAACCGAGTTCACATCCACAGCAGATAAAAATAAATTTGCTGCAGCATAATCGGAAGTTAACGGAAATTGTATGTATGCTTGTCCGGCAAAAACTATCAGCCCTATTCTATCACCATTTAACCGTTGAATCAATTTAGAAATTTCAAATTTAGATTTTTCTAATCTGCTTGGTTTTATATCTTCAGCAAGCATACTCTTTGAAACATCCAATAAAATGTAAACATCAATACCAATTTGTTTCACTTCTTCAATTTTTGTTCCCACTTGCGGATTTGCAAGTGCAATTAAAAGTAAAACAATAGCAAATAAGTAGATTCCAAATTTATAAGCAGATTTCAACCGGCTTTTAGTAGGCATTAGGATATCATGCAATTTAGTCCCGGCAAATTTTTCTAAAAGTATGTTCTGTTTCTTCTGTAAGTACCAATACAGAATTATGAGTAACGGAACAACTATCAATGCATAAATAAATTCTATGTTAGAAAATCTTATCATTTCTTTTCTGTATTATATCAATTGTTAAATAACTTCGTCATTAAATCATTAAGACTCCACGTCCCAACGAATCGGGACTCAGAATTACTTCACGGTAATTTTCTCAAATAAGTTTTTGATAAACCAAATTCAAATAGCAATAAAATTAATCCGGTAAAAGCCCATCCGAAAAATAATTCTTTTGCATGTCTGAATGATGTTACTTCAACTCTTGTTTTTTCCAAACGATCTATTTCATTATAAATTTCTACAAGTTTTCTATTGTTTGTCGCACGGAAATATTTTCCACCGGTAACATTTGATATCTGTTTTAATAAAGCTTCATCAATTTCAACCGGAACCATTTGATAACGTTTACCGAATGGTGTATTGAATGGATAGGGGGCTTCTCCAATAGTTCCAACACCAACAGAATAAATTCTTATTCCAAACTTTTGTGCAATTTGTGCGGCTGTTAAAGGATCTATTTGCCCGGCATTATTAACTCCATCTGTTAACAATATCATTACCTTACTTTTTGCCTGACTATCTTTCAATCTGTTTACACCATTGGCAATAGCATTGCCAATTGCAGTTCCATCTTCAATCATACCGCTCTGTATTTCACTGAGTAAATTTCTTAATACAGAATAATCAATTGTTAAAGGGCATTGAGTAAAACTTTCACCCGAAAATATTACCAATCCAATTTTATCTGTTGTTCTTCCTTTAATAAAATCATCAATAACTTTTTTTGCAGCATCTAAACGGTTCGGTTTGAAATCTTCAGCAAGCATACTTCCTGAAATATCAAGAACCATTGCAATATCTATCCCCTCCGTATAAATATTTTCTCCGCTGGAAAATGTCTGTGGACGTGCAAAGGCTACAATCAGTACAGATAATGCAAGTAATCGTAATATTGCCGGCAGATGAATTAATCTTTCTTTTAAACTTTTGGGTGCATCACCAAACATTTGTAAAGAAGAATATGTAATATTTGGTGAGTTTATATCTTTGTTTTTCCAATACCAATAGAATATTATTGGAACTAAAACCAGAAAATAAAGAACCCATGGATATGCGAAAGAAATATCACTAAACATTCTGCTCCTCTGGAATTTCTGCAGTTACCGGTTTTGGTATTGTATCATTAACAATTTGATATGCTTGCTTCATCATCTGATCATTAACATTTGGTAGCGGCTGGAATTTAGCAAATTTTACAAGATCTGCATTTGTGAAAAAACTTTCCAATAAACCTGAGATTGGTTTTCCATCCTCTAGATAATTAATAAACGCTAAAATTTCTGAGCTGGTCATTTCGAGAGCTCGGAAATCAAATCTTCCTTCAAAATATCTACGTATTATTTCTGTTATTTCCGAGTGATATTCTTTTACAAATCCTTGCTGCCATAATTTTTTTGAATCAAGTTCGTGTAATTGCCGTACTGCAATTTCATGAGGGGGTATTTTAATTTCAGGTTCAGCTGTTATAACTCCAACTTGCTTTTTCTTGTAATATCTATATAGATAATAAGCACCAATAGAGATTGCCCCCAATGCAAGAATAATTGCTATAATTAAAAGCCAATCTAATGGAAGTGTTAAGGGTTCTTTAACATCTTTTATATCTTCTTGCTGATTAACCGGCAAAGTATGAACTATTATTGTTAGCGGATTGGTTGCCAAAAAGTGCTTGTTACCGCTTTGATATTTTGTATATGCAACTTGTAATGATGGTATATCAACCTTTCCGGAATCATATTTTGAAAAAATGAATTTATGGTATTCAATAATATTTTCATTCACATCATTTTTTTCCACCGGTAAAGCTTTTATAAAATCCAGTACTTTAATGCTGTCTTTTACGGGTGGAGGTGTAATTACAAAAAGTTTATCATGTTTAATTTCAATTGTGTAAGTTATATAATCACCAACCATATAACTGGTTGTGTCTGTATACGCACTAACACTCATCTCTTGAGCATAAAGACTAACAAAAGCAAAAAGTAAGAATAGAATAACTGAGCGTAAAAATTTCACCATCGCTTTTCTCTCATTTTAAAGAAATCAACAAGCGGTTTTATATAAGAACCGCCGGTTTGGATATCTATTGAATCGAGTCGACTGGAGATGAAAAGCTGCTTTCTGAAATTTGCAAACCGTTTTTGTGTCTCGTTGAAATTTATTTGAAAATCTTTACTGTCTGTATCTACATAACGGATCTCTCCAGTTTCAGCATCTCGGAATTTTATTAGACCACTCTTATTAATTTGTTTTTCACGCGGATCACTTAATACTACTCCTATCAAATCATGTTTCTTTCCTACTATACGTAATATTTTTTCGTAATCGATGTCAAAAAAATCCGATATCAAAAAAACAATAGCTTTCTTTTTAATTGTATGATTAAAATACTCGAGTGCTGTGCGTAAATTTGTTCTGTTCCCTTGCGGTTCAAATGATAAAACATCGCGGACAATTCTTAACGCGTGACTTTTTCCTTTTTTGGGCGGAATAAATTTTTCGATTTGATCACTGAACATTATCAGCCCGACTTTATCATTATTTTTCAAAGCTGAAAATGCCAATATTGCACTCAGTTCGGCTGCTATCTGCTGTTTTGTTTTATCAATGCTGCCGAAAACCAATGAGCCGCTCATATCAACGAGAAGCATTACAGTTAGTTCACGCTCTTCTTCAAATATTTTAACAAATGGATGGCCAAATCTGGCACTTACATTCCAATCAATACTGCGGACATCGTCGCCGACTTGATATTCGCGTACTTCACTGAATTCCATACCGCGTCCTTTAAAAACGGAATGATATTCACCACTGAATACATCGTTTACAATTCCGCGTGTGCGGATCTCTATTTGCTTAACTTGTTTTAGTAATTCTTTTGTTAGCATAATTTTAGTTAACAGTTTTCAGTATCCAGTTAATAGCAAACTAAGAACTACTAACCGTGAACTAATTACTATCAAGGTACTTCAATTTTGTTTAAGATTTTTGAAATTATTGTTTCAGAAGTAATATCCTCAGCTTCTGCTTCATAAGTAACGGCAATACGATGTCGCAATACATCAGAACAAATAGACCGAACATCTTCCGGAATTACATAACCTCTTCTTCGTATAAATGCCATAGAGCGCGCACCTAATGCAAGATTAATTGATGCTCTTGGCGATCCGCCGTAACTAATTAGATCAGTAAGTTCATCTAAACCATATTCTTTAGGATTTCTTGTAGCAAAAACAATATCGAGAATATATTTTTCTATTTTTTCATCAACATAAATTTCACTAACAAGTTTTCTTGCTCTTAAAATATCATCCGGAGAAATAACAGCATTTGGTGTTTGCATAACACCAGTAGAATTTGCACGCATAATTTTTTGTTCTTCATCCCGGTTTGGATAAGTAATCTTAACTTTCAACATAAAACGGTCAACTTGAGCTTCCGGTAACGGATAAGTTCCTTCTTGTTCAATTGGATTTTGTGTTGCTAATACAAGAAATGGTTCATCAAGTTTAAAAGTTGTTTCACCAATAGTAACTTGTCGCTCTTGCATTGCCTCAAGTAAAGCACTTTGTACTTTTGCCGGTGCACGGTTTATTTCATCAGCAAGTATAAAATTTGCAAAGATTGGACCTTTCTTAATAGTAAAGTTTCCATCTTTCTGATTATATATTAAAGTTCCGATAAGATCTGCCGGTAAAAGATCGGGAGTGAATTGAATTCTTTGAAATTTTGCTTTCATTGAAGCTGCAAGAGATTTTATTGCTAACGTTTTTGCAAGTCCCGGTACACCTTCCAATAAAACATGCCCGTTACCAAGCAAGCCGATTACAAGTCGTTCGAGCATTTGTTTTTGACCGACAATCACTTTGCCGATCTCATTGAAAAGAATGTCTATGAACTCACTTTCTTTCTTGATTTTCTCATTGAGTGCTGTAATATCCAATTTAATCACCTCTATAATTTGAAAACTGTTTGTTTCTACAAAGTTGAATTGATTTAAGTTTCTTAAAAGCTGTTAATTTTTGTTAAAAAATCAAATTTTCGAGCGCTAAATATAAGAAATTTGGAATTGTTGGGAATTACCCCGCTAATGAAAGTTATTTTACATAATAAATTGTAGGTTATGCTTACAGTTCATCTACTAAATTAATTCATAAAACCCTAACTGCTGCAAACTTGAGATATACTGTTTCTTCCATAACCGGAATTGCCGGATGATCCAGTGATGCGTTATTAAATTTTATTATTTGAATCTGCTTCCCGGATTTTTGTGCCGCACTATTTATGATAAATAAAAATTCTTCTTCTTTAAGATGATATGAACATGATGATGTAAAAAGAAAACCATTTTTATTTAACAACTCCATTCCTAAACGGTTAAGTTTTTCATATGCTTTTATTGCTTTAGGTAAAGACTTTTTATTTTTTGCAAACGCCGGGGGATCAAGAATTATTACATCAAATTTTTTATTTGAGGACCGGCAAGATTCTAAATAATCAAACACATCTGAAGCTACAAATTCTGATTTACATCTCAATTCATTTAGTTCAAAATTGTTCATTGCATTTTTTATCTCATCATTAGATGAATCAACAAATGTAACTGATTCAGCGCCGTTTTTTGCAGCATGAAGACCAAATCCACCTGAATTGCAGAAACAATCCAGCACTGATTTATCTTTACAAAACTTTCCGGCAAATTCTCTATTATCGCATTGATCAAAATAGAAACCGGTTTTATGTGATGATTTAAAATTTATTTTGTATTTGATCGAACCGTCATCTATAATTTCATCGTTCATTTCGCCTAAATAAATCTTATCCTCTACTGAAAGTCCTTCAAGTTTCCGGAAATATTCTTCGTTCTTTGTAAAAATATTGTTTGCGCCGAGTTTATCTTTTAGTATAGAGATTATTTTGTCAATATTTTTTTCCATTCCAAATGAATAGACTTGAAGAACAAATGTATCATTATACTTATCAATTATAAGTCCGGGTAAAAAATCACTTTCGGAAAATACCATGCGGAAAGAATTGCGTTTTGGATAAATTGTATTCCGTAGGTTGAAAGCTGATATTAATTTTTCTTCTATTAGTTTGGTTAAATCAAATTCTTTTTCGTAGGAAATTATACGAACTGCAATTAACGAATTAGCATTATAAAATCCAGAAGCAATAAAATTATCACGGGAATCATAAATTTGTACAACATCACCATTCATAACTCTGCTATCTTCACTCTTCACTATCATTTCAATTTCATTACTGAAGACCCACAGATGTCCTTTTTTAATTCTATGTTCTTCATTCCTTCTTAAAATTATTTTAGTCATTTGATTTCTCATTCTTTTTTCAAATATACGTTCTTTTTCTACTACTCTCATTAGGTATAATCAATCTAATCGATTCTACTTTTATTATATTGCATCCATAATTTTTCATAAAATATATAGGAAATAAATGCGTAAAATTTTAATAAGTTTAATCGTAATAATTTTGATATCTGCATGTTCCGGTAAAGAGGAACAGAATCCTCAAACCAATTCTAAACCGGCTGATAATTTAAATTCACACGAAGTAATGGTAAATGAAGTAATAAACGTTAAAGATTATACCTATCTAAAAGTATCGGAGAATGATAAAGAATATTGGATAGCAATTGCTAAAGCTGATGTCAACGAAGGTGAAGTTCTTATCTATAAGAGATCAATGGAGATGAAAAATTTCCATAGTGAAGAACTCGATAGAACATTTGAATCAATACTATTTATAGATCAAATAGATAAAAAACTTGGCAGCGGTATTTTGAATACACCGCAAAAGCCCGTAATTGAAAAATTAGAGATCAAACTTGATCCAGTAAAAAACGGTGTTACCATAGCCCAGCTTTACAACAATTTAAATTCTTACTCCGGTAAAGTTGTTCGAATAAAAGGAATTGTTACAAAAATTAACACCGGTATTATGAAAAGGAATTGGATTCATATTCAAGATGGTACTTCCAGCGGAGAAAATTTTGATTTAACTATCACTACAAATGAAAATGTAAGTTCGGGTCAGGAAGTAATTTTTGAAGGAAAGATTACCCTTAACAAAGATTTTGGTTATGGCTATTCGTACAAAGTTTTGATTGAAGATGCAAAAATTTTAAAAAGTATATAAAGTAATTTTATTTATTAACCCACGACAAAAGTCGTGGGTAGTTTCATCTACTTTAATCCTTTCTTTATCAAATCCACTCTATTAAGACCGTTAAGAGCGGCAACACGATAAGCTTCGGCCATTGTTGGATAATTGAAAGTTGTGTTAACAAAATAAACTAAACTATTCCCATCTCCCTTTTGCGACATAATTGCTTGACCGATGTGAACTATTTCTGATGCACCGTAGCCGAAGCAATGAATGCCAAGTATTTGTAGAGTTTCCCGATGAAAAAGTATTTTCAACATCCCAACAGTATGCCCGGTAATTTGTGCACGTGCCAAATGTCGGAAAAATGAATGACCAACTTCATACGGAATTTTTTTCGTTGTTAATTCTCTTTCATTTAAACCAATTGAACTGATTTCCGGGATAGTATAAATACCGGTCGGAATATCTTCAACTTTTAATGATGTTTTTTCATTATACAATAAATTACGTGCTGCAAATCTACCTTGATCATAAGCTGCACTTGCAAGAGATGGATAACCAATAACATCACCCACAGCATAAATGTGTGGAATGATAGTTTGATAAAATTGATTAACCGGTATTGAACCTCTTCCATTCGGAATAATTCCTAATTCTTCTAGCCCCATATTTTGCGAGTTGCCGGTTCTTCCTTGTGCCCAAAGCAAATAATCGCTTCTTATCTGTTTGTTTGATTTCAATTGAATTGTTACGCCATCATTATCAGGAGTAACTTTTTCATATTCTTCATTGTGGCGAATCAGTACACCGTTTTCACGTAAGTGATATGCAAGTGCATCAATTATTTCATCATCAAGAAAAGAAAGAAGCTGATGACGTGTGTTTATTAAATTTACTTTAATGCTAAGTCCTCTGAATATTGATGCGTATTCACATCCAATTACTCCAGCACCGTAAATTGTAATTGTACGCGGATTATCTTTTATCTTTAATAATTTATCACTGTCTATAATTCGTGGATGATTAAAATCCACATCTGGCGGATGATATGGCCGGGAGCCAGTTGCAATTATTACCGATTCTGTTTGATAAATTTTTTTCAATCCACTCGATTCCGTTAACTCTATTGAATGCTGATCAACAAATTTAGCTCTGCCGATTAGAAGATCAACTCTGTTTCTTTTGTAAAAACTTTCACGCAGTTCTACCTGATTCATAATTACAGATTCTGTTTGACGGAGTAATGTCTGATAATCTGCATCATGAAGTTTACCGCCATCCATTAAAATTTGGCTTGCATGCCTCAATGCTTTACTAGGAATTGTACCTTTGTGAGTGTTGGCACCGCCAACAAGTGAAAATTCATCACACACAGCAACTTTCTTACCGGCTTTTGCACATGCCATCGAGGCACCTTCTCCGCCCGGTCCGCTACCGATTATCATTACATCATATTTTTTCATTCCACTCAATGATTATTGTTCAATGATTTAAAATTAGCTTAACAAAATCCTAAACGCAAAGCAGTTTGTATTATGACCCACCTCCAAGTCCCCTCCGTTGGAAGGGACTCTTCAATATTTCCCCTACTTGTAAGGGAACACAAATTGTCTAAGTTTGGCAGAGGGGTGGGTTGTTTACATAGTTTAGGATTTATCGTAAGTTTGCACCACTTTTAACAACAAATATCAGCAAACAAAAACCATGTCCAACGAACCAAACAAAATAATTTATTCAATGATCGGTGTAAGCAAGTATTACAACAACAAACCGGTCATAAAAAATATTTACCTTTCATATTTCTACGGTGCAAAGATTGGTGTACTCGGACTCAACGGTTCCGGTAAAAGCACATTACTAAAAATTCTTGGCGGTGTTGATAAAGATTTCAACGGAGAAACTGCCGTTTCACCCGGCTTCACAATCGGACTACTTCAGCAAGAACCACATCTTGATGATACAAAAACAGTTAAAGAAATTGTACAAGAAGGAGTTCAGGAAGTTGTAGATGCTTTAAGAGAGTTTGATGATATCAATGCGAAATTTGCTGAACCAATGAGCGATGATGAAATGAATGATCTGCTAGAACGTCAAGCAAAAGTTCAAGATAAATTAGATGCTCTAGGTGCATGGGATCTCGATTCCAAACTCGATTTGGCAATGGATGTGCTTAACTGTCCACCAGCTGATACTCCGGTTAAAGTTTTATCCGGCGGTGAGCGGAGACGCGTTGCTCTATGCCGATTACTTTTACAGCGTCCTGATATTCTTCTTTTAGATGAACCTACAAACCATCTTGATGCAGAAACAGTTTTATGGCTAGAAGCAGAATTAAACCGTTATGCCGGAACGGTAATTGCAGTAACACACGATAGATATTTTTTAGACAATGTTGCTGGATGGATTTTAGAACTTGACCGTGGTGAAGGTATTCCGTGGAAGGGAAATTATTCTTCGTGGCTTGAACAGAAACAAAACCGGTTACAGCTTGAATAAAAAAAAGAAACAGATCGGCAGAAAACTCTACAGCGTGAATTGGAATGGATAAGAATGGCGCCGCGTGCACGCCAAGCAAAATCGAAAGCACGTATTAATGCTTATGAACAGATGCTGAATGAAGAATCTGAAAAACGCCAAAAAGATATTGAAATTTATATACCGCCCGGTCCACGTTTAGGCAATGTGGTAATCGAAGCAGAAAATATTTCTAAAGGTTATGGTGATAAATTATTGTTTGAGAATATGAGTTTTAAACTTCCCCCCGGAGGTATTGTTGGTGTTATTGGTCCAAATGGTGCCGGAAAAACTACTTTATTCAGAATGATAGTTGGACAAGAAAAGCCGGATAGCGGTTCATTCAGAATTGGCGAAACAGTTAAACTTGCCTATGTAGATCAAAGCCGCGATGTGTTAGATCCTGAAAAAACTGTATGGCAGATGATCAGCGGCGGTGAAGAAATTTTAAAGCTCGGTAATCGTGAAATTAATTCGCGTGCTTATGTAGGTCAGTTCAATTTTACTGGTACAGATCAGCAAAAGAAAGTTGGAATGTTATCGGGCGGTGAGAGAAACAGAGTTCATCTTGCACTGGCACTAAAAGAACACGCTAATGTAATTCTGCTTGATGAACCGACTAACGATCTTGATGTAAATACTATGCGTGCACTTGAAGAAGGATTGCTCAATTTTGCCGGTTGTGCTGTTGTTATCAGTCACGATAGATGGTTCCTCGATAGAATATGTACACACATTCTTTCATTCGAAGGTGACAGCAAAGTGGTTTGGTTCGAAGGAAACTTCTCAGATTATCAGGAAAACAGAAGACAGCGATTAGGAAAAGATGCTGATGTTCCGCATAGAGTGAAGTACAAGAAGCTTACAAGGTGATATTACTTAAAAACTTAGTGACTTAATATTTATTCATTAATTACAAATTCTGTAAAACTTTTTCCAATTTTGAGGAAACTTCTACGGCAATAGCATTAAGTGATTCGTTGCCGACAGTTTTCATAGATTCCATCGGATTTACAATACTAACTTGAACTTTTCCCCCGTCTTTTTCTTGAACTACAACATTACATGGTAACAATACTCCAAGTGTTTCTTCAGTTTGTAGTGCTTTATATGCAAAAGGGGGATTACAAGCGCCAAGAATTTTATATTTTCTGAAGTCAACATCCAATTTCTTTTTCAATGTTTCTTTTACATCAATTTCTGTAAGTATTCCAAAACCTTCCTTTTTTAATTCGTCAGTTACTTTTGCAATTGCTTCATCGAATGAGTAAGTAACAATTCTTGTATTGTGGTATGGCATTTTTCCCTCAATTTTTTTGGGTTAGATGATGAAAAATCAAATAAGATTCAATTTAATCTGTATCGTAGATTTAAATCTGTTCTACATAAGGAGAGTTTAATAAATATATCCAAAGAAAATAACAACGAGTATAATTCCAATTATGTTTAAAATAAATCCAGCTTTCACCATATCCCAAACTGATAATTTATGACTGCTGAAAACAATTGCATTCGGTGGAGTACCAACTGGGAGCATAAATGCTAATGATACAGATAAAGTTGCCGGAACCATTATTACGAGTGGATTTATCCCAATTTCTGCTGATAGAGATGCAAGCAAAGGAAGTAAAATTGTTGTTTGTGCAGAATTTGATGTGAGCTCGCTTGAAAATACCACAACGACGCTGATTATAGACATCAATACAATTGGATGAACCGACTTTAAAATTAAAAACTGCTGCCCAATCAATTTAGATAAACCACTCTGAACAAATCCATCCGCTAAAGCAAATCCGCCGCCGAATAGCAACACTATATCCCAAGGAATTTTTTTTATATCATCTTGATTCAAAACAAAATTGTGTTTGTGATCATTGCTACCACATGGTATTAAAAAAAGTATAAAAGCCATAGTAACAGCAACAGTGCTGTCATCAATAAATTTTGCAGATGTAAAAACATTAGACCAGCCGGGAATTTTAAATGCTCCAAAATCGAGATCACTGCGGAATACCCATAAAAAAGATGTTACAATAAATACAACTAAAACAGCTTTCTCTTCAAATGTCATTTTACCAAGTTTATCGCGTTCGCTGCGTATAACTTCTTTATCAAGGATTAAATTTTTATCCGATCTAAAAACTAATTTGACTAAAACCAACCAAGCTATTATCATCATAATAATTGCAATTGGAAGTGCTAATACCATCCATTCTCCAAAACTAATAACCTGAGCTTCCGGAAAATTGATTTTGTACATTCTCTGAAAAATCAAGTTTGGAGGTGTGCCTACAAGTGTTGCAATACCTCCGATAGTTGCCGAATAAGCAATTGATATCATCAATGCTTTAGAAAAATTTGAACTTTTCTCTTCACCAAATTCATCCTGAATTTTATAAATAATTGAAAGACCTATCGGCAGTAACATCAAGGTTGTGGCGGTATTTGATATCCACATAGAGATAAATCCCGATGCAACCATAAAACCTAAAATTATTTTGGATGGACTTTTTCCAAACAGAAGAATTACATTAAGCGCAATCCGTTTATGAAGATTCCATTTTTCCATTGCGATTGCAATTACAAATCCGCCAACAAACAAAAAAATTGTTGAGTTCATATATTGTGGTGCAGTATCTGAAGCGGAAACAATTCCGAATACTGGAAATAGAATTAATGGTACAAGCGATGTTACGGCGAGAGGAACTGCTTCGAAGATCCACCATACAGCCATTAATGTTGCTATGGCAGCTACTAACTTAGAGTTGTAATAATCTGGTCCAAAATCAAGTACAAAAAAAAGCAGTACAAACAAAAAGATTCCGGAAAAAAATCCGATGCTTTTTACATAGAAAGTTTTTTCTGTTAAACTGATTTTGGGGATCATCAACAATTATTTTTAATAATTACGAGAATTTATTTATTTGTACTAATTTTCAAAATGCTCAATAAATTGTATTCGATTTCTTCTTCACAGAAAAATGCCTCTCCGTAATCTTTACCTATTTTGAATCCATAAACTCTCGCACGGGCTTCTAAATACTTCAAAAAGTTTGGATGACTAATAAAAGTTTCCGGTTCTGCACTATTTGGGTTATGGAATTGTGTCTCGTAAGCATAAACTGCTTTCATTTTAATATCGAATGTATCGCTTATATCAACAATAAAAGTTGGTTTGAATTCGTATGTCTGCATATAATAAAATAATTTTTGTGGACGGAAAGGATTTTGAATTCTATCATTATCTTCCGTTACAATTTTGGGTAAACCTGAGAAGAAGAATGCTTCTTTTACAAGCTTGCTTGTACCAATGTGATCCGGATGTCTATCATTAAAAAAGGGTGCAAAAATTATTTTGGGTTGATGCTTTCTAATTTGCGATATTATTTTTTTTAAGTATTCTTCATTGTACCTAATAAAACCATCACGAAATCCTAAATTTTCACGATGAGCAATTTTAATAATAGCAGATGCATTATTAGCTTCAATTTTACGTGTGTCTACAGAACCTCTTGTACCAAGTTCACCTTTCGATAAATCAGTAATTCCAACTTTTAATCCGCTGCTGCTTAATTTAGCAATTGTACCGCCCATAGAAAGTTCAGCATCATCCGGATGAGCTGCAAAGATCAATATATCAAGCTGCATAGTACCCTCTGAATAAAGACATTTCCACTGCTCAATATCAAGAATAATTATTTGAAAGTAAACACACATCTAATAATAAAATGTTAATGGTTTTTTATTTATCTTCGTCACAAAAAAATTAAGTTTAGATGAATTCAAAATACGAAGCAGTTATAGGGCTCGAAGTACACGCCCAATTATTAACAGATACAAAAATATTTTGCGGCTGTTCAACAAAATTTGGCGCACCACCTAACACTAATGTTTGTCCCATCTGTTTGGGTTATCCCGGAGTTCTGCCGGTTCTTAATAAAAAAGTTGTTGAATACACAGTATTAATGGGCATGGCAACAAATTGCAGAATTAATGAAAGATCTATTTTTGCCAGAAAAAATTATTTCTATCCCGATTTACCGAAAGGTTATCAAACTTCTCAATATGAAGAACCCATATGTGAAAATGGTATAGTTCAAATTGAGTTTAAGGATGGCTCAAAAAAAGAGATTGGCATAACAAGAATTCATATGGAAGAAGATGCCGGAAAATCCATACACAATTATGGAGACAGTACTCTAATTGATGCAAACCGTTGCGGTACCCCTTTAATGGAAATTGTAAGCGAACCCGATATGCGTACTGCCGAAGAAGCATATTTATATCTTTCTAAATTAAAACAAATCTTGCTCTATTTAGGAATTTGCGATGGAAATATGGAAGAAGGTTCGCTCAGATGTGATGCTAATATATCAATTAGATTAAAAGGTGAAATAAAATTAGGGACAAAAACCGAAGTAAAGAATATGAATTCTTTCCGTAATGTTGAAAAAGCTATTGAACGTGAAATAGCAAGACAGATAGATTTAATAGAAGATGGAAAAAATATTATTCAGCAGACATTGCTCTGGAATGCCGAACTTAATGATGTATTTCCGATGCGCAGCAAAGAAGAAGCACACGATTACCGATATTTTCCCGATCCTGATTTAATGCCGGTAATAGTTGATGAGAATTGGAAAAATGAAATTGCAAGGAATTTACCCGAACTCCCCGATACACGAAGAAACCGTTTTATCACAGATTTTAATCTGCCGCTTTACGATGCTGAAGTTTTAACTTCGCAAAGAGAAATTGCCGATTATTTCGAAAAAATTGTATCAGTAACCAATGATTACAAATCTGCTAGTAACTGGGTAATGACTGATGTATTAAAAGTAATGAACGATGAAAAAATTACCATTAAGGAATTCCCCGTTGCACCCGAGAATCTTGGTAAGTTGATTAGACTAATCAATGATAAAACTATCAGCGGAAAAATTGCAAAAGATATTTTCCCAGAAATGCTGAAAACTAACAAAGACCCGAATGAAATTGTGAAAGAGAAAAATCTTGTTCAAATAAGTGATACTTCAGAAATAGAAAGTGCTATCGAAAAAATTCTTTCGATTAACCAGAAAGATGTCCAGGAATTTTTATCTGGCAAAGATAAAGTACTCGGATTTTTAGTTGGACAAGTTATGAAAGAGACAAAAGGGAAAGCTAATCCGCAGATTGTGAATGAACTGTTACGAAAAAAATTGAGTAAATAATTTTTACCCACCCATTATTATCCCTAGGGCGCGTGTGGACGAAGAGTTGGGTTACTATGATTTATTTACTATCTCTCTAATACAATCCCTCAAATTTTTTGGGTACACACCATAAGATTTCAACTTATCAATATTCAAAGAAACATCTGCAACTTTATATAGAATTCCAGCTTCATCCATTGTAGTTGGAATTAAAAGATTTTTATCAAACTTGGCTTCTTCGCATAGTATTTCTCCTATTTCATATCTTGAGAATCGCTCACTTCCGCCGAAATTTATTGTTTCTCCACTTATATTCTTTTCTGCTAATTCTCTTATCAAACGTGCAGCATCATGCAATGCAAGCGGAGATCGGAATTGATCTCTATAAAGATTAACTGTTTCTCCTTTCTTTAGTTTATAATACATCTTATGAAAATTGTTAATAGAGTGATTCAAACATAAACCTATTAGAAGTGCAACGCGTAAGATTAAATAGTTATTAAATATTTCTTTGATTTTTACTTCCCCCATTAATTTAGTTTCTGAATACAAAGAAACTGGAATTAATTTTGCGTCTTCCTTCAAATATGATCCTCGGTAGCCGGCATAAACAGAATCGGTAGAAGTATATATTAACTTTGCACGGTACTTATCGCATAATTGTGCTATTTGAACAGTAGCATTTACATTTACATCATAAACAACATCAGTGGATCGCAGATCTGCTTTTTCGTTATTAGAATAAGCTGCAGTATGAATAACTAAATCCGGTTTAAAATCAATAAATACATTTTCAAGTATATGATAATCCGTTATAGGAAATTGAACATTATTAAATTGACAGCAGTTACCTGGATTGTTAAAATATTGAGTAAGTATTTCATGATTTTTACTCAATTCTATATTAAGAAATTGCCCAAGCATTCCGCTGCCGCCAGTAATGAATATTTTCATCTTAACTCTACTTTTGTTAGTAAATAATTTTTATCTTTCTTTTGTCCTTAATGAAAGGCAAAAATATGAAACATCTAATTGGTGCACATACATTTGTAAGCGGCGGTCCGGCTTCTGCTGTAGAAGCAGCAGAAAAACTTGGTTTTACCGCCATGCAGATATTTACAAAAAACAATAATCAATATTTTGCACGCGATCTAACAGAAAAAGAGATTTCCGATTTCCGCGACAAACTTAGCAAATCAAATATCAAATTTGTAGTCTCGCACGATTCATATTTAATTAATCTTTGTGCAAAAGATCCACTCGGTTTAGAAAAATCTCGTTCTGCATATATTAAAGAACTTGAAAGATGTGAACAGCTTGGTATTCCGCATCTTAATTTTCATCCAGGTGCTCATACCGGGCAAGGTGAAGAAGAAGGAATAAAAATTATTGCTGAATCTTTGAATCGTGCACACGAACAGACTAAAGGATATAAAACTAAAAGTATGCTTGAAGCAACTGCTGGTCAAGGAACTGCACTCGGCTACCGTTTCGAACAATTAAGAAAAATAATTGATCTCGTTGAAGAGCCGGATAGAATGAGTGTCTGCATTGATACAGCACATATTTGGGCTGCCGGGTATAACATACGTGACCCGAAAGACTATAAAAAAGTGATAAAGGAGTTTGATGATATTATCGGTTTAGAAAGACTGCAATGCTTACACATGAACGACAGCAAGAAAGAACTCGGTTCACGTGTGGATAGGCATGATCACATCGGCAAAGGATTTATTGGATTGGAAGGTTTTACAAATATTATGAATGATAAGAAACTTGAAAGAGTTCCGAAAATTTTAGAAACGCCAAAAGAAAAAGATCAAAAAGAGGATGTTGAAAATATAAAAGTATTGCTGGGTTTGGTGAAGAAATAATTGAGAATTTAGAATTAAGAATTTATTCTTAAGACCATTATACCCGTTTGTTTCTTATTTGCTTTAATATAGTCAGCAAGCGGTTTTTCTGAGATTTGCACTTTGTATCCAACATTTGGTGCGTGAAGCAGATGAATTTTCCCATCATCCATTCTAATTGCAATGCCAGTATGGGAAATATCGAGTCCATCTATGTTAGTTGTAATTCCTAAAATATCTCCACTAAGAATTTTATCTTCAATTTTTTCAATTCTATCTTCGGGTATGTAAAAATAATCACGTCCGGTAATTTCTTTTTCAACCTTTTTTATTTCTTTCACATAATCAGGATTATTTTTTAACTGCTTATATGCATCTACATGAGTGCTCATAAAATTTATTTTTTTATCGTAACGTTTACCGCATAATTCTTTAGTTATATCTTTCCCGATGCCTCTTTTGTCCATATCATAAATCCAATCGGAAAAATAATGGAGTCGTGAAGGATACTCATTTAGAATCCCATCGCGGTAACGGATGTTAGTCAATTCATTTTGATAATCTTCGAAACTTGTTTTGCCATTTTTAACACAGCGTGCAAAAACAATAGCACTTTCTAAAAATGTGTAGCAATCCAATCCGGTTAAATTAATTACGAGTTTTTCCTTATCATCTACTTCCAAGGTGCCGGCAGCATAATCTGTACCGATAAAACTTTTTGCGACTTCAATTATTATTTCGTTGATTGGTTTTTGAGTTAACTCTTTATCGATTGCTAATTGGAATTTTGAATTGCATATCTCTACATCTTTTTGTGTAAAGATAGTTTGCGAGTAATTGTCTACGAAAAGATATAAGGAAAAACATAGCACACAGATAAATACCGATGGAACAGATTTAAACAGAAAATTATTTTGTATAAAATTATTCATTTATTTTAAAATGGCGGTTCTTCAAGTGCTGCTACCGATTCTTCACCAGCCGGTAATTGTGCACGGAATCTTTCCAAGTTTTCGAAGCGTGCATAATCTTTTATAAATCTTAATCTTGCTTCACCTGTGGGTCCATTCCTTTGTTTACCAACAATTATTTCTGCTACACCTTCAGTAGTTTCTCCTTGCATATCACCGGTTCCAAAATTTGTTATACCATACATTTCCGGACGATACAAAAAGAGAACAACATCAGCATCTTGTTCTATTGAACCGGATTCACGTAGATCAGAAAGCATCGGTTTTTTATCTGAACGTGATTCAACTGCACGATTCAACTGTGATAAAGCAATTACGGGTATATTCAATTCTTTAGCTAGTGCTTTCAAAGATCGTGAGATAGAGGAGATTTCTCTTTCTCTACTTTCCATTGATGTTGATGGATTAACTAATTGTAGGTAATCGACAATAACCATTCCAATATTTTTTTCGTTTTTCAACCGTCTTGCTTTTGCACGTAATTCTAGAATAGAAATTCCGGGCGTATCATCAATGTATATTGGAGCTTTACTTAATTTATGAACTGTCCGGCTGATCTTAGCACCTTCTTCTGCTTTAAATTTTCCGGTTCTAACATTATGCGCATTAATACGTGCTTCTGCAGAAATTAATCTTGTTGCTAATTGTATTGTTGACATTTCTAAACTGAATATTGCAATCGGTATGTTATGATCGATTGCTGCATTACGTGCAGCAGACATTGCAAGAGCTGTTTTTCCCATAGAAGGTCTAGCAGCAATAATTATCAAATCTGATTTTTGAAATCCTCCAAGAAGGTCATCCAATTCAAAAAATCCGGATGGAACTGAAAATGTAGAAATATTTTTTGAGTGAATTGCTTCAATTAATTCTAATGCTTCCTTTACAGCTTTTTCCATTGGTTTAAATGATTCTTTAATACCTTCTTCTGAGATTTGGAATATTTTTGTTTCAGCGGCATCGAGTAAATCAAATACATCTTCGTTTCCTTCATATGCATTGTGAGCAATTTCAAAAGATGAAGTAATCAACTGTCTCAGAATCCATTTTTCCAAAACAACTCGGGAGTGATAATCTATATTTGCGGCAGATGATATATCCTGAGTAAGTTTACCTAAATAAGCGGCACCGCCGGCTTCATCAGCTTTTCCGGACTTTCTTAATTCTTCATAAACAGACACTGTATCAATCGGTTCACCGGCTTCGTATAATGAAGACATTGCTTCAAAAATTATCCGGTTTTTTTTGTCATAGAAAGCATCAGCTTTTAATACTTCAATAGCTTTTGGTACAGCATCATTTTCAATAAGCATCGCACCAAGAACGGCTGCTTCAACTTCAACAGCTGATGGAGGCTGTTTAGCACCCGATTTTAATTTTTCTAAATCGATATTTTCTCTGCTGCTTCTCGAACGTGTATTAGTTCTTTTTGCCATATTAATTCAAAGCTAATTCGTCATAAAATTTTTTAAATTTTTTAATATCTTCCCAACAACCTCGTTTCCAATGAGGATTACGAAGTAAAGCCGCCGGATGATATGTAGCCATTACCTTAATTCCGTTAAACTCATACATATTATTACGAAGATCGCCAAGTGATAATTTTTTATTTAATAATCCATTTGCTGCAACTCTACCCAAACATAAAATTATTTTTGGTTTTATCAAATCAATCTGTTTATGAAGATACGGCATACAAGTTTCCATTTCAATGGGTTGGGGATCTCGGTTTCCAGGAGGACGACATTTAAGAATATTAGCAATAAAAACATCTTCGCGTTTTAGATCAACCGCTTTTAAAATATCATTTAACAGTTTTCCGGCTCTGCCAACAAAAGGTTCACCTTGAATATCTTCATCTGCACCGGGTGCTTCACCTATCAACATTGCGTGTGCATTTGGATTACCAACACCAAATACAAATTTTGTACGGGTTTTACCAAGATCGCATTTTAAGCAACTACAAATTTTATTATTCAGTTCTTGCAATGATGAAGATTTTTGAAAATCTTCTGCAAACAAATTATTCAAATCCATTTCGACCTTTTCTGATACTATAATATTTTTTGAAGGCATGGAATTATAATTAAAATTGACTGACTCTTTTTCAAATAAAAGATCGCCAAAAATTTCTTGCTGAACTTTTAACGCTTCGATAACCTGTTTAGAGAAATCTATATCCAATTTATTTTCTTTAACTATGGTTTTTGTAAAATGAATTTAGTCAAAAAGTTAATTATTTAAAAAACAAAAAGCGGAGTAATTGGACTCCGCTTTTTATCAAATTAAATAAATATTATTTATCCTTTTCAGATTTATAACGATATTCAATTCCATTGTTCATAAGTTCATTGATACTTTTTATATGCGGTTTTTCACGTTTTTCAAATTCTAATGAAAGTTTTAACTGTTCTGGATTTTCTCTATCCTCAAAGTCATCATCATGCCCTGAATTTAGAGTTCCAAGGATAGCGTTGAATTCAGTTTTATTTTCATCATTAATTTTGCGTGCACGTCTTGAAGCAACAATAACAGCTTCGTACAAATTAGGGATTTTTTCCTTTATAGCATTTAGATTTAATGGCTTTATCATTTTTCCTCCTTATTTAATTCTAATTCTATAATTTTTTTTACTTCTTTTTTAGCATATTCTAAATCAATATTTGAAACAACATAATTAAATTGATCTTTAAAGCTTAATTCCATTTCAGCTCTTTCTACTCTTTTCTTTAAATCGATATCAGTTTCAGTATTTCTTTTTATTAATCGTTTTCTTAATTCTTCTATACTAGGTGGTGCTATAAAAATAAGAACAGAATTCGGATATGCTTTTTTAATACTTAATGCACCTTTTACATCTACTTCAAATACTGTATGTAAATTTTTTTGAATATTGTTATCGATCACTGATTTCAAAGTACCGTAATAATAATCGTAAAATTTTTCCCATTCAACAAATTCATTATTATCAATTTTTTTTTGAAAATCTTCTTCGCTTATAAAATAATAATCAAACCCATCCATTTCGGAATCTCTTTTCTTTCTTGTAGTTGCAGAAACAGAAAATTTGAATTCCGGATAACATTTTAAAATTTCCCGGACAATAGTAGTTTTTCCGGATCCGCTTGGTGCAGAAAAAACAAATAATTTAGATTTAGAAGCCAACGTTTACTCGATATTTTGAATTTGTTCTCTGATTTTTTCAATCTCTTCCTTAATATAAATTCCCGAATGGGAAATATCTGATGATACCGATTTACTATTTATTGTATTCGCTTCACGATTCATTTCTTGTAAAATAAAATTTAATCTTCTGCCGGCATCGTCGGCTTGATTCAAAGTATCAAGAAATATTTTCAGATGACTTTTTAATCTTACACATTCTTCTGTAACATCATACCTTTCTGCTAGAAGTGCAAGTTCAGTCATTAGCCGGTTTTCATTATCCACTAAATCCGCTGTTAGCTGTTTAGCTTTTTCTTTAAATTTCAGAAAATATTCGTTAATGCTACTTTCTTTTTTATTTTCAATATCACTTACAGTATCATATATAAATTGAATTCGTTTACGGATATCCTTTTCTAATTCTTTACCTTCAGCTTCACGCATTTTATTCATAGAACTGATTGCTTCATCTATTGCTTGTTCAATTAATGGCATTTCTTCGGATGCTTTTTCTTCATCTTCCTTAAAGAACAAATTTTGAAAATTTAAGAGATCGCTCATTTTAATTTTATCTTTCAGTCCGGAAGCTTTCTTAATATCTTTAAGTAGCTTTACAGCATATTTTACAGAAGAAGAATCAATTTCATTAAACCGATCTTCAAAATCACCTTTCCTTACACTAATAGAGAGATAAATTTTTCCTCGTTTTATTTTGCTTCTAATTTTTTCCCGTATTTCTAATTCTTTTGCAGATAAAGACTTAGGAAGTCGCAAAGATAAATCGAGGTAGCGGTTGTTCAAACTTTTGATTTCAACTTCAACAGTATAATCATCTTTTTGTACAAACCCTTTACCGTAACCGGTCATACTAGAAATCATCTAAATCCTCAGGAAAAGTGACCGCAAATTTACTCAAAAATGGTGTGTTAAACAATGAATGAATTTGATCGAAAAGATGAATAATAATAGATTAATTAAAGATTTAAAATGCTTCTCCTATACCAATATGAAATTGAAGAACATCTTTCCAAAAAAGTTTATCTGTAATATTTCTCTTATCACGCGGATCAATAAGTTTCAAACCAAAGTCTATTCTGAATGGAGCGAAATCAGAATAATATCGAAGACCAAAACCACCGGCAACAGCTATTTGATCGAATCTAAATTCATTGAAGTTATTCCATGTATTTCCATAATCTAGAAAAAATGCAGTGCCGAATCTCCCTATAATTCTATTTCTGGTTTCGATAGATCCTTCAAATAGAAAAAAACCACCGCTCGCTGCACCTTTAAGTAGAATTGCTTCTAAATCTTCTTGGGAAATATCTTTGATATCAAATATTTCATCTTGAGGAACAAGTTCTCTAGTACCCCAACCTCTAACAGAATTGCTGCCTCCGGCGTAAAGTCTTTGGTTAAGCGAAATTTGTGCTTTGTCGCCCCGGTATGTTATAATTTGTCCCAACTTCAACTTTAAACCTAGTGAATTAACATTTGAAGAATAGAAAGGGAGATAAACAGCAGATGCAGCGACTAATTTTAAATAAAGAGGTTTTGTAAAATCAGAATTAATAATTTTACTAAACAAATAAGGAATAGAATTTGCATCTTCAATTAATAGGGATAATGTATACCCAGAGTTTGGGAAAAGTAAATCATTGGTATTGCTAGAACCAAGAGAAACACCTATAAGTGCATTTGTACTTTGCGATTTCAATTGTCCACCGAATTGATCATTAATTAATAATGCGGCAACAGAATCAGCTTGATCTTCCGATATAGGAACTGCAGAAGAATTCCGGATAGCATAACTTAAAAGCTGTGTTAAATAATCTTCTTTATAAATATATTCAGCTCTTTCAATATTAAAATATGAATTAAATGAATTAAAATAAGTAAACTGAGGCAATTCAAAATCAAAGTTAAGTTTTGCGCCGAATAATTTTGAATCATACTCATTTTTTCTCTTTTGTAAAGTATAGTAAGTTTCGATACTTGTATTTATCGGTTTGCTAAAAAGGAAGGGCTGCTCTATTGTAATACGTGCATCTGCATAACCAAATACTGTAGAATCATTGAAAGAAGGATTTTTAATAAACTCAGAAATATTTTGTGCTGCGCCTGATATACCCACAGTTAATTTGCGTGCTTCACCAAAAAAATTCTTTTTTATAAAATTTAACCCAAGTCCAAGATTAAAGGTATTATCTTCATTATTAGCAATAATTTCTGGAGATAATTCATGCAGCTTGCCCACATCTGCACTAATATTTAATGGGACAGTACTGCCAACAGTATCAGAAATTATACTGTTTATAACTACTGAATTAAAAAGTTCTGTTCTGTAGAGTCTTACTTGTCCACGTTGAATATCATAGTAGCTGTAATAATCGCCAAGTTTAATTCCAACAATATCCTTTAATAATTGATCGCTTACGTAATCCATGCCTTCCCCGGTTCGAACAGTAAAAATATCGCTAATAGTATATCTTTTACCCGGATTATAATTTAATTGAACTTTTACTTTATTTAGTATTGTATCTACATAAACATTAGGTTTCTCAATATTTACCAACATAAAACCATGATCGCGCAAAAAACCAACCGCATAATTTTTTTTATTTTCAAGAATAGAATTTGAATAAATTGTATTTGTATCAACGTTAATATTTTCTACAATATCTTCATAATATTCTCCGGGAATTTTATTCAACAATCCATTTATTTCTATTGATTCAAATTGTGCCGGGTCAGATTCATCAATTGAATAAATCAATTCTGCTTCAGTATCTTCTATTATGTAATTGTAATTCACTTTTACTTTAAAGTAGCCATTAGAATGGTACAAATTTTTTATAGCGGCAATATCTAACGGTATTATCAAAGAATCGAAAAGTATAAGTGGTTCTCCGAATGGTGTAAATTTATTAATGAATTGAGAGAACCATCCAGGTGATTCCTTAGATATGATAACCGATTCTAATTCTTTTGACGAGATTGAATTATTTCCTATAAACTCAATGTTCTTTAATTCAATTAAATTATTGCTCTGTGAATTTATTTGAGAATTAAAAAGTATTAGCAATATGTAGAATTTTATTTGTTTCAAATTATTTGATTATTATTAGTAGGTGATTTTTACAGGTGTTCCAATTTTAACAATTGAAAAAAGTTCATCTATATTTTCATTGCTTATTGCTATCGAACCGTCAGTCCAATTAAACGTAAAGGGAAGATTTTTAAATATAAAATTATATTTACCTATTCCATGTATACCAATATTAGAACCAAGTGACGTTTCTTTTGGTGGACATTCATTTTTTTTATGTGCAAGGTTAATAGCATCAAATTCGTCTTTATTTATATAACCTTGTTTCATTGCCTCAGCTGCATCTTTATCATTTGGATAATTTAATTGAAACAATTTGTGAAATAGTGAATTTGTATCAATAGAACAAATTTTATATTCACCAATCGGAGTTACTTGATCATCTTTAGAAATTTTAATTGTGCTATTATTTTTGCCAAAAACTGCTTTATAAGATTTAATAAATAATTTATCAGAGTATAGTTCTATTCTATAATTTTTTCTACTTACAACCAGTTTTACATTCTCTAATTTTTGAATTCCTTTTTCAGTTAATATATCATTTAAATTTTCTTCTTTTAAATTTAATATGATACCATAGATTATTAATCCGATAAAAAAGATTATGATACTTGCGCTTATATATAATACATTTCTAAGCATTAAAAATTTAAAAGTAACCCATTAAATTATGTATGATAATATAAAAAAAAGCGCCCAAAAGGGCGCTTTTTATATATCAATACAAGTTAATGTATATTAATTTCCATCCTTTGCTTCAACAACAGCAACCGCAGTCATATTTACAATATCACTAACTGTGTCACCGCGCTGAATTACATGAACAGGTTTTTTCATACCCATTAAAATTGGACCTATGACTGTTGCATCCGTCAATCTCTGGAATAATTTATAAGCAATGTTTCCGGCTTCAAGATTCGGGAATATGAGAATATTAGCACTGCCTTTTAATGTTGAAAATGGAAATTCGTGTTCTAATCTTTCCGGCATAACTGCAGTATCTGCTTGCATTTCCCCGTCTATCATTAAATCAGGTCTCTTTTCTTTAACAATTTTTACTGCACTAGAAACCTTTATTGTTTGCGGACTTTCAACTGAACCAAAATTACTGAATGATAACATTGCAATCTTGGGGACAATATCAAATTTCTTAACACTATCTGCCGTGCTTATTGCAATTTCGGCAAGCTGCTCAGCAGTAGGATCAACATTAACAGTTGCATCAGCAAAGAAAAAGACCCTTCTCTTAATTATTACTATATACATACCTGATACTACTTTGAGACCATCTTTAACACCAATACATTGTAACGCTGGTTTAATTGTCTGTGGATAATGATAAGTTAATCCTCCGATTAATGCATCGGCGTCTCCAACCTTCAGCATCATAGAGCCGAAATAATTTGGTTCTTTCATTAAAATTTTTGCGTCTCTCGGTGTAATTCCTTTGCGTTGACGTAATTTATAAAATTCATCAGCATACAGAGAAGCTTTGTCAGAATGTTCAGGATCAATAATTACAAACTTTGATTGATCATAACCTAAATCTTGAATTTTCGTTGTAATTACTTTTTCATTACCGAGTAGAATCGGTGAAGCAATATTTTCATCCGAAGCAGTATTTGCAGCACGAATTATTTTTTCTTCTTCACCTTCAGGAAATACAACTTTTTTTGGATGTTTTTGAGCTTTATGAACCATCACACGGACTATTTCGGTAGAGAATCCTAATCTTTCTTGTAATTGTTCTTTGTATGCATTCCAATTTTCAATTGGCATCTTTGCAACACCCGTATCCATAGCAGCTTTTGCAACTGCCGGCGCTACATACCATAATACTCTTGGATCAAATGGTTTCGGAATTATGTATTGTGGACCGAAAGAAAATTCTTTTCCGCCATAAGCGTTTATAACAACTTCCGGGACTTTTTCTTTTGCTAATTGAGCAAGTGCCCGTGTTGCTGCCATTTTCATTTCTTCATTTATTTGCTTTGCACGTACATCCAATGCACCGCGGAATATGAATGGAAATCCAAGAACATTATTAACTTGGTTTGGATAGTCGCTTCTTCCGGTTGCCATTATAATATCTTTACGTGCATCTATACCATCTTCATAAGTAATTTCCGGATCTGGATTTGCCATTGCAAATACAATTGTATTTTTTGCCATACTTTTAACCATTTCTTTAGAAACGATATTTCCTTTCGAAAGACCTACAAATACATCAGCACCTTTCATAGCATCTGCTAAATCATTATAAACTACATCTTGCGCGAAAAGTGCTTTATACTTATTTAAATCGTTTCTCTTTTTATTGATATGTCCTTTAGTATCAAACATAGAAATGTTTTCTACTTTTACACCAGCAGCAATGTACATTTTACAGCAAGCAACAGCAGATGCACCGGCACCAGAAACAACCAATCTGATTTTCGAAAGTTCTTTACCGGCAATTTCAACAGAATTTATTAATGCCGCACAAGATATAATTGCCGTTCCATGCTGATCATCATGGAAAACCGGTATGTTCATTGTTTTAATTAGTTCTTCTTCAATTTCAAAACACTCCGGCGCTTTAATATCTTCTAGATTAATTCCGCCGAATGTAGGTTCTAACAATTGTACTGCTCTTATAACTTCTTTAGCATCATGTGTTTTCAATTCAATGTCAAAAACATCAATATCAGCAAATCTTTTAAATAGTACACCTTTACCTTCCATAACCGGTTTACCGGCATGCGGACCAATATCACCTAAACCTAATACTGCAGTTCCATTAGAAACTACTGCAACTAAATTTCCTTTTGCAGTGTACTTATAAACATCGTCATCATTCTTTTCGATTTCTCTACATGGTTCTGCAACTCCGGGTGTGTAAGCTAATGATAACTCACGTGCTGTGTAACAAGGTTTTGTCGGGATAACTTCAATTTTACCTTTTCTTCCTTCACTATGATAACTCAGTGCCTCTTCTTTGTAAGCGCTCATGATTTTTTCCTTATGTTAATCTTTGATATGTATATTCGATATGATGAATAAGATGAATTTGTCTAACTAAAAATATAGATAATCTAACAAAGAAAAAAAGGTGAATTGATTAACTAATTTATTTACAAAATAAAACCTCGTTATACGAGGTTTTAAGCAATTTTTTTAAATATTTTACTTAATAAAAAACTAATTAGAATATTAATTTAAAATCTATACTTCCATTATCTCTTTTTCTTTGTGTTTAATCATTTCATCTATTTTACTAATATGTTCATCGGTTAATCTTTGTGTTTCTTTTTCTGCTTCTTTTAATTGGTCTTCAGTTAATTCTTTATTTTTCTCAACTCTTTTTAAGTGATCATTTGTATCCCTTCTAACATTTCGTAAAGCTATTTTAGCATCTTCACCAAATTTTTTAACAATTTTAACATATTCTTTTCTTCTTTCTTCTGTTAATGGAGGAACGCTTATGCGAATGATGTTCC